>DASXHM010000127.1:0-27390 GCA_036488495.1 Myxococcales bacterium | reverse complement strand
CCCGGCACTGTCCGCGCGAGCGCCGCGATCTCCGCGACGACCCGATGGATCCGCATCGTTCGGTCGCGCAGCACCGAGCCCCACTTGAACAACGTGTTGTTGTCGAGCGGCGGCCGAAAGCACAAGATCATATCGGCGACGTTGGTTGCGCCAGTGAGGGCGTCGGAGAGTTGAGCGCGCAGTCGCTGCTCCGTAGATCCGTGAAGGAACGTCTCGAGGTTCCCCAGGCTGGGAGTTTGGCCCGCGGGCTCGACGACGCTCTTGACCAACTCGGCGGAGCGCACGAGCGCGGCGGCGCGAGTGAGAAGGATGTCAACTTGGTCGAGCTCCACATCGCGTTGGAAGCGACGGATGCGGAGCTGCTGGAAGATGCGGGACACCACCCAGAAGGTCCCTGGTAGGACGAGCAGAAAAAGTAGCGCGACGCGGATCCGCGGGTATTCGGATAGCGCTCTGGTAGCCAGGTTCACGGCGAGAGCGCCGACGGCCGCGATAGCCACGATCCACTCTGGCCACCGCACCGGCGCGACAGGAGGTGGTCCGGGGTGAACGAAGCGAACGCGCCGGCGCCCTTCAACGCACCGGCGTACGCGCTGTATCTCCGCGTCGGTGAAGAGCTTGCGGACAGCCAGCGAAGTATCGAGGGGTTCGAGCGGCATGCGCGTTCGGACCTTACGACTGTCCGGCGGGAGAAGCTTACCTTGCGCGGTGGGGGTCTAGTTCACGATTCGAGATGTAGTGTCGCATGTGGGGGCATTACCCTGCGGTCGCGGAACGGGAACGCTCGGCGCAGAACGGGGAGGTCTACCGAACGCCGAGACGAGCTCCACCGGGCGGACCTCACCGATTCAGTCGTCGATGAATGGGGTGAATGGAGCCACGCTGCAAGCGCAACTCCGCGCGAGACCAGGGAGTTTCGCTGCATTCCAGGCGAAGCGCCTCCCTGAACAGGCGTTGCGCTCTCGGTTGCGCCGACGTATTTTGAGTGCATGGCCGCGCGTGGAAAGAAGAAATTAGACGATCAGCTCTTGCTCGCCAAAGCGGCAGCATCCGCCGCGCGGAATGCGGCGAGTCGGGCTAGGCAAGGGGGCCTGACCAAGGCCGAAAAGAGTGCGCGACTCAAGGAAGCCGCCAAGGCGAAAGAGTTCCGGCAGTTCACGGAGGCCGCCGCGGCGGCGCGAGGCCTTCCTGTTCCAGCACGGAAGCGTCGGCCGCACCGTCGGCGCCCGGCCGGCGCGAACGACTGGCCGTGCAAAGTCTGCAAACGCATTCGCTTCGAGACCTGGGAAGATCATCTGAAGCACCAAAGCGAATGTACCGGCGACTGATTGATCGGTACTCTCAAACCCAGGTAGCGCTTGTCTCGACGGCGTACGCTGAGCATAGGTTTCAGCGTCGCGAAGGCCTCTTGCGAGGCCGCGGAAGCGAGAGCATCGGATTCCGGGGGGTCGCGTGCGTGGCGTAGAAGCGCTTCGTAGTGAGCGGGCTCCGGTGCCCGAGAAAGGTGGAGACCGTGGCGATGTCCGCACCGGCCTCCACCGCCCATGTCGCGACCGAGTGCCTCATCTGGCCTGGACCGAACGGCTTCTTCAGGCCGGCCGCCTTGCACGCGGACTTGATCGCGCGCATGTACCAGGCAATTGAGAGCCCGCCGCGGTCTCGAAGTCGCTGAGCTGCAGCGAGGGTTCGCGCTGAAACTGCGGTGCGGTGCTGGTCGCCGCTCTTGTGCCGCACGACCAGCACGCCGGCGATGCCCTGCTCCTTCTGCGCGGAGCTCGCCGGCTCGCAGTCGCCGTCGGCGGCGAACCGCTGGACCTCCGTGACGTGCCACCCCGTCTCGGCTTGAAGG
Organism: Myxococcales bacterium; assembly: GCA_036488495.1. Taxonomy (GTDB): domain Bacteria; phylum Myxococcota; class Myxococcia; order Myxococcales; family 40CM-4-68-19; genus 40CM-4-68-19. The sequence continues at coordinate 25,541 of DASXHM010000127.1, read as the reverse complement.
TCGAGAGCGTCGCGGTACGTCGAGACCAGGTGCTCGCGGGCCAGTTCGACGTGCTCTCGCGGCACAGCCTTCGGCGCACGGGTGCGCTCTCGCTTTGGCGCTGGCACGACCAACGCGCCGGCCGCCGTCGGATCGTCGTCGAGCGTGATGTCGCGGCGCACCCTGCGCAGCCACGAGTAGAGACCCTTGATGACGGTGACGCTGCGGTATCGACCAGGAGCTCTCTCGAGCGCCGGCAATATGTCGTCGCGAAGGCTCGCTCCGCGGAGGTCGACGCCGTGCAGTTCTTTCGCCCACCAAGCCAGCACAACCTTCTGCTCGCGTACCCACTTCGCGGTGTTCTCCTTGTCGCGGCGCGAATGGCCCAGGAAGGCCTCCGCGAGCTTCTCGTCGAGGTAGAGCGGTTGCTGGCGCACCTCGCCGCGCGGGTCGTAGCCTTCCGGGTCCGACTGGAACCGCTTCCACTGCTCCAACGCCGCGCGTTCGGTGAAGGTCCGCGTGCTGATCTCGTAGCGCTTGCCGTTGATCTGCTGTCGGATCACGTAGACGCGGCGGCCGCGCTTGTCCTCGTGGATGTAGCCGCCGTCCCAGACACCGATGCGCTCCGCCATGGTCCTCCAGGTGCCTCATCGAGGCGCGGGGGAAGGATGGGGGAGAACGGTAGCAGGCGATCCGGCGCCGAAGCGAGTGGCCGCCAAAAAGACCAACAATTACCTGTGCGTGATTGGAGCCGACAGCCGGAGTTGAACCGGCGACCTACGGTTTACGAAACCGTTGCTCTGCCAGCTGAGCTATGTCGGCCCGCGAGGGACGCGCTTCTAGCAGTGCGCGGCGCGTACGGTCAAGCAGCGCCGAGTCGTGCCGGTGCTGCCGTCAAGGCGGCTACGGCGCAGCGACCGAGCCCCGCACTCTCAGTACGGGCGCTGGCCGACAAAGTTGCCGGGCGGCTCGTAGTCGCACACCCAGAAGTCCCACGACTGCGAGTTTCCGAAGGGCGAGTTCTTCGTGCACGTCGTCACCGCGCAGCCGACGCGCTGCGTGTCCCGCCAGACGATCTGCGTGTAGTGGCCGCACTCCTTGCCCGAGGCGCACCCATTGCTGGCGTAGTCGTAGTCGCTCGCTTCGCCTGCCCAGGCCGCGACGACGTTCGCAGGGCCCCACGAGCCCGACGGGGTGTTGGCGGCGATGTTTTCGCCGCGGTTTCCGCGCCCGGCGTTGTGTTGGTAGACGCAGTTGTTCGCCCACGCCTGTGCGACTTGCGCGGCGTCGTCGGACCAGGTGAACGGGGTCAGCGCCGGCGTGGGGGTGGGTTTCGCGCTCGCCCGGACCGCGTTCTGCGGATCGAGCCAGGCGGATTGAGAAGCCGTCGGCGGGCCGGCGTCGGAAGGGGCGACGTCGCCGCTTCCTTGATCCATGCCGATCCCACAGCCCGCTGCGACCAGGCAGACGAGGAGCCAGCGCACAGCGATAACCTAAGCATCGACCGCACGCGCGAAAGCCGTACCCTCAGCGCGTGTTGAAGTAGTTGAGCGCGATGGCGAGCGCCTTCCGCACCGGCATCGTCACCGCGTAGAGCGAGAGCGCACCCAGCACGAGGAAGATCCGGTACACCGCCAGGTTCTTCGGCGGCACCACCAGGAGCACGATGAACCACAGGCCGGTCAAGAAGGCGGTGCTGAGGTACATGAAGGCGAGCGACTCGCCGCGCGGATCGTAGACGAGCGCGCAGCGCGGGCATTCGCGGTGCTCGCTGTAGGTGAGAACGCGCCGGAAGATCGGCCCGTCGCCGCAGCGCGGGCAGCGCATGCGCAGGCCGCGCCAGAAGATCGCGCGCGTCTCGCTCAAACGACGGCCTGCGTGAGGCAAAAAAAATCGCGCATCGGGGGCGCATCCTAACGGATACGCGCCCGACGCGCGTGAGCTGCGCAATCCCGACCCGGACGGGGCGACGAGCTCTCTGCGGCTGCAAGAAACTTCGCAACGAAAGCATCTATCTGCACGCATCGTGCGCTCTCCGCGACGCAGAGGCGGCGTGCAGGCAGCCGTCAGTAAGCGACGCCGAAGCGCCGGCCGAGGTGCCTGGGCTTCTCCAACTCGTCGAGCACGGCCACCGCGTAATCCTCGAAGGTGATCTCGCTCTTCCCGTTCGGTCCGGCGATGAATTCGTCGAGCGTGGTGCGGTAGTTGCCGGTCCGCCGTCCCGGCCCGATTTCCGCCGCCGGGCTCAGATACGTCCAATCGAGGTTTCCGGCTTCCTTGCGATACACCTCGAGCGCATCCGCGGCGGCCATGGCCTCCGCTTTGTACTCCTTGGGGAAGTTTGGCAGATCCAGAAGCCGTTTCCCGCCCACCATCAACGTGCCCGCTCCGCCGACGACCAAGAGGCGCTTCACGTGCGCCTTCGTCAGACCGCCGATGAGGCCGCGCGCCGCCTTGACCAGTGACGGCGCGGGGAGTCCCTGCTTGTTTGGCCGGGGAGAGATCGCGCACACCACCGCGTCCGCGCCTTTGACCGCCCCGACGACGGTCGACTCGTCGGTGGCATCGGCGCGGACCAGTTTCACCCGAGGATCCGGCGGAGTCGCTTTCGACGGGTCGCGCACGACCCCAACCACCTCGTGGCCGCGGCTCAAGGCCTCCTGCACGATGCGCTGCCCGATGTTTCCGGTTGCTCCGAAGAGGACGATCTTCATCTCACGCTCCGCCGCAGGCCTTCACCGAGCCCGCCATCGAGGTTCGCGAGAGCTTAACTACGCGTCGCGTGCAGCGCCGCGGCGAGACCGCGCGCGAGGTCTTCGGTGCGGCCGATTCCCCAGTAATGCAGGAACATGATCCGCGGATTTTCGCCGGTCATGTGCTGGTGGATGGCGAGCACGTTGATGCCGGCGTGGCGGAGCGCCTTCAAGACCCCTTGCAGCTCGCTCTCCAGCATCGCGAAATCGCCGTCCACCACCGCGCTGTCGTCGCTGCCCGCAAACGCGGCCCAGGTGTTGACGCCCATCGCGTTGCCCATCTGGTGGCCGCCCATTTTTGTATTGCGGCCGATGGTGACTTTGTAGACGCCTTTCGCCAGCTCGCCTTTGTGCCCCAGCACGGCTTCGATCTTCTGCGGATTCAATGAAGTGTTGGCGGGATCGATGGCCGCTTGCGGCACCGGCCACTTCTGCTTCATGGTCGCGAACACCTTGCCCACCGCGGAGGCAAGCTTCTCCTCGTCGCCCATCCCGCCGATGTGCATGAAGAGGACGCGCGGCTCTTCCCAGGCGAAGTGGTTGTGCAGCGCGGTCACTTCCAGCCCGTTGTCGAGCGCCGCGCTCATCGCGGGATTGACCTGGTCTTCCGTCAGCACCATGTCGCCCATCACCGCGGTGTGCTCGCCCACCTTGGTGAAGGCGGCCCAGGCGGTGAGGCCGAGCGCGGGCGTCAGCCGCACGCCGTTCGCGACCACGTCCAAGTCGCTGCGCGGCACCGAGACCTTGAAGACACCTTCCTTCTCGTTGAGGCTGCCTTTGACGCCGGTGAGCTGCTCAATCCGCGCGGTGTTCAGCGCTGCTGCGAGGACCATCAAAGCAAGCATTGATTGTCGTCCTTTACCGCGGGGTGAACTGATCGAGATCGGTGAAGCCGAATTGCTCCTCGAGCTTCGCCACCTGCGCAACCGCGCCTTCGAAGCCTTCCTTGCCGAGCTGCTTCTTCTCTTCGTCCTCGAACTGCTCGCCGAGCTCGTCCCAGGCCTTCTCGCCGAGCATGTCGTGGAAGGTGGGAAACAGCACGGTGTCCTCGCGTGCCGCGTGCGGCCGGTACATGCGATTGAACGCGCGCAGTTGGCGCGCGAGCGTCTTTGCATCGCTGCCGTCGCAGAGCTTGGCGATGCTCGCGGTCACCGTTCTTCCGGCCTCGTGCTGTTTGCGCAGGATCGTGGTCAGATCGGCCAGCTTTCTGGCCTTCTCCATCCGCGGGAAGATGAAGTTCTCCTCCAGCTTTTCGTGATAGCCCTCGATGACGGTGCGTACGATGTCCGCGCCTTTGGCCACTGCATCGAGGGGCGGCTTCTGCCCGGATTCGAGCCGCTGCGCCGCCTCGTCGTAGAGAAAGAGGATGCGCCGGAGCACGCCGTGCTCGCGCATCAGGTCTTCCGCCGGCCCGACTTCGGCCTCGTCTTTCTTTGCCGGTTTCTTCGTGGCAGACAGAACGCGCGGCGCGGCGCGGCCAACACGGGAGGAGCAAGGAAGAGCCCCGCGACCAACGTCCGTCGCGTCGTCATGGTGCTTACTCCTTCGGACCGTCGGGATGCGGCGCGCCTCCGGGTGCGCCTCCGGGTGCGCCGAAGCCTGCCGGAGCCGGTGGCGTCAGCGTGGGCTTCTTCTCGCCGTGGTGGCACATGAAGCAGGTCGCCTTGGGCGCGTCCTTGTAGGTGAAGAAGTCGGTGTTGAGCTTGTGGACGAGCCCCATCATCCCGCGCGCCATCTGTTTCTCCGGCTTCTTGTCGGAGGCGAAGTCCTGCGCCTCGGGGCTGAGCACGTGGCAGAAGTCGCAGCGCACGCCGAGGCCCTGGCTGAAGGCGCGCATCGCCCGCACCAGGTCGTCCTTCTTGACGTCCTTGGGGAACACCTTGAGGTTCGTGAACTTGTCGGGGACGTGCATCTGCGGCCGGGCCGGCGCGCCGTTCGGTCCTGCGGGCGGAGGCGGCTGTGCGATGGCTTCAGTCGCGGCGAGGGCGAAGACGATGGCGAGCGCGAAGGTTTTCATTCTCTCCCCAGGGAAGTTCAACGCGGTCGGATAGCACGGCAGAAGCGAGTTCGCCACTCGCTCGCGCGGACCGTTCGGTGCCGTTCAAAACATGCCGTTGGCGTTGGCCGAGGAGGGCGGCACGCGCTGCAGCACGTCCCAATGCTCGACCACCTTGCCGTCGCCATCCAGCCGGAAGATGTCCATGCCCGCCCACTCTCCGTCCTTTGGCCACACCTGGCGGCAATGGAGCACCACGTAGTCGCCCTCGGCGACGACCCGCACGAACTCGACGCGCTTTCCCGGATACTCGCGCGCCATCCGCTCGAAGTAGTCCACGAACGCCTGCTTGCCATCGCCGACACCGGGGTTGTGCTGGATGTAGGTCGCGCCGGTGTATTGCGCGATCGCCTCCGCCGGCCGGCATTGATTGAACATCAGGTCATAAAAGCTCGTGGCGGTCTTCTTGTTCCGTTCCAGGCGCTCGTCCATGCGCGCGACTGTACCGCTTCGGCTGGCCAAGGACGCCGCGGCGGCGTAAGTCGCTTTTCAGGAGGCCGCACATGACCAAGAACGATCGCGCCAGGAAGTCCATCGGAGACGTAGCGCCCAAGCTCGCCGAGCTGACCGACGACGTGCTCTTCGGCGACGTCTGGGAGCGCCCGCAGCTCGGAAAGCGCGACCGCAGCCTGATCACGTGCGCGGCGCTGGTCGCGTTGGGCCGGACCGAGCAGCTCAACTTCCACTTTCCCCGCGCAATCGAGAACGGAGTCACGAAGGACGAGATCATCGAGCTGATCACGCACCTCGCGTTCTATGCCGGCTGGCCGTGCTCGATGTCGGCGCTGAACCGCGCCAAGGAGCTTTTGAAGTGAGCGTAAATGCGCAGACCTTGATCGCCGTTCGGGACGTGAAGGCGAGCAGCGCCTGGTATCAGAAGCTCCTCGGGTTGCGCTCGCCGGCCGATCCGAATCACCCGCACCGGCTCGTCTACGAGAGGCTGTACTGCGGCGAAACGATGCTGCTCCAGATCCACCGCTGGGACGTGGAGGAGCACCCAAATCTGGTCGGCGCCGACCGTGACTCCTGATTCAAGTTGCGCAGCCGGACCTGGACTCGATCCATGCACAACCCAAGCGATTGGGTTATGCTCGACTCGTGAACGCGCGCGACATGGGCCGGAAGGGCGGCAAACGGTCGACGCCGAAGAAGCGGGCAGCGGCGCGCCGGAATGGAGCGCGCGGCGGCCGGCCGACGAACGCGGAGCGGTTCGCGCGGGAAGTCCGCGACGAATGCAAACGGCTCGCACCGGAGTTTCCCGAGATCGATCCCGTCGACCTGCGCCGCATCGTCCGCAACCTGATGCTCCCGCCCGCCAAGCGCTGCGTGTTCATCCACCGACGGAAGGACGGCCGTTACGTCTTCTGACCTGCCCGAGTCCACGCTCGCTGAGCTCGCCCGTGCGCTACGGACGGTCAAGCTCGAGGCGATCGTCATCGGCAATTCGGCGAGCATGCTGAATGGCGCACCGGTCACCACGCAGGACATCGACCTGTTGATCCGCGACACGAAGATGAACCGGCAAAAGCTGAATCGCCTCGCACGCCAGATTGGCGCTGCCGCGCCGATGCCGGTGTCGGAATTGAGCCGCGTGGAAGCGATCGAAGGCGGTCTCAGTGTTCCAATCGAGATCCATTATGACCGGATTTCGGGAGGTTTGACGTTCGCCTCCCTGCGCGCGCGATCGGTCACCGTCGACGTGGGCACGGAGAAATTGTCAGTCGCCTCCCTTGCCGACGTCATTCGCTCGAAGGAGGCTGCGAACCGCCCGAAGGATCGCGCAGTGCTCCCTCTCCTGCGCGAGACACTCGCGGTGCGATCGCAGCACAAGGCAAAATGATTCTCGTCGAGGGGGCCTTACGAGAGCATTACGCGAGGCCCAGGATCTGCCGGAGCACGTAGGGAAGAATCCCGCCGTGCTTGAAGTATTCGACCTCGATGGGAGTGTCGATGCGCACCGTGACCGGCACTTCTTCCGTCTGACCCGACGCGCGGTGGACGACGAGTCGCGCGTCCTGGCGGGGCTGTGGGTTGGTGATACCCAAGAGATCGAACGTCTCGGTGCCGTCGAGCTTCAATGAACCGGCATCCACGCCTTCCTTGAACTGGCAGGGCAAGACGCCCATCATCACCAGGTTCGAGCGGTGGATGCGCTCGAAGCTCTTCGCCACCACCGCCTTCACGCCGAGAAGGCGCGTTCCCTTGGCTGCCCAGTCGCGCGAGCTGCCGGTGCCGTATTCGTGGCCGGCGAAGATCATCAACGGCGTGCCGCGCTTCTGGTGCTCGATGGCCGCGTCGTAGATGGGCTCGCGCTTGCCGTCGAACATGGTGACGCCGCCCTCGACGCCCGGCACCATCAGGTTCTTGATCCGGACGTTCGCGAAGGTGCCGCGCACCATTACTTCGTGGTTGCCGCGGCGGGCGCCGTAGCTGTTGAAGTCGTCGGTCCGGACGCCCTGAGCGACCAGGTATTTGCCAGCCGGCGACGAGGCTTTGATGCTGCCTGCGGGCGAGATGTGGTCCGTCGTCACCGAGTCGCCGAAGATGGCGAGCGGCTTTGCACCGCGGATGTCCGCCAGTGCGGAAGGCTTTCCGCCGAACTTGTCGAAGTAGGGCGGCTCCTGGATGTACGTCGACGACTTGTCCCACGAATAGACGACGCCCGAGGGCGCCGGGATTTCGTTCCATTCCTTGGCGTCGCGGGTCAGATCCTGGCCGTAATTGCTCCGGTACAATTCGGTGTCGGTGGCAGCGCCGAGCGCGGCATTCAATTCCTCGCCGCTCGGCCAGACGTCTTTCAGATAAACCGGCTTGCCGTCGCGTCCGAGGCCGATCGGATCCTTGGAGATGTCGATGTCGACCCGTCCGGCGATGGCAAAGGCGACCACGAGCGGCGGGCTCATCAGGAAGTTCGCTTTGAGGCTCTGGTGGACGCGCGCCTCGAAATTGCGATTTCCCGACAACACCGACGCTGCGACGATGTCGTTCTTGTTCACCAATTGCTCGACGTGCGGATCGAGCGGGCCCGAGTTGCCGATACAGGTGGTGCAGCCATAACCGACCGTCACGAATCCGAGCTTGTCCAGGTAAGGCTGCAATCCGGTCTTTTCCAGATAGCGGGAAACCACCCGCGAGCCGGGCGCGAGCGACGTCTTCACCTCCGGCCGGACGTGCAGTCCCTTTTCCACCGCCTTCTTCGCGAGCAATCCAGCCGCGAGCATCACCGAAGGATTCGACGTATTGGTGCACGATGTAATCGCGGCAATCAGCACGTCGCCATGGCCGACGTCCACCGGCATCTTCATCTGATGCACTTCCTGCGTCGGCACCCGGTCGGGCGTGGGGCGGTTCTGCATCATCTCCAATTCGGTGGTGGGGTTCGTGTCCTTGGTGCTCTGCCCGGAGCGCCCGGTGGGAACGTCGGTCGTCTGCTCTCCGCCGCCGGCGACGTGCGGAATGGGCGGCGGCTCGACGATCTGGTGATAGCGCTTGCCGACCTCGTCCTTTGCCTTGCCATACCCGGCCGGCGCCGGGTCCTGGAGGAACTTGCAGAAGACCTCCTTCAGCTTGGGCAGCTCGATGCGGTCCTGCGGTCGCTTCGGCCCCGCGACGCTCGGCTTGACCGAGCCCAGATCCAATTCGAGGGTCTGCGTGTAATCGCAGTCGCCCTTCTTGGGGATGCCGAACATCTGCTGCGCCTGGAAATAGGCGCGCATCGCGTCGACCTTGTCCTTGGGACGGCCGGTCGCAATCAAATACTGGCAGGTCAATTCGTCGACCGGGAAGTAACCCATGGTGGCGCCGTATTCGGGCGCCATGTTGGCGATGGTCGCGCGCTCCGGCACCGGCAACGACGCCGCGCCCTCGCCGAAGAATTCGACGAACTTGCCCACCACCTTCGCTTTGCGCAGCATTTCGGTGACGGTGAGGACCAGGTCTGTCGCGGTCACTCCCGCCGAGAGCGTTCCGTGCAGGTTCACTCCCACCACGTCCGGCGTGAGGAAGTACACCGGCTGTCCGAGCATGGCCGCTTCCGCCTCGATGCCGCCGACGCCCCAGGCCACGATGCCGAGGCCGTTGATCATGGTGGTGTGCGAGTCGGTGCCGACCAGCGAGTCCGGATAATAGACGTCCTTCTTCGAATGGACGCCGGGCGCGAGGTATTCGAGGTTGATCTGGTGGACGATGCCCATTCCGGGCGGCACGATCTTGAGCCCGTCGAACGCGCTCATCCCCCATTTGAGGAATTCATAGCGGGCGCGATTGCGGGTGAACTCGATGCCCATGTTGAGCTGCAGCGCGTTCGCCACCCGCGCGAAGTCCACCTGCACCGAGTGGTCGATGACCAGATCCACAGGCACCAGCGGCTCGATCAGCTTGGCAGACTTTCCCGCTTTCTCCACCGCGGTGCGCATGGCAGCGAGATCGACCACCAACGGCACGCCGGTGAAGTCCTGCAGGAGCACGCGCGAGACGACGAAGGGGATCTCTTCGGTGCGCTCGGCCTTCGCCTTCCAGGAGGCGAGCGCGCGGATGTCGTCCTCGCGGACGCGTTTTCCGTCCAGGTTGCGCAAGAGCGACTCGAGCACGATGCGGAGACTGACCGGGAGCCGCGACACCTTGCCCAAGCCCTGCTGTTCGACGGCCGGAAGGGAGTAGAGCGACCCGTGGCTGAAGCTCTGTCGGAAGTCCATGGCGCGGGCATATAGGCGATCGCGACGCGCAGCGCCACTTGACGCGAAAGCGTGCGTAGCCTTTCTTGCGCGGCCATGGGAACGCTCGCGCTGGTGCGGCACGGTCAGGCCTCGGCCTTCGCCGAGAACTACGACCGGCTCTCCAGCTTGGGCGAATTGCAGTCGCGCCTCTTGGGTGAGCACTTTCGCAGACGCGGAGACAGCTTCGACCGGGTCTTCTGCGGGCCGCTCGTCCGGCAGCGGCGCACGGCCGAAATCGTCGTCGACGTCGCCCGGCTGCCTGCTCCGGTGGTGGTGGACGGCTTCGACGAGATGCGGGTGGAGCCGCTCTTCGCGCAGGAGATGCCGGAGTTGTACGAGCGGCACGGTCATTTGCGGACGCTCGGCGACGCGATGGTCGCCGCTGAAGGCAACGCCGCCAAGGGGCGCGCCTTTGCAAGGCTCTTCGGGGCGACCTTGCACCTGTGGATGCAGGGGCAGCTCGACGCCGAAGGCGTCGAGGCCTGGGCTGCCTTCCAGGAACGGGTGCGCAAGGCGATCGCGGCGGCCAAGGTCGATGGCCAGGGGAAAAGCATCCTCGTCGTCAGCAGCGGCGGAGTGATTGGGGTCGCGCTGCAACTCGCGATGGGCATCGACGACGTCCGCGCGCTCGACGCGGCCTTTCGCGTTCGCAATTCGTCCATTTCGGAGTTTATCTTCGCCAGCGAAGGCTCGGTCTTGCCCGGAACGCCGGAGCAGGCGACGGAACGTTTTTCGCTGTCCACCTTCAACGAGACGCCGCATCTTGCCGATGCCGCGCAGCTCACGGTGCGCTGATGGATTTTTCGCTGAGCCCTGCGACGCAAGACTTCGTCGAGCGCACCCGCGCTTTCGTCGAGAAGCACGTCATTCCGCTCGAGTCGCGGTTGAGCGAGTCGTGGGCCGCGCTCACTCCCGCGCTGACCGCGGCGCGCGCGGCTGCGAAAGAGGCTGGGATCTGGACGCCGCAGCAGCAGCTTCCTCTGGAGGAGTTCGCGCGGGTCAGCGAGGAACTGGGGCGCTCGCCGCTCGGACACTACTGCGTCAATGCGCAGGCGCCTGACGCGGGCAACATGGAGTTGCTCCATCTCGCCGGCACCGACGAGCAGAAGGACCGCTGGCTGAAGCCGCTGCAGGACGGACGGGTGCGGAGCTGTTTTTCGATGACCGAGCCCGGGCGCGCGGGTTCGAACCCGACCTGGCTGGACACCACCGCGAAGCTCGAGCGAGGCGAGTGGGTGGTCGAGGGTCGCAAGTGGTTCACCTCCGGCGCGGACGGCGCCGCGTTCGCCATCGTGATGGCGGTAACCGAGCCGGAGGCGCCGCCGCACCTGCGCGCGTCGATGATCATCGTTCCCTGCGACGCTCGCGGGTTCAAGTTGGTCCGCAACATCCCGGTGATGGGCCCGGCCGGCGACGGATGGCCGACGCACAGCGAGATCGAATACGCCGGCGTGCGCGTTCCGGAAGCAAATCTTCTCGGCGGGCGCGGCGCGGGATTCGCGCTGGCGCAGGAGCGGCTCGGGCCAGGCCGCATCCACCACTGCATGCGCTGGATCGGCATCTGCGAGCGCGCGTTCGAGATGATGTGCCGGAGGGCTGCCACGCGCGAGCTCGGGCCGGGGAAGCCGCTCGGGACGCGGCAGTCGGTGCAGGAGTGGATCGCGGACAGCCGGGCGTCCATCGATGCGGCGCGGCTTCTGGTGCTGCACGCAGCTTGGAAGATGCAGCGCGAAGGGCAGCGCGAGGCGCGGCAGGAAATCTCGTCGGTGAAGTATTTCGTCGCCGGAATCCTGCAGGAGGTGGTCGATCGCGCCATCCAGGTGCACGGCGCCCTGGGGATGACCGACGACACGCCGCTTGCGTGGTGGTTCCGGCACGAGCGGGCGGCGCGGATTTATGACGGGCCCGACGAGGTGCACAAGTCGGTGGTCGCGAGGCGCGCGCTGCGCAAGTACGGGCTGGAGCTGAAGTGAAGGTCGTCCGGGAGGACGCGTGACGATCGTCCAGGAGGACGCGTGAAGGTCGTCCGGGAGGACGCGTGAAACTCGACGCGCCTCGCGGCGTGCGCCAGGGCGAGGAGCTCGACCTCGCGCGCCTCGCAGTCTGGTTGCGCACGCAGAACTTGCCGTGGCAACCATTGTCACAGCAACAATTTCCCCGCGGCCATTCCAACCTGACCTACCTCCTCCGCGCTGGCGACCGCGAGCTGGTGCTGCGCCGTCCGCCCTTCGGGTCCACCGTCAAGAGCGCGCACGACATGGGCCGGGAAGGGCGCATCTTGCAGAAGCTGCACCCGGTCTTTCCGCTCGCGCCGCGGATGGTGGCGGTGTGCGACGACACCTCCGTCCTGGGCGCGCCGTTCTATCTGATGGAGCCGATCCGGGGCGCGATCCTGCGCGGCGCCCAGCCCAAGGATCCAATCCCGCCCGAGCAAATGGCCGCACTCTGCCGCTCCTTCGTGCAGACCTTGGCAGCCTTGCACGGCACCGATTGGAAGGCGGCCGGCCTGGAAGGAAAACCGGAGGGTTTCGCGCGCCGCCAGGTCGAAGGCTGGACGAAGCGTTGGAACGACGCCAAGACCGAGGAGGTTCCAGCCGCTGAGGAGATCGCACGCTGGGTGGCGGAGCGCATTCCGGCACAGACCGCCGCTGCGTTCATCCACAACGACTACAAGTTCGACAACTTGGTGCTCTCGCCCGACGACCCGACCCGCATCGTCGGCGTGCTCGATTGGGAGATGGCTACCGCCGGCGACCCACTCATGGACCTCGGCACCGCGCTCGGGTACTGGGTGGAAGAGACCGATTCCGAGCCATTGAAAGCGTTCGCCTTCGGGCCCACCTTCCAGCCCGGCGCCTTTACCCGAAAGCAATTGATTGAAGAGTACGCGCGGCTGACCAGGCGCGACGTGTCGGGAATGCTCTTCTATTACGTCTTCGCGCTCTTCAAGATCACCGTCATCCTCCAGCAGATCTACAAGCGCTACCTGGAAGGCAAGACCCACGACGAACGCTTCGCCGCTCTCGGCATCGGCGTCCAACTCCTCACCACCGCCGCTACCGACGCCATTTCGGCCGGGACATACTGATGGGCATCACCTGGGAAATCGTCCTCTTCGTCATAGGCCTGACCGTCCTGTCGCTCGTGCTGACGGGCCCCGGTATGTGGAGCGAGAAGTGGGGCTGGCGCTGGTTCGAGAAAGACGGCTGGAGTTGGCTCAAGAAACGGAAGAAGAAGCCTTGAGCTACTTCACGAGGCGGAGCGGTTCCTTCGGCTGCTCGCGCGCTCGCAAGTACGGATCGCGCAAGTAAGTCTCCGTCAATCGCGGACGGCGCCGGAGCTTGCGGACCGGCCATCCCAAGAGCGACGCACCGTAGGCTTCCGTCACGGCGGCGGCTTTCTCCAATCCCGAAAGCTCCGCGAACGGCTTCGTGAGAACGCCCATCCGCAACAGCCGCGTCTGCGCGCACTCGACGGTGAAGTCCAAAAACCGCGGCAACTCGGACAGCACCGGATGCGCCGGCAGCCGCGAGCGCATGAACGAGCCGAGCCGCTTCACGCCCCAGGTCGACACCAACGAAAGCCCGAGCAGCCGCCGCCGCAATGCAGGCCGAGCCGCGACGGCCTGCATGGTCCGGCGCTCGCCGAAGTCGACGTGGCGTTCCTCCTGCTTCACCGCCCGCTCGAGGATGCTGCGGATCTCCGCGTGATCGATGGTGTCGATCACTCCGTACAGCGCCATCAAGACGAACCCTTCGCCGAGGGCCATCTCCAGGCAGACGTGCTCCTCGAAGGTCGCGGGCATCATTCCGCTGGTGAGAAAGCGCACCATGCCGTGCGCCGGCGCTGCAGGCTCGTTCAACAGATCGAGGATGCGGAGGAAGTTGTCGACGTGCTGGAACTCCTCGACCGCCTGCTTCGAGAAGAAGCGGGCAGCGTCCAGATCCGGCGCCCCGTACAGCCAGTGGCCGCACTGGATGCCGGTCACTTCGCCGTAGAGGAACTGGTTCATCATCCAGCCGAGCAGCGCCTTGTCGCGCAGCGGATCGAGCCGCGCGCCGCGGAAGTCGAACGTCATCTCCTCGCGCGAGAGAAGCATGGCAGCACCCCTAACATGGACTCGCGGGAGCACGGATGTGTCCAGGACTCGCCGCACACGGATGCGCCCCGGGCGGCCGCGCGGATGGTCCCGCAACCCCGGACGCCGCGGCGCGTTGAGAATATCCGCCCACCTTGTACGGTTATCTACTTGCGAACGTTTTCTGAAGCCCTAGTCTCTCGCACCAGCACGACTCTCTCGGCCCCCGAGAGAAGAAAGAAAGACATCATGCGCCGGTTGCACGAAGAGCCGCAGGAGATCCGCGTTCCATCCGAGGCGCTCGCCCGCTGGGCCCTCGAGACGACGATTGCCGCCCAGGAAGCCACCTGCGCGGCCTTGGCGTTCCTCGTCCACACCGAGTACGCGACCGCTACCCTGCTTCCAGTTCCGCAGCTCATCCGCAGCAGCAAGGCGGAGCAGGATCAGGACGGCTTTCTCCGGATGCCGCGCGGTGCGATGGAGCATTTCCGCCTCCGCAGCCAGCGCGCTTTGCAGTGGATGGATCTGGTCATCTTCTTCCGCGAGCGCTTTCCGGCGGCAGCGGCGCGCCCGCTCCCGGATGCGATCTTCTCCATGGCCCAGCTCTTCGCCCGTCACGACGACGAGCTGCACGCCGCGCTCGACCTGGTGGTCCGCGAGTGCGTGATGCCGGAGATCGAGGATCTGCTGGTCCGGACGGTGCGCTACCCGCCGCTCCAAATCCTCTTCCAGCGGCTGCGCGAGAACGACGCACAACGCAGCGTGGACGCGCGGCGGCTCGCGGCGACCGTCATCGAAGACCCTTCCGGCGCCAAGCTGTGGAAGATCCGCAGCCGCCTCGTCGCCACCTCCACCCGCGCCTTGCTGGCGTCCAAACCGCTCTTGGATGAGCTGGAGCGGGGCGGCTTCAAGGTGGACCGCACTCGCGCCGCGCGCGGCTTTGCGAAGCGGCTCGAAGAGGCGGTGGGCGAGCTGCCGGGCGCTCCTCTTCTGGAGACGCTTCTGCACCAGCTCGCGGGCGACGCGGAAGGCCGTCCGGTCGTGCAGCCCCGCCCGGAGAGCTTCCAGACTTCGAGCTACAACGATTAGCCGAAACCGCCCCCTGGGCGGGTTCGGCTACGCTTGTGGAGTTGCCTTCGAACCGGCCTCGGAATGCAGCTAAGGCCGCGCGCTGTTGCTTGGCAGCGCGGCATAGATGTGACCGCGCGGAGGGCCAAACTTCCGCATGCTCGCAAAACCCGCCGCCATCAGGCACAAGAGCCCCGCGACGAGGAGCCAGATCGTCTGCCGTGGGGGTAGCAGGTGCCGCATGGCTTTCATGCTAGCGCGACAGCGGGCATGAAGTCACAACATCCGAAATACACCGCACGGGCCGCCGTAACACGGGCGTCCGGAGGTCCTCTTTGAGCGTGTCGTACGAAGCCGAGCTGCCCGAGAAACCGCCCCGCGCAATTCCTGACGCCTTCGTCGCCCTGGTGGCGCCGGAGACGGGTATGGAACGGCAGGCGCGGGTGGGAAAGGCGCGGCTCGCATTCCTGGTCGCCTTTGCCTGCGCGGCGCTGTCCGGATTTGCCCAGGCCTCGCGGGTGGACGCGCGTTCATCCACGCTGGCGCGGCTCGACAAGGACAACAAGCTCGCCGAGATGAGCGACAAGCAGGTGGACGACGAGGTGAAGAGCGCCGAACGGCTCTTCCAGGTCAGCCACGTGGCGGCCGGAATCGTCCGTGCTCCGGTCCTGCTCGGGCTCGCCTCGCTGGGGGTCATCGGCCTCGCCTGGTTCCTCAAGGGCAAGGTGAAGGGCAGGGCGGTGGTGCCGGTCGCCGCCGCGACGCTGTTGCCGTCGGCCATCGGAGACCTGCTCGACGCAGTGTCGGCATTCGCGCGGCAGACCATTCCGGCCGACGCGGTCTCGCTCGCGCCGCGGAATCTGTCGGCGGCGCTCGCCGCCTTGGGGCATCCTTTGGTCGGTCCCGCGCTCAAGCTTGGCGGCGCGTTCGACTTCTTCTCGCTTTGGGCCGCAATCCTGATGGGCTACGGAGTGGCCGCGGTGGGGGACGTGCCCAAGCGGCGCGCTCTCATCGGCACGCTCGTCGCCTGGGTCTGTGTGCGGCTCCTCGTCGCCGTCGCGGCAGGAGGGTGAAAACAGTGGCTCGTTCGTTCCTCGCGGTCATCCTGCTTTCGCTCGCGGCAGCCGCCCAACCTCAGCCGCCGCAATCGGCGCAGCCGCCGCAGCCGCTCCAGCCGCCGCAATCGGTGCAGCCGCTCACCCTCGATCAGGCGGTGCAGATCGCGCTGCAGCGCAATCCGGATCTGCAGAAGCAGGTCTTGACCCAGCTTTCTTCCGAGCAGGACCGGGTGATCGCCCGCGGCGCCATCCTGCCCAGGCTCGATTTCAATGCCAGCGTCTCGCGCACCCGCGTCGGTCCCGGTGACGTGGTCGTCAACAACGGCCTCACCATCCCCGGCCAGCCGCTCGCATTCATCAACCAGTACAACGGCAGCATCACCCTGCAGCAGCTCATCTTCGACGGCGGCAAGTGGTGGAACAACATCGCCGCGTCGAACCTGACCTCGGATGCAAACCGCGCCCTGGTGGACGAGCAGCGGCTGCAGATCGCCTATCTGGTCGAGCAGCGCTTCTACGAGCTGGTGCGGGCGCAGCGGCAGCTTGCCGTGTTCGCAGACGCGGCCCGTCGCAGCCGCGACCAGGCCGACTTCACCCAGCGCCTCTTCGACGGCGGCCGCGCCACCCAGGCGGATGTCTACGCCGCGCGCGCCAACCGCGACAACGACGAGATCACCCGCCTCGGCCAGGAGCGCACCGTGGAACTGGCGCGGGCGGACCTGGCGGTGGCGGTCGGAGTCGATCCGAGCGAGCCGCTCAACGTGGTCGAACCGCAAGGCATGATGGCCGAGCCCGCGCAGCCGCCCCCGGCCCGGGACGCCGTCGACGTGGCGCTCTCGAAGAGGCCGAGCCTCAAAGCCGCTGCGCTCACCGTCGAATCCAACCGCAAGCTCTCTTCCGCCGCTGCCGGCGCGTACTGGCCGCAGGTATCGCTGTTCGGCCAATACTCGCGCGGCGTCACCGACGTGGCCCAGATCACTTCGTCCCCGGGCTCGAACAGCCAGCTCACCGGCGCCGTCAACCTGACCTGGAACCTCTTCGAAGGATTGACCACCAAGGCCAATGTCGAGAAGGCCGACATCCAAGTGGCCATCAGCCAGAGCGACCTGGAGAGCGGCCGCCGCAACGTCGCCTCCGATGTGCAGAAGGCGGTTGCCCAGCTTTCGGCGGCCAGGGCCCAAGCCCGGGTGGCTCAACAAGGCCTCGGCACTGCCCAGGAAGGCTTGCGGCTCGCGCGCACCCGGCAGGAAGTCGGTGTAGGGACCCAGCTCGAAGTGCGCGACGCCGAATTGAAATTGACCCAGGCGCAGCTCTCCGTCGTCGGCTCTCTGGTCGACGGCCGCGAAGCCGAAGCCGCCTTGCACAGGGCGCAAGGTGGGTGATGCAATGACGAAGCCCGGAGCGAGCAACCCGGTTGCCGCAGTTTCGAGAGGTTCACGCAAATGACGAAGGGCCGCTGGATCGCCACTGTCCTCATCCTCGCCGTGGTGGGCTTCGCCACCTTTCAGGGGCTGAAGCCGCACCCGCCGCCGCCTGCCGAAGTGACGACGGCATTGGCGAAGAAGGGCAACGTCACCCGCCTCGTCACCGCCGCCGGGCACCTGCAGGCGCGCGAGACCGTCAAGGTGTCGAGCAACGTCACCGGCGACTTGCTCTCGCTCGCCGTCGCCGAAGGCGATCACGTCCGCCGCGGCCAGATTCTGGGCCAGATCGACAAGCGCCTCGAGGAGGCGCAGGTCATTCAATTCCGCGGCGCGGTGGCGGGAGCCAGGGCGCAGATCGCGCAGATCGAGCCGTCCATCGAGCAGGACCGGCGCGACCTGGGCCGCATCAAGAAGCTGGTCGATGACCGCCTCGCCAGCACTTCCGATCTGGAGAAGGTGCAGACCCAGCTCTCGGTCGATCTGGGCCGGCTGAACGCCAACAAGGAGCTGGTTGCGCAGAACCAGGGGCAGCTCGAAACCGCGCTCTACAACCTCTCCCGCGCCACTCTCACCGCTCCCATCGACGGCACCATCCTCGAGCTCGACCACAAGGTCGGCGAGCGCATCCGCGGTTCGGACTTCAGCGAGGACGTGGTGATGCTGATGGGCGGGCTCGCCGACATGGAAGTGAAGGCCGAAGTGGGCGAGCACGAAGTGGTCGGCATCCACCAGGGCGACGAGGCCACGGTCGAGATCGACGCCATTCCGGACAAGTCGTTCAAGGGCCACGTGGTGGCGGTGGGCAAGAACGCGCAGATCAAGAATCCGGGGACCGACGCGGAAGTGACGAGCTTCTTCGTCCGCGTGGGCCTGGACACGCCGCCGCTCGATGCGCTGCCCGGCATGTCGAGCGCGGTCTCCATCTCCACCGCGACGCACGACAATGTGGTGATGGTGCCCATCCAGGCGGTCACCTCTCGCGAGGCGAAGAAGAAGGAGCAGAAGTCGAATCGCGAAGGCGAGATCAAGGTTGCTTCCGCAGCCGACACCGGAGCCTCCGCTTCCCCGAACGACCCGCCCACCAAGGCGGCCACCGGCAAGCCGAAGCCGGTCAAGGTGGTGTTCGTCGTCGACAAGGACGGCACTGCGCAGATGCGCGAAGTGCACACCGGCCTCGCCAGCCGCACCGACGTGGAAATCTTGGACGGCATCGCCGAGGGCGAGACGGTGGTGGACGGACCGTACCGCACCCTCGCGCGTGAGTTGCAGGATGGCCAGAAGGTGAAGCAGCAGGTGAAGCCGGCCGCGGGAGACAAGCCGGGCCCTCAGGGAGGCCGTAGCTAAGTAGCTGTTTGGCTACGGCCGCAAAGGATTGCAGATGGCGCTCATCGAGTTGCACCACATCGTCAAGACGTACGACCTCGGGCTCTCGAAGGTGCCTGCGCTGCGGGACATCCACTTCAGCATCGAGCGCGGCGAGTTCGTCGCCATCGTCGGGCAGTCCGGGTCGGGCAAGTCGACGTTGATGAACATCCTCGGGTGCCTGGACACGCCGACCGAAGGTCAGTACCGGCTTTCCAATCGCGACGTCAGCACGCTCTCCGACGACGAGCTCGCGGACGTGCGCAATCTCGAGATCGGCTTCGTCTTCCAGAGCTTCCAGCTTCTGCCGCGCGCTTCCGCGCTGGAAAACGTCGAATTGCCGCTCATCTATCGCGGAGTTTCCAAGAAAGAGCGCCGCGAGCGTGCAGTCGACGCGATGAAGCTGGTCGGTCTCGAAGACCGCATGAAGCACAGGCCGGCAGAGCTCTCCGGCGGTCAGCGCCAGCGCGTCGCCATCGCCCGCGCGCTCGTCACCCAGCCTTCGCTGCTCCTCGCCGACGAGCCCACCGGAAACCTGGACAGCCAGACCGGCGAAGAAATCGTCCGGCTCTTTCTCGAGCTGCACGGGCGCGGCAACACCATCGTGCTCGTCACCCACGAACCCAAGCTGGCAGCGCGTTGCCCACGGGCGGTGCGCATCGTCGACGGCCTCGTCATCGCCGACGGTCCCGGCCGCGAGGTGGCGATGGCCAACGCGGAAGCGCTCGGCGCCGAAGCACTGGCTCAATTCCTGGCGGCTGACAAAGCCGCACAAGGGGCACGGCCATGAGCGACGCGACCTTCGCGGTGGTTCCGGACGCAGGGCGCAGGGCCCCGGGCAGCTTGGGCGCGTTTGCGAAGGCGCGCCGGTTCTTCGCGGAGTTGCGCGATGCGGTCGTGCAGGCGGCGGTCAGCCTGGTCTCGCACAAGCTGCGCGCGTTCTTGACCGTCATCGGCATCGCCATCGGCATCACCGCCGTCATCCTCATCTTCATGGTCGAGTCGGGGATGTCCGCGGGTTTCGCGCGGCAGCTCTCGACGCTCGGCCCCAATACGCTCTTCGTCCACAAGTGGCGCTGGGGCGCGAACGGGAACGATTGGTGGAAGTACAAAGACCGGCCGCAGATCTCCATGCTCGACCTGCGCGCGCTGCAGCAGAACACGACCTTGCCGGTGGCCATCGCGCCGATGATCTCCACCAACGCGACCGTCAGCTACGGCAACAAGGACATCAAGGGCGTGGACGTGCGCGGCACCGTCGAAGGCTACCTGGACGCGACCGGCTGGCAGATCCGCCGCGGCCGCTTCCTCACCGCGCTCGACGACGAGCTGGGCGCGAACGTCTGCATCATCGGCGCCGACCTCGAGGACGCGTTTTTCAAGGGCGTCGATCCGCTGGGTCAGACCGTCCACGCCGGGCCGAACTTGCGTTGCGAGGTGATTGGCATCTTCGGGCGGAAGGGCAATTCGTTCGGGCAGTCGCAGGACCTCCGGCTGGTCGTTCCGCTCTCGGCGTTCATGCGGACGTTCGGCGCCAAGCGCGGGCTCGTCATCGCGGTGGTCGCGCCGGACGGGAAGGTGCGCGAGACCGAGGACGAGGTGACGTCGGTGATGCGCAACGCCCGCCATCTCTCGCCGGATCAGGAGGAGAACTTCTCCGTCAACCGGCAGGACAAGCTCCTCGAAGGCTTCAATCAGATGATGATGGCCACCAACATCACCGGCATCCTGGTGGGCATCATCACCGCCATCGTCGCGGGCATCGGCATCATGAACATCCTGCTCGTCTCAGTGAAGGAGCGCACGCGCGAGATCGGCATCCGCCGCGCGCTCGGAGCCAGACGAACCACCATTCTTCTGCAGTTCCTCTGCGAGGCGGTGATGGTGGCGCTGATCGGCGGCTTCTTCGGCATTGCCATCGCGTCGGGCGCCGCCTGGCTCATCGACACGCTCTCGCCGATGCCTGCCGCCATCGATCCGCGGGTCGTCATCGGCGGAGTCGCAGGCTCCGCGTTCCTGGGTGTCGTCTTCGGCCTCTGGCCCGCGCTCTCGGCGGCGCTTCTGCAACCCATCGAGGCGCTTCGTTATGAGTGAAGTCGCGCTCCACGCGCCGGTTGCAAGGCCGGCGTCCCTCGCGAAGCTGCGCCGCGCGTTCACCTCGCGGGTGGACGACTTCCGCCTCTCGCTCGCAGCCTTGAACGGCCACAAGCTGCGCTCCGGCTTGACCATGCTCGGCATCGTCATCGGCGTCTTCACCGTGGTGGCGATGATGGCGGTGTTGAACGGGCTCTCGAAGACGATCAACAAGCAGCTCGGCGCGCTCGGCGCGGACGCCTTTCAGATCCAGCGCTTTCCGGCGGTGCAATTCGGCAACCTTTCGCCGGAGATCGCCGCGCGCAAGAAGATCTCGCTCGCGCAGTTCCACCAGATCAAGGACATGCTCCCGCAGGCGAAGATGATCGGCGCCGAGATGTGGGAGTACGGCAAGACCGCCAGCGCCGGCAGCAACACCGACCTGGGCACGCAGGTCGCCGGCGGAACGCCCGAGTTCTTCAGCGTCAACAACCTGCCCATCGCGACGGGCCGCGGATACAGCGAGGCCGAGGCCGAGGACGGCGCCCGCATCTGCGTGATCGGCGCGGCGGTGGTGGACGCGCTCTTTCCCAACACCGAACCGGTGGGCCAGAAGATCCGCCTCGGGCGGTTGGAGATGGAAGTCATCGGCACCATCGAGCGTCAGGGCGGCCTTCCGCTCGGCGACAACCCGGACAACACGGTGGCCATCCCGATTGCGCTCTTCACCGAGCTGTACGGGCCTTCGCGCTCCATCGTGCTCGGTTTCACCGCCTACGATCACGACGGCATGAAGCGCTTGCAGGACCAGACGGTGGCAGCGTTCCGCCGGGTGCGCGGACTCGACAACGCCAAGGACAACGACTTCGAAGTCGTCTCCAACGACTCGTTGCACGAGATGTTCGACAACCTGTCGCTGATGGTGAAGCTCGCGAGCGGCGTGATGTGCTTTCTCTCGCTCCTGGTCGGCGGCATCGGGGTGATGAACATCATGCTGGTGGCGGTCACCGAGAGGACGCGCGAGATCGGCCTGCGCAAGGCGCTCGGCGCGCGGCGGCTGCGCATCCTGATGCAGTTCGTCATCGAGGCGATCCTGCTCGCGGCCATCGGCGGGCTCATCGGTGTCGTGCTCGGCTATGGCGCGGCGTGGATTGCGCAGTTTCTGCAGTTCCCCGCCGAAGTGCCGCTCTGGGCGGTGGTGGTGGGCATCAGCGTCTCCTGCGGGGTGGGGTTGGTCGCGGGCATCTATCCGGCGTGGCGGGCTTCGCGGCTCGACCCGGCGGTCGCCCTGCGCGACGAATAAACGCGCTCTCACGCTTGGCGGACGGCCGGGCGTCTGGCGGGCGGCCGCGCTTGCGCGAATAAACCGCGCGCCGCAGCGTCACCTGATCATGCGCGCCTCTCTCATCCTCGTGCTCGCGGCGGCGTGCGCCACCTCGGGCTCCTCTGCAAGCTCCGTCACCCTGGCGTCGAACCTCAACTACGGCCAGGCGCCCATGACCTTCGCGGTCGCTCCGGGCCACGTCCGCAGCAACAACAGCGGCGCCCTCGACGCGTACTTCGACAAGGACTGCCTGAAGGGCGAGATGGCCGGCCAGCCGCTCGATCTCTGCCAGACGGCGACCGGGGCAGACGGCACCCAGCACTGGGAAGGCACGACCGGCGTCGTCGACATCACGCCGGTGGACGGCGGCGCGGCGTTCAAGGTCTCGGGCTTTCTCACTCCGTCGGTCGTGAACCAGATCGACGTCAGCCAGACGCTGCGCCCGAACCGCGGCGGCGCCTGGGAGACGCTGCGTCAGGAGCCGGTGCTGCTGCTCGTCGCGACGACGGCGAACGACCTGACTGCGCTCAGCCACCGCCACCGGCGCGGGCTGTAGAGCTACGTGAGCGGTTTCTCCATCTGCACGATCCGCAGCGGCCGATTGAAGGCCGGGTTGTTCGAGACTTCGACGGACGTGACGCGGTAGCCGCGGCGCTCGTACCAGGCGACGAGCTCGCGCCGCTCCTCTCCCGTGCTCATCGTCATGACCGTGCCACCGCGAGCGCGGCAGTAGTCTTCCGCAGCGGCGGTGAGAGCGCCGCCGAGCCCTTTGCGCTGGCCGGCCGGGGCGACGGCGAGCATGCCGAAGTACCCTTTCGCGCTTGAGGCTCGCACGTGTACCGCGCCAATGATCTGCCCTTCGTCTTCCGCGAGCAGGAACGCGTCGCGCGCGATGAGGCCCGCTATCTCCGCCGCGTTCGTGCGATCGCCTGGCCGGAATTCCTGCTCGACGACGAACGCCGCGTTGACGATGCGCGCGATTTCGGCGGCGTCGGCGATGGTGGCGAGACGGATCATAGGCGGGCAATACCACAGGGGCTTCCCGCGGCATCGCCTCTCTGATCCGTCACCGTCCGCGGCTGCAGCCCCGTCTTGGTCGCCAGCGCGTGGTCAGGTTGCGAGGGGCAGCGTGAGGTGGAATTGGCTTCCCTCGCCGGGCGTGCTGGTGGCCCAGATGCGGCCCTGCTGCGCCGCCATCAAGCACCTAGAAATGTAGAGACCGAGCCCGAGCCCGCGCCGATCGGGCCGCACCTGCGTGAACCGTTCGAAGATGGCTTCGAGCTTTTGGCGCGGAACTCCTTCGCCAGTGTCCGCCACGGTGATCTTCGCGGCCGCATCGTGCGCTTCGAGGCGCAGCGTGATGCTGCCACCGGACGGCGTGAACTTCACCGCGTTGCTCACGAGATTTCCGAGCACCTGCACCATGCGGTCGTGATCGAACGAAGCCATCACCGGCGACGGGCTGGCCTCGACGGCAAAGGAAATGCTCTTCCCTTCCACCGCCGATCGGAGGCCTTCGGCCGAGTCGCGCAGCACGGCAGCGAGGTCTTCCGTCTTGATCTCGACGGTCAGCTTCCCTGCCTCGATGGCGGCGACGTCGAGCAGATCGCCGACCAGCCGGTTCATGGCCGCCGTCGAGCGGAGGATCCGTTCGCCGATCTTGCGGACCTTCTCGTCGTCGGAGGAGGCATGCCGGAGCGTCGACGCCCGGAACGCGATCTCGCCCATGAACCCGCGCAGGTCGTGCGCCACCATGCCAAGGAAGTCGTCGCGACTGTTGACGGCCAGGTCCGCACGGTTGCGCTCGGCCTGCAGGTGCCGATCGGTGACGTCCCGCTCGAGCGCGAAGAGCGCTGCCAGCGCGCGGGTCCGTTCGACGCGCTCGTCCTCGAGCTTCAGGTCGGCCGCGTCGCGCGATCGCCGGATGGCGTTGTCCTCATTCAAGCGGGCGCGCGATTCCTGCGCGTCTGGGCGCGGATCGCCGACGTTGCGCACGTCGCGCAGCAGCTCATCGGCATCGCCGCGAGCCCGCGCGACCAGCGCGTCGGCGACGCTCGCTTCGGCGTGGCTGCGACTCTCCATCTCGAGATCGCTCTTCGACCGCTCCTCACGCAGACTCGCGTCCGTGTCCTCTCGTTCGCGCGTTCCGCTGCGGTGCTTTTTTTCCATTACGCGACCATGGGCGCCCCGCACAGGCGGTGTCAAACGCATACGTCGGGCGCGAGCCGTGACGATCCGAAGGGCGCCGCGGCGTCACACAGCGTCAGTGCACTCCGGACGGCGGACCGAACTCCGCGATGCCGGCGCGGCGCATGGCGACGATGCAAACCCAAGCGCAAAGGACGCGCCGAGCGCGACGGACGCGCAATAGAGCGCTTGTCCTGCGCGGCAAACTCGCGGCTCTTCTCCAGCGCGTACCCGTGATGAACGCGGCGCTCGGTCGTTCTAACAGGCACGTTCGATTAGAGCCGCGGCGACAACGGGCATGTCAGACCCCATTGATACTCTCCCGTTTCATGTCGCCCAAACAATTGAATTTGAAGCTGCCGCAGCACGGTGGGAAGCGACGTGGCGCGGGGCGGAAACCCAAGGGCCCTCGCGCATTGGTTAGTCATGCGCAGCGCCCGAAGTTCGATAAGCCACTGCCCGCACATGTGACCCTTAAAGTCCGCCGCGACATTCCGAGCTTGCGCGCATCGCGCAGGTTCCTCGTCATCCGGCGCAGCTTCGCGGCGTCGCGGCGGCTGCATGGCATGCGGTTGATCCACTTCAATGTGCTGGGAGACCATCTGCACTTGATAGTCGAGGCCGAGAGCAGCGAGGCGTTGTCGCGTGGGATGCAGGGACTCAACGTCCGCCTCGCGCACGCGCTGAACGTGCTGCTCGAACGGCGCGGCACCGTCTTTGCGGACCACTATCACGCTCATCTCTTGCGGACGCCGACGGAAGTCGCGCGCGCCATTCGGTACGTCCTTGCGAACGCTGAACGGCACTATGGCGACCGCGGTCCGGACGACTTCTGCTCCACGGCGCCCGGCATGGAAGCGATCGTCGTGCCGGCGACGACCTGGCTTTTGCGAGTCGGATGGAGGCGCATCGGCGGGACGGCGATCGACGTGTAGGATGCGTTCATGTGCCTGAAGAAAGATCGACACCCGCAGGGCTGCAAGTGGCTCGATGCCGACCCCTCAAAGTGGAGCAAAGCGACCTTGCTGTCCGCGATTCCCGCGGTTGACGCCGGCTTTGAGCATTTCAGGCAGGCGGTCGAGTTCGCGGCAACCGGCTGTCTCGCTGCGGCGCAGCGCGAGCTCGATTCGATTGAAGAAAGCGAACTGCGCGATTGGTACGTCGAGCACGCGCAGGTAGCGGGAATCCGCCGGTTCGAGATCCGCGCCAAGAATGGGACGCAAAGAGAGGGGGTGGTCGGGCAGCCGAGGGCGAAACTGAAGTATCCGAGCCGAGCGACGGAGCAACGAATCTTTGAACGCGACGCGTACACCTGCGTGTACTGCGGCATAGGCGTTGTCTCTCGCCGGCTGCTTCACGCATTCAGCAAAGTCGTCGGGACGGCATTTCCGATGGAGACTACGAACGCGACTACCCATGGCGCCGCGCTTGTGTACCGGGCGGTAGCGGATCACGTCGAACCTC
>DASXHM010000121.1:0-6998 GCA_036488495.1 Myxococcales bacterium | reverse complement strand
GTCTGCAGCCGGCTTGCCCCTTCCGGCACCGGCAACCGCGCGAGCACGATGCTGCCCTTCGGCCCTCGTACCGGAGCGGCCACCAGACCTTGCTCGGCGATCCAACCCGGCGCCCGCGCACGCACCGACGCCAACCCGATCGGACCCAGCGCGGGCAACGGCGCACCCGCCTGCGCGAGAACCTCGCCGTTCGGCGCGATGACCGCGAGATCGACGTCGAGCTCCTCGTGGACCTCGGTGACTGCCTTGAGAAGCGCGTCGCCGTGATCGGCCGGAGGCAGCACCTGCGCGAGATGCAGCGCCATGCGGGTGCCGCCGCGGACGAAGCCGAAGAACGGCCGCCCGAAGCGGAGGTTGACGCCGATGTTGATCAGGGTGACGGCGAGCAATACCCCGAGAAAGGCGACGTACAGGCGCAGATACAGCTTGCGCGTCACCTTCAGGATTCCCGCGCGAGGAGATACCCGGCGCCGCGCACCGTCTTCACGTAGCGCGGGTGCCGCGGGTCCGGCTCGATCTTCTGCCGCAGCCGCGAGACGTGCACGTCGATGGAGCGATCGAACGCTTCATCCGCCTGATCGCCTTTCATCTGCTCGAGGAGCTGATCACGGGTGAGGACGCGGCCCGCATTCCGGGCGAGCGCGCAGAGCAGCTCGTATTCGTGCGCGGTGAGGGTCTGGCGTTTTCCGTCCACCTGCACTTCCCGGGCGGCGAAGTCGATGTCGAGACCGCCGCTCTGGAATCGTGCCGGCGAATCCGCACCGCCGCGGCGCAGCACCGCCCGCACCCGGGCGAGCAGCTCGCGGGGATTGAACGGCTTTGCCAGATAATCGTCCGCGCCCAATTCCAAGCCGACGATCTTGTCGGCGTCGTCGCCGCGCGCGGTCACCATGATGAGCGGCGTGTTCCAGCGCTCGCGGATCTTGCGCGTCAGGGTCAGGCCGTCCATCCCCGGCAGCATCAGGTCGACGAGGAGGATGTCGAAGTGCCCCGCCGACAGCGCCCCCAGGGCCTGCGGCCCGTCCGCCGCCGCCACCGCCTCGACGCCGTGCTTGGCGAGGAACTCGACCAAGAGCGACGACAGCTTGCGATCGTCCTCGATCAGGAGGGCGCGGGTCATCGCTCTTCCGGTCCGCACTTCATGGTGTGGTTCCTCCTCAAATAGTCGTAGGAGGTTCGGATTGCTGACCCGTTGCGGCTGTGTTTCGCTCTATTTCTGCAGATACCCCTTGGCGATCAGGGACTTCTCGATGCGCGCGCGGGTGTCGCCCGGCGTCAATTGCGGCGACTCGCCGGTCAGCGTCTCGACCAGCTCGACATAGCGCCCCGCGAGCTGCGCGCGGACTTCGTCCGGAATGACCGGATCCGGCCCGTCGCCCTGGTAGTTGCGCTCGCGGATGAGCCACTGCCGGAAGAACTCCTTGTCCAGCATCTTCTGATCTTCGCCCTTCTTGAACCGGTCCTCGCTGCCTTCGGCGATCCAGTAGCGGCTCGAGTCGGGAGTGTGGATTTCGTCGATCACCCAGATCTTGCCCTGCTGGTCGACGCCGAACTCGTACTTGGTGTCGACCAGGATGAGCCCGCGCTCTTTCGCCCAGGCCTGGCCGGCAGCGAAGAGATCGAGCGCCATTCGCGAAAGCTCGTCCCACTGCTTCTGGGTGATGGTCCCACGCGCCACCAGCTCGGCCGGCGAAATGGGCAGATCGTGGCCGACCGTCTCCTTGGTGCTGGGGGTCAAGATGGCCTTGTCGAACTTCTGGTCCTTCTTCATGTCGGTCGGCAGATCGATGCCGTAGGCCTTGGCGCCCTTCCCCGCCTTGTAATCGCGGTGGAGCGAGCCGGTCAGATAGCCGCGCACCACCATCTCGAGAGAAAGCGGGGTGAGCTTGCGGACGATCAGCACGCTCGGATCCGGCACATCGAGGATGTGGTTCGGCGCCAGGTGCTTCGTCTTGTCGAACCAGAAGACCGTCAGCCGATTCAAGAGCTCGCCCTTGAACGGCACCGTGGTGAGCACGCGATCGAATGCGCTCAGACGGTCGGTCGTGATCATGGCGATGTGATCGCCCTTGGTGAAGTTGTCGCGGACCTTGCCGCGGTACAGCTCGCCAAGGTTCGGGAAGTCGGCCTTCTGCAGGGTGTACGGGAGTTGTGCGCGCAGGATTTCTTCGCGGGTCATTGCGGGTCCTCCAAAGGCGCGCAAGATACTCCATGTGCGAATCCGTTTCGTGCTTCATCGACCGCGCAGCTCGCAAAACATCGGCGCGGCCGCCCGTGCGCTGGCCAACACCGGCGCGGCGAGGCTCTGGGTGGTCGAGCCGGTCGGGTTCGATCGGACGCAGGCGGCGCGGCTTGCCGCCGGAGCCGACTACGTGCTCGACGAGATGCGGGTGGTGCGGACGCTCGACGAGGCGCTCGCCGACTGCGACCTGGTGGTGATGACGACCGGCCGGGAGGTGCCCGGCGCGCTCCTTCCGGAAGCGGCTGCGATGCGCCTCTCGTCCGCAGCCGGAGAAGCCGCGCTGGTCTTCGGGGACGAAGTCCGCGGTCTGAGCAACGCCGAGCTGAGCCGCGCGCATGCGGTGACGACCGTTCCGACCGACAGGAAGAGCTCGCTCAACCTCGCGCAGGCCGTCATGGTCTACGGCTATGAAGTGATGAAGGCCCGCGGTACAGGCCGGCCGCTGCCGAAGGCGATCCCGACGCCGCTCGCGCCGGACCGCCTGCTCGCGCTCGCGCGGGCCCGATCGCGCGAGCTGCTCCTCGGCGCTGGTTTCTTGAACCCGCAGCAGCCCGATCTCGTCCTCGACGAGCTGCTCGCCCTCTGCCGCAGGGCGCAGCCGTCGCACCGGGAGATGGAGCTGATCCTCGCCGCGCTCACGCACCTGCAGCGGGCGCAGCGGGGGAAGCCCTAGCGACTACGCCGGGGCCGCGGCGCCTTCCTTCTTCGGCTGATGCTCCGCGCAAAGCCCGCCCGCGACCACCTTCTTCAAGCAGCCTTCCTTGCTGCAGGTCTTGTAGCGGCCCTTGGGCAATTCGCCGGCCTTCCACTTGTCGTAGTGAAAGAAGCAATACCCCTTGGCTTGATAAGCGCGCTTGCAGCCTTCGACGCTGCACTTCTGCCCTTCCTTGCCCTTGGGCTGCGGCGCCTTGGTCTTCTTGCGGGTCTCGGTGTTCTCCGCCATCTCGTGCTCCTTCAGTCTTCAAAAAGGGAGCGGGTTCTAGCGCGGAGCCGCCGCGAACACAATGGCACGCGCGCTGCACTGACAAGGCGCTCGGCGCGTGCTCGCGCGCCTTGCGGGGAGCGTTACGGATGAGCGGGTCTGGGCGGGTCGGGTTCATCGTGGTCGGAATGGGCGGCGTCGGCAGCTCGCTCATCGCAGGAATCCTGGCGGCGCGAGGGCATCTCGTGCATCCGGATGGCAGCCTGGTCGAGGCCGGCGCGCTGCGGCCGCAGATCCCCCTCACGGAATTGAACGACCTCGAAATCGGGGCGTTCGAGCTGCGGGACGACGACGCCCACCGGGCAGCCGTGCGGGCGGGGTTCATCAGCCGTTCGCTGCTCGACGAGCTCCGTCCCGACCTGCGCCGGATCCGCGCCATGCAGGGGGCCAGGCAAGCGCCCACCCGGCGGCATCTCGCCGACGCGCTCAGCGAGGACATGCGCGGATTTCTCGCCCATCATCACTGCAGCCGCGGTGTCGTGGTCTGCACATTGCCTGGGGTGCGAAGCGCCCCGCCCAAGATGGGCTTTTCCTCGGATGAGGTGTGGAAAGCTTTGGAGCAGAGCGCGGACTGGGTGACGCCTGGGGTCGTCTATGCGGCTGCGGCTGCGCAGGCGGGCTGCGGGTTCGTCGCGGTCGGGCGGGACGCAGCGCTGGGCGCACCGGGCATCCCGGAGATGTTCGCCGAGCGGAATTTGCCCATCGCCGGCGCCGGGCTGCTCGGGCCGGATGCGCTCTTGCGCGAGACGGTGGCGCAGGTGTTGGCTGCCGAAGCGATGTCGATGTCGGGCGCGGCATCCCTGTCGACCCGGGCGGAGGAGCGCGGCGCGCGTCTGTGGGGCGGGCCCGATCGCACCTCCGAGATGGCGCTCGGGTGCTCTTGGGCTGGCGGCGCCTTCGAGGTTTCGATCGAGTTGCGCGGCCAGGTGGCGCTATACCTCGCAGGGCGCTCGCTGGACGCGGCCCTGTTCGTGGAGCTTGCGGGGCGGGCCGGAAGGTCGGGAGCGCAGTTATGGATGGATCCGCTCTTCGCGACGCCGCTCGGCTCGACCATCCCGCGCGCCGCGGCGCAGGGAACGCTGCTCGAGCGCCGCGCAGCGATGATGGCCGAGCTCTCCGTCCTCGCCTCGGTCGCCTCCCGCGAGGCCGCATAGGTCTCGCCTCCCGCGAGGCGCATAGGTCTCAGACGATTTTTTGAGGCCCGCGTAAGTTCAGGTTCGCCCGCGTCGGTTCTCAGACGATTTTTTGAGGGCGCAAATCGCGACCTCGCTGGCGCGGCGAGGGTCGCGTTTTGTCGCTGACCGGTCACGGTGCGGCACTCCTCCGCTGATGCCGAACCGCGTTCTGCGCGTTCCGTCGCGACCCGTATCCAACGAAATTCCGTTGAGGGACCGCGCGCTTCCCTGCTGCGCCTCGCACTGTCCCAGCAGGCGACCCTTCCGCAGGTAATCCGCATCGAAAAAGCAGGCATGCGCCTTGCTCCTATGGGCAGGCATCGGGGGAGGGGACGTCGAGGCTGGAACAGGGGCCCGCCTCGGCGACAGGGGGGGCCGGCGCGCCGGGGGGTGGCGCTGGCGGCACAATCAGGGGCGCGGCGAGGTGGGGGCCTCGACCGCGCCTCTTTTTTTGTCGCGTTTCTGCGCCTTGACGCGAGCGATCCATTCAAGATACGGTGCCAGGCGAGCGCTCGATCCGCTGAATTCGTCTTTTCGTCAAGGGATCGGCGCCGAGGAGAAGGCACGTGGCCGACGACGGCGCAACGCCCAGCCCTGCCGAGCTCCTTCGGGCAGCCTTGGAGAAGATCGTCTTCTTCGAATGGCGCTTGTCCGAGCTTTCCGCCGAGCTGGCCGCGGCTCACCAGCGCTGCGCCGCGGCACAGGCCGCCGTCGGCCGCGCCGAAGAGGCGACCGCGGCCGCCGAGCAGAAGGCGCGGGCTGCGCGCGCGCAGACGGCGGAGCTGGAAGCGGACCGCGCCCGGCTGGCAGCGCTCCTCTCCCGTCCTTCTCGCGGCGAGGTCGACTCGGCCGCGCTCGAGGCGGAGCGCGAACGATCCGCGCAGCTCCAGGCGTCGCTGACGGCGGCGCGCCGCGATCTGTCCCGCGCCGCCGAGGAGCGCGAGCGGTGGCTCGCGGAGATGGTCGACCAGACCCGGACCGGCGGCGAAGGCCCGGCCGCCCTGGCCCAGTTCATCAGCGAGCTGCGCGGCGAGATCATCGCACTGCGGGCGCACAAGGTAGAAAGCGAGCGGCTCCTTTCGCAGGCGGGCATCGCCCCGCCCCCGCTGGAAGAGCCCGCGCCCCGGCTTCCGGCGCGCCGCGAAGCCGCTCCGGTCGAAGAGGCGCGCAAGCTCTGGGCCGAAGGTCGCCTCGGGCCGGACGCGCCGGCGCATGCGGACGCTGCGCTGACAGCGCGCCGCCCGGAAGCGATTGGCCCCGGCGCTGCTGCGGGCGTCGCAGCGCGGGCTTTGTTCGAACAATCGGTGCGGCATCTCACGGCGCGCGATCCGTCGCGGCGAGAGCAGGCTGCGCGGCACCTCCTCGCTGCCGCCCTGCCCGCTGCAGCGCCCGCACTCGCAACCGCGCTCGGCGTCGAGCGTGCTCCGAGGGCGCGGGCGCAGATGGCGAAGGCCTTGATCGCCTGCGGCGGCGAGGGAGCGGCCGAGGTCGTCGCCGCGCTGCAGTCGCCGGCCGAACCCGCACTCGTGCGGATGGCCGCGGCGGAGGCCTTGAGCGGCGTGTCTTCGCGGGCCACGCGAGCGGTGGCCGCTGCTGCGCAGGATCCGGCTGCAGCGGTCCGTCGCCGGGCTGCCGCGCTTGCGGCAGCCGGCGGCTTCGAGGACATCCTGGCGCTGCTTGCCAGTGACGAAGATGCGTCGGTCCGCGCCGCTGCGAAAGCAGCGACCACCGAGGCGGCGGCCGCTGCCACCGAGACCGCGCCAGCCGCCCGCGCCACGCCTGCCCCCGACGCCGCGCCTGCCCCCGGCGCCGCGCCAACCGCCCGCGCCGCGCCTGCCGCCGTGACGCGCGCGCGCCCGGCTTCATCGGGCCGTGTCCCCACCGCGCCGGCGGCGGTCGAGAACGTGCCTGCGCGGCTGCGCGAAGTCCGCGCCGCCCAGGAGAAGGACGCTGCCGGAGAGGCGCTCCACGCGGTGCAAGCCGCCATCTTCGGGCTGACCGACACCGAGCTCGCCGAGCGAATCGGCCTGGGCGAGAGCGAGGCGACACAACTCGCGACCGCGCTCGTCGCCCAAGGCCGCCTCGCGCGGCGCGGAAAGCGGCTCGTCTTCGCCCAGGGAGGCGCCTTGTGATGGAGCAGATCCGGTACTCGGGCAAGCGCCTCGCGGAGGTCCTCGGAGTTTCCACGCGGGACTTGTCTCGAGCCGAAGAGGCGGGGTTGGTGAAGTCGAGCCTCCCTCCCGCCGGCACCGCGAGCGCTCCGCGGATCGTCTATTCCGTCGACGACCTTCACGCTGCGCGCGCCGCGCTCGGGCGGATGCCACCGCACCGCCCGATGCGCCGCCAGCTCTTCCTCAACTTCAAGGGCGGCACCGGCAAGACCAGCGTCTCCACCAGCTACGCATTCCGTCTCGCCGAGATGGGGCATCGCGTGCTGGTCATCGACCTCGACTCGCAAGGGCACGCCTCGAAGTGCCTGGGCGTCGCGGGCGAGGAGGCCGAGAAGACGCTCTTCGATGCCATCATCAAGAAGACGCCGCTCGATCAGGTGATCGTGCCGACCGGCATGCCGGGGCTGCACCTCGTGCCCTCGAACCTG
>DASXHM010000099.1:0-4720 GCA_036488495.1 Myxococcales bacterium | reverse complement strand
GCTCGCGGAGCTCGAGAACGGCGGCCCGGGCGCCCTGCCCGCCCCGAAGGTGACGGACGCGGTGAGCGGCATTCTCGCCGACCTCGCCTTGGGTCAAGCGCGCAACGATTCGGCCGCGCTCGCCGAGATCATCCAGCGCCAGGTGGTCCGCGGCACGCACGCGCCGTCGCGCGGAGTGCGGCAGGCGCCGTTTTTGGTCCTGTCCGGCACCAAGATGCCGTCTGCGCTGGTCGAGATCGGCTTCATCTCCCATCCGCAGGAGAGCAAGCTTCTGGCAAGGCCGGCGTACCAGGAAAAAGTTGCCGCGGCCTTGGCGAGCGCGGTGCGCGAGTTCGCTGACAAGGTGCTCTCGCGCAGGCTGGTGGCGCAGAGCGGAAGACCTTCGGGAGCGGAACCGGCCGTAGCGACCGAACGAAGCACGGCAGTCAACGCGGTCGCCACAGGACGGACGCCCGCCGCGAACGCCGTCTCGACCACGCCTGGCAGCGAAGTGCCTGCCGCCGTGCCGGTTGCCAGACCCGGCGGGACGCGATAACTCCCGCGGGTGCCCCGCAAGGACCGCGCTCCCGACCAGCTCCGCAACATCACCCTCGAAACCGGCTTCACCGAGCACGCTGAAGGCAGCGTCTTGGTTTCGTTCGGCCGCACCCGCGTGCTCTGCACCGCCAGCGCGGAGGAGCGCGTCCCCTCTCACGTGAAGGGCTCGGGCCGCGGCTGGATCACTGCCGAATACGGCATGCTCCCGCGCGCCACCCACACCCGCAGCGACCGCGAAGCGGCGAAGGGCAAGCAGACCGGCCGCACGCAGGAGATCCAGCGGCTCATCGGCAGGGCACTGCGCGCCGCGGTGGATCTGCAGGCCATGGGCGAGCGGCAAGTGGTGCTCGACTGCGACGTGCTCCAGGCCGACGGCGGAACCCGCACCGCCTCCATCACCGGCAGCTACGTCGCCCTCGGCATCTGCCTGCGCCGGATGCAGCGGGAGAAGGCGCTGCGCCCGCCGGTCGCGGCCTTGTCGCTCGGCTACGTCGCAGGCCAGTTGCTCCTGGACCTTGACTACGAGGAAGACTTCGCCGCCGAAGTCGACTTGAATGTCGTGGGCAACGCCGCCGGTGAGCTTCTCGAGGTGCAAGGCACCGCGGAAAAGAAGCCGTTCACGCCCGCGCAGCTCGCCGCCATGGTCGAGCTGGCGCAGAAGGGCCTGCGCGAACTGCACCAGAAGCAGCTCGCGGCCCTCGGCAAGTGAAGCTCGTCATCGCGACCGGCAACGCCGGGAAGATGCAGGAGCTGCGCGAGATGCTGGGGCCACTGGGCTTCACGCTGCTCTCGCTGTCCGATGCCGGCCTGTCTTCTCCGGAGGAGCCGTTCGCGACCTTCCAGGAGAACGCCGATCTGAAGGCGCGCGACGCGGCTCGGTCGGGGATGTGGGCGCTCGGCGACGACAGCGGCCTCTGCGTCGATGCCTTGGACGGCGCCCCGGGAGTGCACAGCGCACGGTATGCGCCTACGGACGTGGAGCGGCGCGCGAAACTGCTGCAGGCTCTGCGCGACGTCCCGTACGAGCGCCGTGGCGCGCATTTCTTCTGCGCGATGACGCTCGCCGCTCCGCGCTTCGGCGCCGGCTCGGATCGCGGGCGCCCGTCCGCCGCCGAAGTCCGGCTCTTCCGCGCGGAAGGCCGCGTCGACGGCCGCATCGTCCGCACCGAGCGCGGCACCAACGGCTTCGGCTATGATCCCCTCTTCGAGCCGACCGAGACTCCGGGCCGAACCATCGCGGAGCTTCCGTCCGACGACAAGAACCGCCTTAGCCACCGCGGCCGCGCCCTCGAACGGCTCCGCCCGCTCCTGACGCAGCTAGCGAAGGACGGCGACCTCTAGGCCCGCGCCAGCACGCCCGCCAGCACCAGCACGAGTCCCCCGCACGAAAACGCGGACCAGCACCAGCACGAAGGCCATCGCGAGCCCAGCGGCATGCCGCGCAGCAGCGCCGCTTGCACGCGGGGGCAAAACCGTGTAGCACCTCCCGGCTCTGGAGCGGGGCGTAGCGCAGCCTGGTAGCGCGCCTGCCTTGGGCGCAGGAGGTCGGAGGTTCGAATCCTCTCGCCCCGACTCAACGCTTGGGGCGGAAGGGACTGCGCCAGTAGCTCAGTTGGATAGAGCAACGGCCTTCTAAGCCGTCGGTCGGGGGTTCGACTCCCTCCTGGCGCGCCAAGGTTGTTCCGGCCGGATCGCACGTGCCGGGTGTTTCGCAGTCGGCGGACCTTCGCCTTTGCAGTTGCGGTGAAGTTGGCTTTTTTGTACTTGGAGCTTGCAGAGCGTCACGAACATGGTGGCTGTAGATCAATGGTAGATCACTGGACTGTGACTCCAGGTGTTGTGGGTTCGAGTCCCATCAGCCACCCCAATTTTCCGCACCCGACGCATCACGGATTAGCAGCGGCGAGAGCTGCACGCGCAGCGGTCAGCGGCAGGAACATCTGCGTCGTCGAGTCGGCTGTTGCTTCCACAAGCGTGACGAACCCGTGCTTGACGTAGAAACGCACAGCGCCGGCCTTCGCGTCTACGTACGTTCCGACACATCCGTAGTTCGTCGCGAGATCGAGCGTACGGGGAAAAACGAGCCGCTGCATCAGGAGCGTACCGATGCCCTGCTGTCGAGACCCTGCATCCACAGCCATCCGCGCGAGGATCAAGACAGGCACAGGATGCACCGGCGGAAGTCCCTTCACGACGCCTTGCAGCGTCGGCGCAGACACCGCGCCAGGAACGATCGTCGTATACCCGACGATGGCTTTATTCTCATCGACGGCGACATACGTCGCGCTCGTGCATCGGCGGTTATTTTGTTTGGCATAGAGCTGCAGAAAGGCGTCGAGCTTTTCCGACCCGACGCCGGCAGTGAACCCGCTGCAAATATCGCGTTCAACTAGCTTCCGAATTTCGATCACGACAGGTCTACGAGCTCCGTCAGGCGTTGCCACCCACGTTCGTCAAGCTGGACGTCGTTTCGAACCTGATGTTCCGGCGGCGCAACTGCGCCCTCGCGATCGCGAACGTTCTTCAGCGCATCCGCGAGATCCGGTAACTCGGCGATGCGCTCGAGGAGCGTTTTTGGCGCGGATTGCAGGATCTCGAGAGGCGGGTGATCGCCGAGAGTCAGCCCTTGATCGACAGCGACGTACCGCGCCAAAAATTCGACGGCGTCATCTTCGGCACCAATCGCAGCTGCCTGTGCCGCAAGAACAAGAAACCCATGCGGATACTCCGTAGACGCGAGACGAGCAGCTTCCGCGAAAGCGCGGCGGCTTGCCGTGACGTCGCCCAACTTGAAATGCGCTTCGGCCTCATTCGCCCAAATTCGTAAATCCTGCCCTTCTTCCTTGATGGGCTTTTTTCTCGCCTGGCCAAACGCCTTGAGCGCAGCAGCGAAGTCGCCGACCTCGATCAAACAGCACGCGACGTTACTCAAGGGGTCGGCGTACTCCGGATTTTCCGCAGCGAGGAGGCGGAACCACTTCAGCGCTTCGCGGTGATCGCCAAGCCTGAAGCGGGCGTTTCCGAGCACATCGAGCAAACCAGCGCGCAATTCTGATGGCGCTGAGTCCAACGCGTCCCGAGTCTGGGCGATGATGCGTTGAAGCGTCACACGATCGATGCTCACGGCATGGTTCCGCAGCAAAGGCACGTACTCCTCCACCAGGAGCTGCGCCTTTGTCTTTGGAACCCCACCAGTCATGCACGAAGTGTAAGCGATGCCGTCGCTGACGACCAGTGAACGCGACTTGCGCCGTCCGCTGGGCAACGACACTTGACGACAAGACCGCGGTTGGGTACACAGCGCGGCCCCCGCAGTTCGGGGCGGGTCTCACGGGAGCGTAGCTCAATTGGCAGAGCAATGGACTCTTAATCCATAGGTTGAAGGTTCGATTCCTTCCGCTCTCACTCGTACAAGCCCGCTTTCAGCGGGCTTTTTTTCGCATTGATTTCGAACTTTGGCGGTGCCCTCCGGTTCGTGCGATTCTCACGCGCCGGAGGGACGGCATGCGCATCACCATCGTCGCTCTACTGCTCGTCACAGCCTGCGCGACCGGCTACCACGAGAGCAACCTCGCGGGCGGGTTCTCCGACACCCAGCTCCAGGACGACACCTTCCGCGTCTACTTCCACGGCAACGCCTTCACCACCGCGGAAGAGATGAGCGACTACACCATGCTCCGCGCGGCGGAAGTGGCGCTCGACCACGGCTTCAAGTTCTTCGTCGTCGCCGATCAGGCACAGACCACCATCGTCGGCGCCGCCGGAACGCGCGGCAGCATCAGCATCTACCAAGTCGGTGCGAACCACTCACAGACCATCGTTTGCTACCCAGACAAGCCGCAGGCGATGGCGCTCGTCTACGACGCGAACGCCGTCTATGGGTCGATCACGACCAAGTACCGGATCCATCCGAAGACGAAGTAGCGGCTACGGCGCGACCACCCAGATCTTGCCGGCCTTGGAATCCGCGGCGTAGGCAGTCCCGTCCGGGGTTGCGACCACCACCCGGCAGCCCTCCCCCACCTGCTCGGTCTTGACGGTCTTGAAGCTGCCGTCGTCCGCAACCGTCGCGATGGTCAGCTTCGCGTCCTTCCCCGCCGTCGCGTAGATCGTCTTCCGCTTCGGCAAGTAGTCGATGTTGTCCACCCCGGTCCCCGTCTCGAGCCGCCCCTTGCGCGCGCCG
>DASXHM010000066.1:0-6274 GCA_036488495.1 Myxococcales bacterium | reverse complement strand
CCGCAAAGAAGGGCGCTGCCAAGAAGGGTACTGCCAAGAAGGGCGCTGCCAAGAAGAAGGGCGCGAAGAAGAAGTAGCAGCCCGGACTCGTCCGGGCGGCCTCCACCTCTGCGAGGCCGCCCGCGGGTCCGAAGAAGCAGTAGAAGTCCTGCAGTGCCTTCCCCCCTCACAGACGAAGAGAGAGCGCGGCTGGTCGCGGAAGTGCGCGGCCTCGAAGGCGCTCAGTTGCAGAAGCTCTGGCTTCCTTCGGCGCAGCTCTGCGTCCTGCAGCTTCGCGTCCCCGGCCGCTCGCAGCTCGCGGTGCTGGACACCCGGCTCTCGGTCATCGCCCTCGCAGAGGAGCGGCCGACGTCGCCCGAAGGCGCGCCCAAGTCGCAAGCGACGCTTCGCAACGCGCTCGAAGGGGCGCGACTTCTCGGCGCGCGCCTCGTGCGCGCGAACGATCGCCGCGACCCATCGCCGTGGCTGGATCTGGAGACGCCGCGCGGGAGGCGCGCGCTGGTCGCGGAGGAAGCGCTTCTCCTCCTGGGCGACGGGCGCAGGATCCTCTGGGCGTCGAGCGGCGCGACCCGGCGTCCAGGGTCGACCTACCCGGAGACGGCGGACCTCACGCTGCCCGATGCGCCCGCGTTGCCCGGCCGGGAGACCCTGCTCCGGGACGCAATGCAAGACGAGGAGGAGCGCGGCGTTTCCTTGCGCAAGCGCGAGGTCGTGGCGCGGCTCAAGGCGCGGCTGTCGAAAGCGCAACGGACCCTCGCCGCCGTGGAGTCCGATTCCGCGCGCGCTTCGTCGGCGGGCGAAGGGCGCAAGAGGGCGGAGCTGCTCTTGCCGCATGCGTCGCGGATCCCGCGCGGAAGAGCCGAAGTGGAGCTTCCCGACTGGTCTCGGACCGACGAATCCGGCAACCCGGAGACGGTGACGCTGAAGCTCGATCCGGCGCTCTCCGCCGCGGACAACGCCGCGCTCTGGCTCAAGCGGGCGAAGCGCTACGCCGCCGCACACGAGCGGATCGCCGAGCGCAAGGCGCAGGTCGAGCACGAGGTGCGCTTCCTCGAGGAGCTGCTCGCGCGCGCGCAAGCCGCAGGCGATGCCGCTGCGCTCGCCCAGGTGGAGCTCGACAGCGGGCCTGCACCGGTGCGCCGCGCGAAAGAGCGCACGCAGGAGCGCGTTCCCTACCGCAGCTTCACCGCCCGCAGCGGCGCCCGCATCCTGGTCGGCCGCAGCGCGCGGGACAACGATCTGCTGACCCTGCGGAACGCTCGCGGCAACGATCTGTGGCTGCATGCGCGGACGGCGAGAGGTGCGCACGTCGTCGTTCCCGCTCCCGGCGAAACTCCCGACCCGCGAACCCTCGGCGACGCGGCGCTGCTCGCGGCCCACTTCTCTTCGCTTCGCGGTGAGACCTCGGCGGACGTGATGTGGACGCGCTGCAAGTATGTACGCAAGCCGCGCGGGGCCGCGCCGGGAAGCGTGACCGTGTCGCAGGAGAAGACGTTGCACGTCCGGCTGGACGGCGAGCGACTCGTTGCGCTGCTCGCGAGCGAAACCAAGCCTTGAGCGCGGCATCTTCCTCCATGGTGCACCGCCTCGGCTCCTTCCTGGTCTTCTTCGCCATCGCGCTCTGCCTGGTCGGCGGAATGCACTACTACGTGTGGGCGCGCCTGGTCCGCGATCCGCATCTTCCCCAGCTCTGGACGCGGGCGCTGACGGTCCTTGTGGTGCTGCTCGGCGTTCTTCTTCCTTTGACGCTGATCGGCGCGCGATTTCTCGAAGGCCCGCTCGTGCGCCCTGCGCTGTGGTTCGGCTTCGCCTGGATGGGCATCGGATTCTTGCTGGTGGCGTTTCTCGGCATCGCCGACGCCGGGCGGCTCTTCGCCTTCGTCGCCCGCAAGCTGACCGGCTCCGAGCTCGACCCGGCGCGGCGGCTGTTTCTCGCCCGGGGGCTCGCAGCGGGCGTCGCCGGCGTCGTGGCCGGGCTCGCCGCCGCCGGCTTTCGCAGCGCGCTCGGGCCGGTGCAGATCAAGGAGCTGACGGTGAAGCTGCGCGGACTGCCGCGCGAGTTGGCGGGGTTCAAGCTGGTGCAGATCTCCGACGTCCACATCGGACCGCTCTTGCGCAAGGACTGGCTCGCGCACGTCGTCCGCGAGATCCGCGGGATCGCGCCCGACGCGGTTGCCATCACCGGCGACCTCGTCGACGGCAGCGTGGACGAGCTCCGCGAGCAGGTGGCGCCGCTCAAAGAGCTGCAGCCGCCGCACGGCGTCTTCTTCGTCACCGGCAACCACGAGTACTACTCCGGCGTGGAAGACTGGTACGCGCACCTTCCGACGCTCGGCGTCCGGCCGCTGCGCAACGAGCGGGCCGAGCTCGCCAAGGGACTTGCCATCGCCGGCATCGAAGACCCGACCGGCTCGCCCGATCTGTCGCAGGCCCTCGAAGGCCACGATCCCCAAGAGCCGCTGGTGCTGCTCGCCCACCAGCCGCGGCAGTTCGCTGAAGCGGCCCGCCGTTCGGTGCCGCTGACGCTTTCGGGACATACGCACGGCGGCCAGATCTGGCCGTTCGCTTGGGTGGTGTCGCTCGCGCAGCCGTACGTCGCCGGGCTGCACCGGCGCGGCGAGTCGCAGCTCTACGTCAGCCGCGGGACCGGCTTCTGGGGGCCGCCGTTGCGCGTCTTCGCGCCGCCCGAGATCACGCTCCTCAAGCTCGAGCCGGCCTGACCCGCTCCCCGCCGGCGAGAGACCGCGTGGCCGCCGAACTGTACGGCGGCTACGTTCGCGCGTGCAGCAGGTTGCCGTCCACGTAGACGCGCTCCGGGTTGGCGATGCTCTCGGGCGTCTCGTCGCGGACGACCAGGAGGCTCGCTGCCGATCCGACCCGGAGCGACCCGAGATCCGGCAGCCCGAGCAATTCGGCGGCGTCCGCGGTGGCCGCGCGCAGCGGGTCGACTCCAGCCTCCGCCAGCAAGGACAGCTCGGAGGCGTCGATGCGCGGCGACGTCCCTTCGTTCCCGAGGTCGGTGCCGTACGCGACCCGCATCCCCGCCTCCCGCAGCGCGCGTAAGCGGACGGGAGCCACGCCAAACGCGCGCAAGGTCGAGATCACCCACTTGCCCGCGAGCCGCGAGAGAAGGCCGGAAGGCAGCTCTTCGCGCGGCGTGTGCGCGAGCACATCGCACCCCGCGTCGAGAGCGCGCCGGACCGAGTCCGCCTCCAAGGCGTGCGCGGCAACCACAAGCCCGCGCGCATGCGCCTCGTCCGCCGCAGCCCGGGCGACGCCTGCATCGAGGAGCGCGAAGCGCGGATCGAACGCGAGCTTGAGGAACCGGGCCTGCCGCTCGGCGATCCGCGCCACCGCATCGCGCGCCTGCGCCGCCGTCGAAACTTCCAGGCCGAACCCACCCGCGCCCCAGCTCTGCGTGGGATAGCCGCGCGGCGCCGTCAGCATCGGCCCGGCGTGGACGACCCGCAGCGGCAGCGCCGCCCCGAAGGGCACCGCATCGAGGGGAGCGCCCAGATCGAGCACCGCCGCGACGCCCGCGAAAGGCAGCACGGCCGCGGCCCCGGTGGCGACGGCGAGATGCACGTGTGCGTCGACGACCGCCGGGATCACGAGCGAAGATCCCCCCGGCGGCCCCAGCTCCACGATGCGCCCGAGCTCGACGCGGACCGATCGCGGCCGTCCCGCAATCCACATCCGATGAGTGTATCCTTCGCCGCATGTCCGGCGCAGGCGGCGAGGCTTGAGCAAGACGTCGCGCCTCGTCATCGCGTTGGCCGCTCTCTGCGTCGCGGGCCTCGTCTTGGAGAAGTTGCCGATCTTGCGGCTCGTCGTCGACGGCGCGAAGGCCGTCCACGGCCGCGGCCTCTTGGGCGCGCTCGCGACCTGCGCGGCGGT
Source organism: Myxococcales bacterium (assembly GCA_036488495.1). Classification (GTDB taxonomy): domain Bacteria; phylum Myxococcota; class Myxococcia; order Myxococcales; family 40CM-4-68-19; genus 40CM-4-68-19. The sequence goes on along the minus strand of DASXHM010000066.1, from coordinate 2,377 downwards.
GTACGCGCTGACGTTGTTCCTCTTTCCCGTCGTCCCCTTGATCGTCGCCTGCGGCTGGCTCTACGGGGTGATGGGGACCCTGCTCACGCTGCCGGCGGCGGTCGCGAGCGCCGCCACTTCCTTCTCCGTCGCGCGGGCCCTGGGAAAAAGCGCGGCGGCGCGGGCGCTCTTGCAGAGCCCGCGGGCAGCGGCCCTGGCGGAGCTCGCCGCCGAGGGTGGCATCAAGACGGTGGCGCTGGTGCGGCTCGCGCCCATCCTTCCCTTCACGCCCTCGAACGCCGTCCTCGGCCTCACCGCCATGCGGCTGCGCGACATCGCCCTCGGGACCTTCTTCGGGATGGCGCCCGGCATCGTCCTCTACTCCTGGGCGGGATCGCTCCTGCCGTCGGCGGAAGCGATCGAGAGCGGCGCGCCCTTGCATGCGCGATTCGTCTGGGCGCTGTTCGCGGTCGCCTTCGCCGCGGCGGCCATCCTCGGCATCGCCGCCGCGAGGCGGCTCAGACAGAAGGCAGTCGCAGCGAAACGCGCCGGCGCCCCGACGGATCGAAGCTGACCGTCAATTCGGCGCCGAAGGAGCGCGCCACGTTGCGCGAGATCCACACCGGCGTGCCGCGGCCGTCGTCTTGATGGGCCGGGGCAGCGCGGCCATCGTCGGCGACGGAGACGATGACCTGGCCGCCGTCCGTCCGCAGCGTCACCCCGATGCGGCCGCGGGGCGGCGTCGCATCGGCAGCGTCGAGCAGCACCGACACCAGGGTCTGCAACAGCGCTCCCCGATCCGCGAGGACCTGCGGGACCGGCTGAAACTCCCGGACGATGGTGTGGGCGGACAGGCGCGCCTCGAGCTCGAACAGTGCGGCGCCGACCGCCTCTTTGACGTCCACCGGGCCGACCGCGACCGGTCGCGCCCTCGCCAGGCTGAGAACGGCGGCCACCCGCTGCACCGCCCGCGACATGGCGGAGCGGGCGTCGTCTGCAACCTCTCGCGCTTGCCCGGGCTTGGTCGGTCCGTCCATCAGGTCGCAGAGGAAGCCCAGCTCGGTCTGGACGACGCCCAAAGCGCTCATCACTTCGTGCGAAACGGAGGCGGCCAGACGCCCCGCGTTGACGTGTCGCTGCAGTTCGGTGGCCTCACCCTGGGGCAAGGCCGCTTCCGGCCAAGACCGGCTTGCGTACGTCATGCGCTCTTTCGGGCGAGAAGCAGCCCGTCGATGACATCGCGCATCAAATCCAGCACCGCCTCGGGATTCGGGCCGTCCAGGATGGGGGTATCCTCGGCGCTGAGGACGAAGCGCCCGGCCACCGATCCACCGTCGTTGCGGAAGAAATGGACGGGGATGAGGCGGCCGCCTGCACGCAGGTGCCGGACTGCAATCAGCTTTTGTGGGTTCACGACGGTAGAAGCACAGCAAGGCGTGCGCCACCACCACAACCGGCACGGGGCCACGATCCGAGCCTTTCGGGTCTGCGGTCGAGCCCCTTCGGGAATTCCCTGCCTTCGCTATGCTTTAGGACGAGCGTGTGCTTAGTGTGTTGCCAGGACGCGCCGGAGCAAGCCCGAAAGCCAGCCCTTACTGCTAGGCCGGAATCTTGGCCCCCGGCTCGAAAATTGGCCCTCATCTCTGGGTTTGGGGGTATCTATCCGATCCCTGGCACCGTCGTTGCGAGGAGACGGTCGATGCAGCTTTCCCGGTTCGTCGTTGCCTACAAGGATGTCCGCCCCGGCGAACACGTGCTGTACAGCGTGCTCGACGACCGGTACGTCGGCGTCGACGACCCGACCCTGAAGGCGCTCGACCGCTGGCGACAGGGGAGCACACCATCCGACACCGTCGAGCGCGAGACCCAAGACGCGCTGCTCGAGGACGGCTTTTTGGTGCGCAGCCGCGACGAGGACGACCTGCGCCTCCGCGCCCATCTGGACCGCGCCAGCGACGGCGTCCCGGGCACGCTCTTCGTCACCTTGATGCCGACCTTGCAGTGCAACCTCGCCTGCAACTACTGCTTCCAGAAGGACTTCCCCGCCTTCACCAAGATGTCGTCTCCCACCGAGGACGCGACCTTGGAATGGATCCTGCGCCTCGTGGACGAGCGCGGCCTCTCCGACCTCCAGGTGCACTACTTCGGCGGCGAGCCCACCACCCGCAAAGACTTCTGCCTGCGTAGCGCGAAGATCCTGGGAAGCGCCATGCGGGCGCGGGGCGGCCGTTTCGCCTGGCAGATGACCACCAACGGCGTGCTGCTCGATCTCCCGTTCGCGAAGGAGATGGAGAGCTACGGCCAGGGCCAGTACAAGATCACCCTCGACGGCGACAAGGAGTCGCACGACCAGGAGCGCGTCTACCGCGACGGCCGCGGCTCGTTCGACCAGATCTTC
>DASXHM010000057.1:0-46697 GCA_036488495.1 Myxococcales bacterium | reverse complement strand
GGCCGCTGACTCGTCAAGCGACGGAAAGTCTGAGTTGGCTGATCGCGCGGGACCCCGAGCGGTCGGCGGCTCGTGCGCTTGACTTGGCCGCACCTCGCGGCGACGGTTGGCCGCATGCCGACGCTCGCCGCCGAAGCCCTCGCACTGGCCATCGCCTGCCAGGGTGGAACACCGCCCGAGCAAACCGACGCCGGATCGCCGCCCGTACAGACGAACCCGGAAGTGGGCGAGTCGCACCACGACAGCTCGCCGCCGTTGACCGAGATTCCGCCCGCGAAGCGCGCGCCGGGCCAACGGGTCCATCCGGTACGTCGCATTCCGCGGCCGCCCGCAGACGGCGGGCAGATCGAAGAGGAGAAGAAGTGATTGTCGCAAGCCGCGCTGTGCTCATCGCGGTGCTGGTTGCCACCGCTGCGCGAGCCGATTCGCAGGAAGAGCGCGAGCGCCGCGAACACGCCGAACACCACGAGCGCGAACAAGGCCACGCCGGCCAGGGAAAGGATCGCCCCGCGCTCGACGACCAGGGGCTCTACGCCATGGGCGCCATCCTGGGAACGCGCGTCGCCGTCTACGGCCTCTCCGCGAAGGAGCTGGCCCGGGTACAGAAGGGCTTCGCCGACGCAGCCTCGGGCAAGAAGCTCAAGCTCGACGATCCCGATCTCGAGGAATGGGGACCCAAAGTGGACGCCATGATGCAGTCGCGCGGCAACCCGCAGCTCTTCCGCGAAAAAGAGCGCGGCAAGAAAATTGCCGACGCCGAGGCGCGCGAGCCTTCCGCCGAACGACTGGAAGGAGGCCTCGTCTTTCGCTCGCTCCAGGCCGGCGAAGGCGCCAGCCCGAAGGCCACCGACCGCGTCCGGGTCAAGTACGAGGGCCGCACCGCCGACGGCAAGGTCTTCGACTCCTCGAACGGCGCGGAAGTTCCGGTGGACAAGGTGGTGCGCTGCTGGACCCTGGCGCTGCCGAAGATGAAGGTCGGCGGCAAGGCGCGCCTCGTCTGCCCGTCGTCGCTCGCGTACGGAGACCAGGGCCGGCCGCCGCAGGTCCCTGCGGGCGGGACGGTGGTCTTCGACGTCGAGCTGCTGTCGATCGTGAAGTAGCGCGGTTCCGAGAATGCCAGCGGCGGCTCGGGAAGACTCCCGGCCGCCGCCGCCGCTACGGTTGCAATGACCCGCTACTGCGTGACCGTCACCGCGGTGTCGTCGATGAGGAAGCTCGTCTGCAAGGACGCGTCCTCGGTGCCAGTGAACTTGATGGTCACCGCCTGACCCTTGAACGAGATCAGGTTGAACGACTTCTGCACGTAGGCGGTGCTCTTGTTGAGGTTGCTGAGCGACGTCAGCGTGGTGGTGTTGGCGGCCACCGTCAGCTTGTCGAACGCGGTGGTGGTGGTCGTCTCGGCGGTGTCGATCTTCACCCAGAACGTCAGCGTGGCGGTGCACGCCGTCGCCGGGATGGTGACGGTCTGCGAGAGCGTGTCGGTGTGGGTCGTTCCGTAGCCGTCGAGCCAGGCGAACCCGGTGCCCGTGCGCGGAACGTGCACCCCGCTCGCCGCGTTCCCGAGGACGCCCGCGCTGGCGGTCCAGGAAGCGGTGGTTTCGAAGCCTGGATTGGCGAGGAGCTGCGTGGTGGTCGTGCAGGTCCCACCGGCGGCCGTCAGGGTGACCGAGACCGTGGTGCTGTGCGAGCCCGACGCGGCCGTACCGGTGACCGTCAGGGTGAAGGTGCCGGCTGCGGCGGCGGTGGTGGTGGCGATGGTCAGGGTGGCGCTGCCTCCCGAGGTCACCGACGCCGGCGAGACCGAGGCGGTGACGCCGGCCGGCGCTCCGGAGACCGAGAGCGACACTGTTTGCGCCGCGCCGGAGACAGTCGCGGTGCTGATGGTCGAGCTTGCGGAGTTGCCGGCGACGACGCTGACGGACGCGGGGCTCGCCGAGATGGAAAAGTTGTTGGCGGTGGGCGCGGTCACGGTGACGGAGACGGTGGTGCTGTGCGTCCCCGAGGCGGCGGTCCCGGTGACGGTGAGCGGGAACGTGCCCGCCGCCGCCGCGCTGGTGGTGGTGATGGTCAAGGTCGCGCTGCCGCCCGACGTCACCGACGCGGGGGAAACCGAGGCGGTGACGCCTGCCGGCGCTCCCGACACCGAGAGCGACACCGTTTGCGCCGTGCCGGAGACGGTCGCCGTGCCGATGGTCGAAGTCGCGGAGCTGCCCGCGACGACGCTGACGGTGGCCGGTGTGGCCGAGATGGAGAAGTCGTTGGCCGGAGCCACGCCGCCGCAGCCCGGGATCTTGAACGAGCCAATCCGCGTGCTCCAGTTGAAGGCGCCGTTCGCCGGGATGTACTCGGTCGTGTACCAGAAGGTGCAGTCGTCAACCGGATCGACCACCATGTTGCTGTAGTCGCCCCAGCGAGAGAGCGACTGTCCCGTCTGCGATCCGGCGCCGTTGATGATGGTGCTCTCGCCCTGCGTCATGGTGCCGGCGGCGTCCGTCGGAAGCCGCGCGGTGTAATGGATCTCGGGGTGCACGGCCGACGAGGAGACGCTGAACCCAAGCGCGATGTCGCCGCTCTGGTCCTGCGCGATCGAGCCCATCCAGCGGAAGCTCGTGTCCGGCGCATAGGTGCCCTGCTGGAAGATGCTCAAGTTGTTGGACGCGTCGGGGCGAAGCTCGTACCAGCGGACGCCCGTCGACGAGCCGGCGGTGATGCTGTGGTTCGTGACCAGCGCCTGGTGGTCGCCGAAGTTGCGATAGGCGAGGCGGAACATCACGCGGTCGGCCAATGAGTCGAGCTGCTGGGTCGTCCCGCTCTGCGGAATGCAGGTGCCGCCCGCGCAAGCTTCCGCGTAGGCCGCCGTCGCGAGCGTGGTGGGTCCGGTGAACGTCGTGTTGGCAGGGGTGGTGAAGTCGACGTGGAATTTCCAATATGCGAGCTGGCTCGCCGACGCTCCGAGGCCGACGATGTAGTTCGGGGCTCCCGCAGGCGGCAAACGTGCGCCGTCGAGGTCCGAAGGCAAGAGACCGCCGAAGGAGGTGCTGGTGGTGAAGCACTGCTGCGTCGCCGCGGCGCCGGTCAGCATCTTCGCGCGGTCATAAGCGCAGACGCGCGCGCCGGCGAACGTGGCGCCGTTCGCGAAGATGTTAAAGGTGATGTAGTAGGCGTCCGGCCAGACGCCCATCTTCGGATAGTCCGGGAAATCGGTGCCGTATGAGAACGAATACCGGAAATAGGCGCCCGTCGGATCCGGCGTCTGCGAGACGGCCACGCATTGCAGATTTGGCGTGGTGCTCACCGAGAACTGCGAGATCACCCAGCGGTCGGCAATCGGGTCGTACACCACCACCGGATCGCCGTCGTTGTTGGTCTGGCAGCCGCCGCCGAAGCCGCTCCAGAGCGTGTTGATGGGCACCGGCCCGAAGACGGCGGTGCCGCTCTTGTTGAAGACCGCGAAATCGGTGTTGACCGTCTGCACGTAATGATTGGGACCGACGTCGCCGTTGGTGTCCGGAGGCGCCGATGCCACCGTGAAGGCGCCGCTCGGACCGGAGAAGCCGTTGCCCACGCCGTTGAAGTTGAGCAACGCCGTCGGCACCAGCGGGGTCACCGCGGCGGCCTGTAGAACCGGATCGACGGTGGGCGCGCGATTGAAATGCCGCGGAATCGGCTTCACCGGGTGCTCGGCAATGCCGCTCGAGCGCGGCGCCGGCGGGATCAGCGTCAGCGGCGCCGAAAGGTCGTGGTGCTCCGCCATCTCCGGAGTCGCTCCGCGGAGAACGGCGATGCCGGCGAGGTCGGCTGTGGGAACGTCCGCGCTCTTCGCCACGGCCTGCGAGGCTTCGCCGGCAGCAGGACCGCCGCAGCCCGAGGCCATGAGCGGGACAAAACCGGCCGCGATGATGACAACCGCATTCCGCAAATTGAAGTTCATTAGGAGGTTCCTCGGTGCCGCGTGGGAGACACGCGAAGGCGTCACAAGACTGAAGTCGGCCTTGATTTGCAAGTCATTCAAAAGGATACTTCGCATCGCAATCTATTTTCTCTAATAAGTTCAATATGTTGAGGCACGCCCGGCGCGCGCGTGACCGGGCCGCCACGATTGTGTACGAATGCACGCCGCATGCTGATTGCCCTTCTCCTCGCAGCCCAGGCCGCTGCCGTGCCGGTGTACGGTTTTGAGGTGGTGCATGCCTATCCGCACGATCCGGCGGCGTTCACCGAAGGCCTCTTCTACCTGGACGGGTTCTTGTACGAGAGCACCGGCCTCGAAGGCCGCTCCTCGATTCGCAAAGTGCGCCTCGAGACGGGCGGCATCGTCCAGCGCATCGACCTTCCGCCGCAGTACTTCGGCGAAGGCATCGTCAACTGGCAGAACCAGCTCGTCAGCGTGACCTGGAAATCGCAGGTGGGATTCGTCTTCGATCTGGCGACGCTTTCGCTGCAGCGGCAATTCAACTATTCCGGCGAAGGCTGGGCGCTGACGCAGGACGGAAAGCAGCTCATCTTGAGCGACGGCACTCCCCGCTTGCGCTTCTTGGACCCGCGGACTTTCAAGGAAACGAAACACATCGATGTGACCATCTACGGAAGGCCGCTCGAGAACGTCAACGAGTTGGAATGGGTGAAGGGTGAAATCTACGCCAACGTCTGGCAGACCAATTGGATCGTCCGCATCGATCCCAAGGACGGCCACGTCAAGGGCCTCGTCGACCTGACCGGCCTCCTCGACCCGGGCGACCAGCCGCACAGCCAGGACGCGGTGCTCAACGGCATCGCCTACGACGCTCGAGGAGATCGGCTCTTCGTCACCGGAAAGAATTGGCCCAAGCTCTTCGAGATCCGCCTGAAGAAGCGGCCGCCGCAGGGGTCGAAACCGCCGCAAGGGTCGAAACAGCCGCCGCAGGGTGCGCCGCAGTGAGCCTCGCGCACGATTCCCCTCGATGACGACCCCGACCGCCGCGAACGAGCCCTTGGCGCCCTCGAAGGACGGCAAATCCCGCGCGCTTCGCTTCGTCTTGATGATCGGCGCCGTCAGCCTCTTCGCCGACATGACCTACGAGGGTTCGCGCAGCATCACCGGCCCGTACCTCGCGGTGCTCGGCGCCAGCGCGACCGCGGTCGGCATCGTCGCCGGCTTCGGCGAATTGCTCGGCTATTCGTTGCGCCTCGCTTCCGGTCATTTGAGCGACAAGACCGGCCAATACTGGCCCATCACCATTTTCGGTTACGTCATCCAGATGCTCGCGGTCCCGGCGGTGGCCTTGGCGGGAAGCTGGCAAGTGGCGGCGGCGCTCATCATCCTCGAGCGGGTGGGCAAGGCAACCCGCAACCCGCCCCGCAACGTCATGCTCGCGCGCGCCTCGAAGGAGCTCGGCCGCGGCTGGGCCTTCGGGCTCCACGAGGCGCTCGATCAATTCGGCGCGCTCTGCGGACCTTTGATTGCCGCCTGGGTGCTGTATACGCGAGGCAGTTATCGAAGCGCGTTCGCGATGCTGCTCATCCCCGCGCTGCTCACACTCGCTCTGGTGGTCGTTGCGCGCGTCATCTATCCGCAGCCCGAAAACCTTCATTCCGGCAAGCCGCCCATCGAAACCAAAGGATTGCCGCGCCCGTATTGGATCTACCTGGCCGGAGCGGCATTGGTCGCTGCAGGCTATGCCGACTTTTCCCTCGTCGCCTACCATTTCGAGAAAGCGGGCACCGTCCCGCGCGATTGGGTCCCCATCTTCTATTCGGTCGCGATGGGCGCGGGCGGCCTCGGCTCGCTCGTCTTCGGACGGATCTTCGACAAGCTTGGCATCAAGGTGCTGGTTCCGCTGACCATCGTCGCCTCGGCCGCGACGCCGCTCGTCTTTCTCGGCGGGTTCGGCGCCGCGCTTTGTGGCATTGCCCTGTGGGGCATCGGCATGGGCGTGCACGAGTCAATCATGTCGGCGGCGGTGGCCGAGATGGTCTCCGAAAGCCGCCTCGCCTCTGCCTACGGCGTCTTCACCACCGGCTATGGCATCGCCTGGTTTCTCGGCAGCGCCGCGCTCGGCGTTTTGTACGACCGTTCCATTCCCTGGCTGATTGCGTTCTCGGTTGCCGTCGAGCTCCTGGCGGTGCCGTTCTTCGTCGTCATCGCGGCTCGATGGCGCGGCTCGACGACACGATCCTAGAACCGCTTTCGTCAAGGGCCACCGCTCGCAGAACCGCGCCGTACTTCCGGCGCGCCGGCGCTGAACTGACGCCGGCGGCCGGGTGAGCTGCCTACGGGCAGCAGAACGTGCCGCCGCAACGAACCGAAACGCCACTGTGGATCTTGGTCGTGACCTTCATTTGTCTTTCACCCCCTTTCGCTCTCTTTCGTCGTACGAAACCTGGAACGATTCCCGTCAATCCAGCGCTGCCAGGCCGCCGGCGTGAAAGACGGTGGTGGCGTGCTGGTCATTCTCGATGACGAGGCCGAGGCTTTCCTGCACCACTTCGGGCAGGTAGAGCTGGCCGCGCAATCCGCCGATGCGGTTCAATGCGAAATAGGTCGCGAGGTGGCTGCCGCGCAGCGGCAGATCCGGCTGCGGCCGTTCGAGGAGCGCATTGATCTGACGCTGTACGGCCTCGGCCGTCCGCAGCGCATTGCGCTCATAGCGCAAGTAATCGAGCACGTGCCGCGAGATTTGGCGGAGCAGAGGCGCGTGCGTGGCGGCGAACGCTGGTTCCTCCGCGCGCACGAACAGGTCGCCCAAAGTTCCTGCGGCATCCTCGCCCAAGAGACTCTCGGGTGGCGTCAGCTCCACGCCCAGGTCCTTGCCCGGACCGCCCACGCGGCCGCGAATGCCGCGCTGGGCGTTGTTGAACATGCGCCGGTAATACGGCTCCGAGAAGTCGCGTTGCTCCGCGAGGTGGTTTCTCCCCTGCTGCAACCTCGACCACGCGACGTGCATCAATTCGCGGAACTGCCCCACCCGTCCCTGCGTCAACTCTGGTGAGCGCTCCAGCGCCTCGTGGATGCGGGTCAGCGCGAGCCCCATCCGCACCCAGATGGTGAAGACCACGGCTTGAAGCTGGCAGCCGAGAAGACCGTAATCGAGCCCCTTGGGAATGTCGGCGAGCCACGCCTCGGGAGGCCCGTCCGCAGCGGCACCCCCTTCTCGCTTGCCGTTCATCAGGGTTTCGATGAGCTCGTCGATCATCGCTTGCGGACCGGCGCAGACGCCGCGCCCCGAGCGATACTGATCCTCGCTCTCGGCGGCGCCGGCCACTTCACGGGGAGTGATCGGCGTGTCGTGGAACATCGGGCGCTCGAACAGGTCGAGGAGGTGCGCCGAGATCATCCGCACCCCGTCGACGACCCGAAAGAGCGACGACAAAACGGCGTCGAGATCGCCGTCCCGCACCGGATCGTTCCAGCGCGTGAGCTGAAGGCCGACCAGCGCGAGGATCCCGGTCGCCGCGAAGTGCAATTCACCCAGCTTCCAGCGGCCGTCCGGCAACTGCGGATAGCGGGAGAGAAACTCTTCGCGAAACAAAGCGACGGCGCGCAACACCGGCTTCCAGTGCGCGAGCATGCTGCGCAGCGCAGTCATGTTCATCGGCATTTCGCTGCGAAAACGGCTCCCGGCATAACCGCACGTCTTCCACTCGACCGGGAGCCGCAGGCGGAGCACGTCGGGGAACGAATTCATCTCCCCCACTTGCCGGCCCTCGCGGTCCAGCGCGACGTGCGCCATGCGGTGAACGCCGACGACCGATTCGATGTAGCCGGTGGGAACGTCTCTCCCGCACACCTCACGCAAGACCGCGCCGGCGTCCGGATTCCAGAAGCGCGGGCCATCCACCACCGGCCGGCGCTCGTCATAAGCGAGGAACTTGCGGTGCCAGGCGCTGTCCTTCGCCTCGAACCCCACGTGCTCCGGCTTCGAGCGCGCGAGGATCCCCTCCTCGACGAGGACTTCCAGCATGCCTTGCACGCGCGGCCATTCGAGCGGCGCTTCCAACCAGGTGGTCGCGGCGCCGGCCATGAAGCTGTCCTGCTCGATCAATTTCTCCGCCCAGGGGAAGAGCTCCGGCTCGTCGAAGCGGATCTCCTTGACGCCGACGTGCAGGACCAGCTCGCGGACGCCCGCTTCGTTGGGGCCGTAGACCGGGACGAAGCGCTTGCGGGCGGTGTTGAAAAGGGTCTCGTGCGGGTCGATCGATGCGGACTCGCCGGCTGATTGATCCAATCGGGTCGATCCCCCCGCGAGCCCATCCGGGCTTCCCGCGCGCCGATCGCCGTGACCCATTCGGGCGTCCTTGTCCAGAAAGATTCCACGCGCGGCTGGAACCGACCGGCTTCATGCAGTTTTTCCCGCGCGCTGCGGCTCCAGTCGCACGATCGACGCAGGGCTCTGAATCGAGCCCCATGGGCTTTGTCGCGAGCCCCGAGCCGTCGGCGAACCTCGTCGCGCATTTCCACCATTGATGCAATCGTACACGGCGACGCGCGGCATTCCTGCTGCGCGAAACGGCGTCCGGCGACCCGACATGTGCTACGGATCCGCCGTGCACGACGAGCTTCCCATGCTGACGGCAGAACGGCTTGCGTCCGCGCTGCGCGATGCGCGCGCGACCGAGCTGCAACTCTTCGAGAGCCTGGCGGAAGCGCAGCTCCTCGGCGAGCAGGGCCACTTCCTCGAGCCGCCCATCTGGGAGATCGGGCACGTCGGCTGGTTCCAGGAATGGTGGCTCTTGCGGCATCTCGGCGGCGCGAAGCCCATTCTCGATGGCTCGGATTCAATCTACGACTCGTTCAACGTCTCCTACCGGCTGCGCTGGGACCACGCCTACCCGTCGCGGCAGAAGACCGTGCAATACATCTCTGAAGTCCTCGAGCGATCGATCGGGCGGCTCGAACGCGGCTCCGGCAGCGACGCGTACTTCTACACGCTCGCCGCGCTGCACGAGGACATGCACGCCGAGAACCTGACGACGATTCTCGCGTCGCTCCGCTATCCCTTGCCGCAGCTTTCTCAGTACGATCCGGCGGCGGCCAATCCGCCGGTGGACGAGAGCTGGAAGCCGCACGACGTCGCGGTTCCCGGCGGCACGTACCTGCTCGGCGCGCCTCGCGACGAGCCCTTCGTGTTCGACAATGAGAAATGGGCGCACGAAGTCTCGCTGGGCCCCTTCCGCATCGCCGCCGCCGCGGTCACGATCGGCGACTTTCGCGCCTTCGTCGACGACGGCGGGTATGGCCGGCGCGAACTGTGGAGCGCCCGCGGTTGGGACTTCCGCCGCCGTTCGAAGGTCGAGCAGCCGTTCTTCTGGGTGCGCGAAGGCAACGAGTGGCTGGAGCGCTCGTTCGACCGTGTCATGCCGTTGCGACCGTGGCATCCCATCGCTGGCGTGAGCTGGTACGAGGCGGAGGCCTTCTGCAAATGGGCCGGGCGCAGGCTGCCGAGGGAAGCCGAATGGGAGACGGCAGCGAGCTTCGATCCGCAGACGGGAAAGAAGCGCCGCTTCCCCTGGGGCGACGATGCCCCTGCCCCGCAGCACGCCAATCTCGATTATCGCGCCGGCGGCACCATCGACGTGCGCGCGCTTCCGGCCGGAGACAGCGCGCTCGGCTGCCGGCAGATGATCGGCAACGTCTGGGAATGGGTCGCGGACACCTTTTCGGCTTATCCCGGCTTCGTTTGCGACCCTTACAAGGAATACTCGCAGCCGTATTTCGGAACCAAGAAGGTGCTCCGCGGCGGGGCCTGGACGACGCGGGGCCGGCTGATCCGCAATACCTGGCGCAACTTCTTCATGCGAAAGCGCCGCAATCTCTACGCCGGCTTCCGCACCTGCGCGCTCGACGAATGACCGGAGTCAGTCCGCTGCATCGGCCGCCGCAAAGGGGATCGAAGCTTTTGGCTCGGGCAACGCGGTCGAGATGACTGCTGCGCCCAGCGCGAACGCGACCGAGCCCCAGAGGCAGCCCGGCACACCGGCTTCTTGGAAGAGCAATCCGGAAAAGAGCGTGCCGGCAAGACGGCCTCCGGCATTGCTCATGTAATAGAAGCCGACGTTCATGGCGACCTTGTCGCCGTCCGAATACGCCAGGATCATGTACGAATGGATGGCGGAGTTCAGCGCGAAGATGACGCCGAACACCGCCAACCCGCAGACAATCAACAACGAAGGCGAGAGCTGCGTCTGCAGCCCCGCCGCAATGGCAGCCGTGACACCCGCGAGGATGAACGCGAGCACGCCCACGCTGCGCGCGCCCGGCGCGGCGCCGCGCGTCCACCCGCGGACGAAGACCGGCGCGGCCGATTGGACGACGCCATAACCGATGACCCAGACCGCGAGGAAGGTTCCAACCTCGGTAAAGCTCCAGCCGAGACGGCTCGCGAGAAAAACCGGCACTCCGACGACGAACCACACGTCGCGTGCGCCGAAGAGGAAAAAGCGTGCGGCCGAGAGCAGGTTGACGTCGCGGTTCTTCGACAGCATCGCCTTGAACTTGGGCCTCGCCTTCGCCCTGCCCATCTGCGCCGGAAGCTTGAGCTGCGAGCCGGCGAACACCAATGCCAAAGCCGCGGCCATCGCGAACAATGCGCCTTTGAATCCCGCAATCGACAACAAGAGACCGCCCGCGAAGAAACCCACCCCCTTGAGCGCATTCTTGCTGCCGGTGAGGAGGGCAACCCACTTGAAGAGCTGCGACTGCGCAGGCGCCAGCACCTTGATGAACGATTTCGCGCTCATCTTGGTCAGGTCCTTGGCCACGCCGGAGAGCGCCTGTGCTGCCATCACGTAGGCGACCGAGAGCGCGACCGTCCAATCCGCCCGCACCGCGCTCAACGCCAACAGCGCCACGACCTGCAGGAGGAGGCCGGCGGTAAGGGTGACTTTCAGGCCCAGCCGCGCCGCCAGATAGCCGCCGAAGAGATTGGTGAGAATGCCGAACAGCTCATAGAAGAGAAAGAGGAACGCGAGCTGCACCGGCGTGTAGCCGAGCGCATTGAAATGAAGCAGCACCAGCATGCGCAAGGCGCCGTCGGTGATGGTGAACGCCCAGTACGCCGCCGTCACCACCGCGTAGCTGCGCACCGCGCTCTTCCCGGCGCCGTCTTCCGCAAGCCGTCGTTCTGCATCCACGCGCGCAATTCTATCCGTGCGAACGAGCCAGCGGCCCTCGCGTCACGCGAAATTCACACTATCCCGCCGCGGCTCGAGCGGCGGCGGCGCGGAGCGTGAACCAGAAGCAGCTTCCCTGGCCAGAGGCGCCTTCGACGCCGATGTCGCCGCCGTGGGCGAGCACGATCTCCCGCGTAATGTACAGGCCGAGCCCGACCCCTTGACCGGCCGCGCCGGGAACACGAAAGAATTTTTCGAAAATCCGGTCCTGGTACTCCTCGGGCACTCCCGGACCCTGGTCGCGCACTTCGAAACGCACGCACTCGCCGTCCGGGACCGCGCGGATCTCGATGCGGCTGCCGGAAGGGGTGTGGCGGAGCGCGTTGCCGATCAAGTTGTCGAAGACGAGCTCGATGCGATCGGGATCGACCAGGACCGGCAGGATCGGCTCGACCAGCGTCTCGGACAGCAAGACCGACGCGGCTTTGGCTGCCTCCTGGTGCGCTGCGACCGACGCGTCGACCAGCGTCTTCGCCGGCAAGGACACGAGCGACACGTCCACCTTGCCGGCCTGGATGCGCGACAGATCCAGCAGGTCTTCGACGATGCGCTGCAGCCGCTCGCAGTCGTCGCGGGCCGCGAAGAGCATGTCCGCCTGTCGGACGTTGATCTCGCCGACGATGCCTTCGATGAGGACGTGCAGCGCCATCCGCAGCGAGGTCAAAGGCGTACGGAATTCGTGCGCGACGGTCGCGACGAGGTCGTTCTTAAGCTCGTCAAAACGCAAGAGGCGAGTCACGTCCTCGAGCACGACGGTGGCGCCGGCGAGCGCTCCCGACTCTGAATACAAAGGCGTCGCCCGGGGAAGGAGCGCGCGGCCGGAAGAGCCTTCGTGCAGCCGCACCGCCTCCTCGAATCCCGACGGCACGTACGGGCCCTTCCCTTCGCTGACGTGCGCGCGCGCCCTGGCAATCACGTCGCACACTGCCGGCGGAATGCGCGAGAGCGGATCGGCGCCGGCCGTCACGCCGAAGATCGTTTCCGCAGCGTGATTGACGTTCAGGACGGTGCCGTCGTTGGAAAAGACCAGCACCGGATCGGGAAGGCTGTCGATGGCGGCCTGCGAAGCCTGCTGCGCCTGCAGTAGCTCGCCCAAAGAGCTGCTCCGGTACTGGCGCAGCTTCTCCGCGAGCTGATCCAATTCATGCCCGACCTTGGCCACTTCGTCGTTGCCTGCAATGCCAGCGCGTGCCTCCAAATCTCCGTCGGCGATGCGGCGAACTGCGCTCGACAGCGTCCGCAGCGGGCGGAGCGCACGCAGGGTCAGCGAGACAAAGCCGAAGAGACCGAGCGCGAGGGCCGCGAAGGTCGCGAAGAGGAGCAGCGAGCGGCTGCGGACGCTCAGCCGCCGCGCCTCGTCGCTCTTGCGGACCATGGCGTCCTGGTTGATCTGCAGCACCCGACCGGCGGCGCTCTCCAGCCGCACGAACAGCGGCCGCAGGTCGGAGAAATAGGCCTTCTGCAACTGCGCTGCATCGGTCAGGGAGGCGAAGCGTGCATAAGCCGCGCGGTATTCGCCGAAGCGTCGGTGCAGATCCTGCGTCGCCTGCGCCTCCCCCGATTCGGTGAGGTTGCGCTCCTGCACCTGGAGCTCTTCTTCGAACCGCGCGAGCTCGGGCTGGGCGTCGGCAGCGTCTGGACGGCCGGCGGCACGAAAGAGAGCGGCGCCGTTGACCCGCTCGGCGGCTTCCTTCATCCGTTGCGCGGCGAGTACGCTCCGGTAATTGTCCTCGAGGATGCGCTGTGCACCGTGGCCAAGCGCATCGAACGCCCGCAGTGAAATCACCCCGACGAGCGCGAGCCCGGCGGCGAGCGGCGTCACCGTCAAGAGCAGCTTCGTCTGCAGCCTCATGAACGCGCCTCGCCGCCGAACGAGACCACATGCAGGTCGAAGTCGTCGCCGGCCTTGAGGAGCCGCATCACCACCGAGCCGCGCAAGACCTGCTTCCACGGCGCATCGATCGAACGGCCGACCACGATGTGCGAGACCCGGTGCGAGCGGGCAAATTCCAGGAGCGCCTGCGCCGGATCCACCGACTTGAGCCGCACCACTTCCGCACCCAGCTCGCGGGCTTTGTCCAGGTTGGAGAGCAGGTGCCGCTGCGCCTCCGAGTCGATCAGGTGCGGCGCCTCGCCGGGAGTCTCGACGTAGACCGCATACCAGTCGGTGTTGAGCCGCCCCGCCATTCGCGACGCTTGCGCGAGCAGCGGGCCGACCCGGGGCGGGTTCGACGAGAGGCACACCATCAGCCGGCCGGAAGCTTTTGCCTCGAAGGCGCGCTTGCCGGCGCCCGCGCGGTCCAGGCTCTCGGCCACCTCGCGCAAGGCCAGCTCGCGCAGCGCGGAGAGCTTTTCGTCCTGGAAGAAGTTCTCCAGCGCCGCTTTCACCTTGTCCTGCGCGTAGATCTTGCCGGCGCGGAGCCGCTCCTGCAGATCTTCCACAGCGAGGTCGAGGTTCACGAGCTGGTCGGCCTCCTTGAGGAACCCGTCCGGAACCGTCTCGCGCACCAGGACGCCGGTCACCCGCTCGATCAGGCCGTTGAGCGATTCGAGGTGTTGGACGTTGAGCGCGCCGATCACGTTGATGCCTGCGCCGAGCAGGGCCAGCACGTCCTGATAGCGCTTTCGATTGGTCGAGCCGGGCGCATTGGTATGGGCGATTTCGTCGACCAACGCCACGTACGGCCGCCGCCGGATCACCGCATCCAGATCCATCTCCTGCACGCAGACCGCGCGATACTCGCTGATCTTGCGCGGCACCATCTCCAGCCCCTCGGTGAGCGCCTGCGTCTCCGCCCGTCCGTGCGCTTCCACGTACGCGACCACCACGTCCACCCCGCGCAGCTTCAGCTCGTGCGCCTCCTGCAGCATCCGGTAGGTCTTTCCCACCCCAGCGGCGAAGCCGACGTAGAGCTTGAGCCTGCCGCGCCGCGCACGTTCCACCAGCTCGAGGAAGTCCTCGGGGCGGCGCCGCGGGGTCATCCGTCCTCGTACTTCTTGCGCTTGCGCCAGAGGGTCGAGGCGTCGACGCCAAGGATCCGCGCCGCCTCTTCTTGCGTGGCCGTGCGCGCGACCACGCGAAGGATGTGCTCCCGCTCGAGCGCCTCGAGGGTGTAGTCGCCCCCCACGAACGGCTGCGGCGGCGCGTGCTCGACGATGCGCCCGGCGAAGGCCTCCGGGCCCAGGCGCTCGCCGGGCGCGAGGATGACCGCGCGCTCGATTGCGTTGCGCAATTCGCGGACGTTGCCCGGCCAGGAGTGGCTCAAGAGCGCCGCTTCGGCGTCGGGGGTGAGCTTCGGCAAAGGCCGGGCGGCGTTGCGCACGAAGAAGGAGATGAAGCGGCGCGCGAGCGGAAGGATCTCGTCCGTTCGCTCGCGCAACGGAGGCACGGTGATCTCGACCACGTTCAGCCGGAAGAGCAGATCCTCGCGGAACAGGCCCGCCTGCACCGCCGCTTCCAGGTTGCGATTGGTGGCGGCGACGACGCGCACGTCCGCCTCCCGCACCCGCGTCTCGCCGACCTTCTCGAACTGCTTGTCCTGCAGAAAGCGGAGCAGCTTGGCTTGCATCGACGGCGAGATCTCGCCGATCTCGTCAAGGAACAGCGTCCCGCCTTCGGCCGCCTCGATGCGCCCCACCCGGTCGCGGACGGCGCCGGTGAACGCGCCTCTGGCGTGACCGAACAGCTCGCTCGCGAGCAGCTCTTCGCCCAGCGCCGGACAGTTGACGACGCCGAACGCGCGATCGCGGCGCGCGCTCATCTGGTGCAAGGCGCGCGCGAGCACGCTCTTGCCGGTGCCGCTCTCGCCGCGCAGCAAGACCGGCACGTCATGGGCCGCGGCGCGCGCCAGCATCTCCAGCGCGGCGCGCATCGCGGCGCTGGCGACGTCGAGCGCGATCTCCGGAGCGGCCTCCGCGAGCTGCGCCTCCAGATCGACGAGCCGCGACTGCAGCTTCCTGCGCTCCCGCGCGGTCTGCACCGCATGCTCGATCTGCGCCGGCGTGAACGGCTTCGGCAGGTAGTCCCGCGCTCCGCGGCGGATGGCCTCGACCGCGGTGTCGAAGGTGGCGTAGGCGGTAATCATCACCACTTCCAGGCCGGGGCGCTCGGCGAGCAGCTTCGGCAACAACTCGAGGCCGTCGTCGCGGCCGAGTCGCAAGTCGACGAAGGCGACGTCGTACGCCGCTCGCGCCAGCGCCTCGAGCGCCTGCGCAGGCGACGCCGCTTCCGCCACTTCGCACCCGAACGATTCCAGGCAGACCGCGAGCGTCTTGCGGATGTTGCGCTCGTCGTCCACGATCAGGACGCGCAACGCCGGCTGTGCCGAGAGCTTCTTCATCTCGCGGCCATCGGCGGCCGGCCGAACTGGCGGTCGAGAGCGAGATTCGTGAGCAGCACGTTCACCCGCGGCTCCCCGAGGACGAAGAGATCGCGCCCTTCGACATTGGCTTCGATGACCGCCCGGACGCGGTCGGGATCGAGGTTGCGCGCCCGCGCGACCCGCGGCGCCTGCCAGATCGCTGCCGCGGGCGAGAGGTGCGGATCGAGACCGCTTGCGGAGGCGGACACGAGCTCCGCGGGAACCGACCCCTGCGCCTCCGGGTTCTCTTCCGCGAGGCGCTGCACATCGCGCGCCACCCGCTCGTGCAGCGCCTTCGATGCGGGCCCGAGGTTCGAGCCTCCCGACGCCATACCGTCGAAGCCGTTCGACCCCGCCGCTGACGGTCTCGGCGCAAGGTACGCCGGACCCGCGAACGGCTGTCCGATCAGCTCCGACCCCACCACCCTGCCGCGCTCGACCTCGACGAGACTGCCCTTCGCCTGCCGCGGAAAGATGGTGACCGACACCAAAGTGGTGACGAGCGGGTAACAAAGACCAGTGAGGACCAAAGTGGCCAACGTCGCGCGGACGGAGACGAGAAGATCTTCTTCGAGCATGAGCGGCTCCTAGACGAGGCCCAGAGCGGCGAGCCCCAAATCGACGAGCTTGATGCCCGCGAACGGCGCGATCACTCCTCCGGCCCCGTATATCAACAGCGACCGGCGAAGCAGAGCCGTAGCCCCGAGCGGCCGGTAGCGCACGCCGCGCAAGGCAAGCGGGATCAAGAGGACGATGACGATTGCGTTGAACACGACCGCCGAGAGGATGGCGCTGTATGGCGACGAGAGGTGCATCACGTCGAGCGGCTTCAGCGCGGGAAAGGCGCCAATGAAAAGAGCCGGCAGGATGGCGAAGTATTTCGCGACGTCGTTGGCGATTGAAAAGGTGGTCAGCGACCCGCGCGTCATCAGGAGCTGCTTTCCCACTTCCACCACTTCGAGGAGCTTGGTGGGATCGGAGTCGAGATCGACCATGTTGCCGGCTTCTTTCGCGGCCTGGGTGCCGGTGTTCATGGCAACGCCGACGTCCGCCTGGGCCAGCGCAGGCGCGACGTTGGTGCCGTCGCCGGTCATCGCCACGAGCTTGCCCTTGGCCTGCTCGTCCTTGATCAGCCGCATCTTCGCTTCCGGAGTTGCCTCGGCGAGAAAGTCGTCGACGCCGGCCTCGCGGGCGATGGCGGCGGCGGTGCGGGGGTTGTCGCCGGTGATCATCACGGTGCGGATGCCCATGGCGCGGAAGCGCGCAAACCGCTCGGCAATGCCACGCTTGACCACGTCTTCGAGATGGATGAGCCCGAGCACGCGCGCTCCGTCGCACACCGCGAGCGGCGTTCCGCCTCCGTCGCCAATGGCCTCGGCCGCCGAGACGATCTCCTGCGGCATCGCCCCTCCCTGCTCGCCGACGTGGCGCAGAACGGCGTCGACCGCGCCCTTGCGCACCCGGCGCGCGCCCAGGTCGCAGCCGCTCATCCGCGTCTGCGCCGAGAACGGGATGAACCTGTTGACGCCTTGCACGTCGCGCGCTGGCAGCCCGTGCGCCGGTTCGAGAAGCGCGACGATGGAGCGTCCTTCGGGCGTTTCGTCGGCAAGGCTCGCGAGCTGCGCCGCCTCGGCAAGCTCCGCGAGCGCGACGCCGGGCGCGGGGACGATGTGGGTCGCCATCCGGTTGCCGAGAGTGATGGTCCCGGTCTTGTCGAGGAGCAGCGTGTCGACGTCGCCCGCGGCCTCCACCGCGCGGCCGCTCATGGCGAGCACGTTCTTGCGCAGCAGCCGATCCATTCCTGCGATGCCGATGGCCGACAGGAGCCCGCCGATGGTGGTTGGAATCAGGCAGACCAAGAGCGCCACCACGGCTGTCGCGCTGAGCGGAATGCCTGAATAGATCCCGAGCGGCACCAAGGTCACGCAGGCGACCAGGAACACGATGGTCAAGCCGACCAGCAGGATGTGCAGCGCGATCTCGTTCGGCGTCTTCTGCCGCGAGGCGCCTTCGACGAGTGCGATCATCCGGTCCAAGAACGACTGGCCGGGATCGGCGGTGATGCGCACCACGATGCGATCGGAGAGCACCTTGGTGCCGCCGGTGACGGCGCTGCGGTCGCCGCCGCTCTCGCGGATGACCGGCGCCGATTCTCCGGTGATCGCCGATTCGTCGACGGACGCGATGCCCGCCACGACATCGCCGTCGCCGGGGATGACACCGTTCGCCTCGACGACGACGAGGTCCCCCTTCTTCAGCCGCGAAGCCGGGATCAGCTCCTCGTTGGCTGCGTCGATCACCTCCGGAGGCGGAGGCCAGGCGCGAAGCCGCCGCGCGATCGTCTCCTGCCGGGTGCGGCGGAGCGCGTCCGCCTGGGCCTTGCCGCGTCCTTCCGCGACCGCCTCGGCGAAGTTGGCGAAGACGACCGTGAACCAGAGCCAGACCGACACCGCAAGGGTGAACCACACCGGCGCCGCGCCGGGTTCTTTCGAGAGCACGTCGCGCACGAAGAGCGCGCTGGTGAGGACGCTGCCGATCTCGACCACGAACATGACCGGGTTCTTCATCACCTTGCGCGGCGCGAGCTTGCGCAACGATTCCATCAGCGCGGCGAGCACGATGCCGCCGTCGAACAGCGAGAGTTGCTTCACCCTGGAAGCCATCAGTAGGCCCTCCCTGCCGCGGTAGCGAAGTGTTCGGCCAGCGGACCGAGCGACAGCGCGGGGAAGAAGGTCAGCGCCCCGAGGATCAGCACGACGACGACGAGCATGGCGACGAACAGCGCGCCGCCGGTGGGGAACGTGCCGGGTCCTGCGGGCGTGACTTTCTTCCCCGCCATCGCTCCGGCGATGCCCAACACCGGCACCATCATCAGGAAGCGACCCGCGAGCATGCTTGCGCCGAGGGCGAGGTTCCAGAAGCGCGTGTTCGCGTTCAATCCGGCGAAAGCCGAACCGTTGTTGCCCGCCGCGCTGGAGGTCGCATAGAGGATCTCCGACAGGCCGTGCGGGCCCGCGTTGGCGATCGACGCAGTGCCTCGTGTGCTCACCGCGGCAAAGGCCGCGAGCCCGAGGACCAGGAGCGGAAAGACCAGCACGTAGAGCATGGCGAGCTTCATCTCTCGCGCCTCGACCTTCTTCCCCAGGTACTCCGGAGTGCGGCCGACCATCAGGCCGGCGATGAAGACGGTGAGGAGCACGAACACGAGCATCCCGTAGAGGCCGGCGCCAACTCCGCCGAAGACCACCTCCCCGAGCTCGATGTTGACGAGCGGCACGAGCCCGCCGAGTGCGGTGAAGCTGTCGTGCATCGCGTTGACCGCGCCGCAGGAGGCGGCCGTGGTGACGGTGGCGAACAGCGCCGAGCCGGCCACCCCGAAGCGCGTCTCCTTCCCTTCCAGGTTGCCGGCGCCGTGCTCAACCCCGGCCACAGACGCGACCGCGGGGTTGTCGTGCGCCTCGGCCGCATAGGTCGCGGCTGCTCCGGCAAGGAAGAGCGCCGCCATCGCGGTGAACAACGCCCAGCCCTGGCGGTGATCGCGCGCCATCCGCCCGTACGTCCAAGTGAGCGCCGCCGGAATGGCGAAGATGGACACCGTCTGCACGAAGTTGGTGAGCGGTGTCGGGTTCTCGAAGGGGTGCGCGCTGTTCGCGTTGAAGAAACCGCCGCCGTTGGTGCCGAGCATCTTGATCGCCTCCTGCGAGGCGACCGGGCCCATCGCGAGGGTCTGCTTCACGCCCTCGACCGTGGTCAGGTCGAGATAGGGCGAAAGATTCTGCAGGACGCCCTGCGAGACGAGGAACAAAGCGTAGACGAACGCGAAGGGAAGCAGCACGAAGAGGATGGCGCGCACGAGATCGACCCAGAAGTTGCCGAGCAATTCGTTCCGCGCGGTGCGGGTGAAGCCGCGCGCCAGCGCCAGGGCGACGCCGATGCCCGCAGCAGCGGAGGTGAAGTTGTGCGAGGCAAGGCCTGCCATCTGGGTGAGGTAGCTGACCGTCGTTTCCGGCACGTAGGACTGCCAGTCGGTGTTGGTGGTGAAGCTCGCCGCGGTGTCGAACGCCAGCGCAGGCTCTACGGCGGCGAGGCCTTGCGGGTTGAACGGCAGGAGGTGCTGCAGCCGCTCGATCGCGTACGTGACCAGCATTCCCATCGCGCTGAACGCGAGCAAGGAACACGCGTACGCAGGCCAGCGCTGCTCGCGGGCCGGGTCGACACCGCAGACGCGGAAGAAGATCCGCTCGGCGCGGAGCAGCGCCCGCGGCCGCTCGAAGACCCAGAAGAGATAGGTCCCGAGCGGCTTCGTCAGCGCGAGCACGACGCCGAAGAAAAGGACGATCTGCGCCCAGCCCATGGCAGTCACGAATCGGCCCCTTCAGAAGCGTTCGGGTTTGACGAGCGCGTACGCGAGATACGCCAGCAGCACCGCCGAAAGCACCAGCCCGGCCGCATGTTCGAGGCTCATCACAGCCGCTCGCAGAAGCGCACGTAGCCGCAGGAGATGGCGAAGAAGCCGACGGTCGAAAGCACCAAGACGAAGTCGAGCATGCGGCCGGGCAGTGCATCGGACGTGCCGGCGGAAAACCGCGGCGGAAGGTGGTTCCGGCGCTTTCACGGTGGAGACGCCTTGCAAATCGCGGTGCCGGCAGCGAGGCGTTCTTGCAGATTGCACGGAAGCGCCCGGCGGTCACCCAGCGCACGATGCGGCACGCGCGTTGCTGCTCAGCCAGGACATGAATTCACATTCGATCGTCGCCGCGCTCGCGGCGTGCGCCACGGCCGGTCGCGCAGTTGCCGCTGACGAACCGGCGAAGCTTCCCGAACCGTTCGCCTTCGCCGACTTCACCTGGTTGAACGGCAACCCGCGCACGCACAAGCCGGTCGTGGACACTGACGTCTTCACCGGCGAGCTCCGCTGGGACTCGAGCTACATCGCGGACTTCGCCCACCCCGTCGACCACACCCTCGGCGGCAGCTCGGAGAGCGGCCGCACCGACGAATTCCAACTCCAGCAACTCGGCGTCGGCGGCGACTTCCACTACCGCGGCGCAGAGGGCCGGATCATGACCCAGTTCGGCCTGTACTCGACGATGACGCCGCGCAACGACGCCAGCCCGGCGGTGGGGCAATGGGATCTTTCCAATGCCTATCGATACATTTCCGAGGCCTACGGCGGCTATCACCTGGACGTGCTCCGCGGCATCAACGTCCAGGCCGGCATCTTCATGTCCTATGTCGGCCTCTTCAGCTATTACAACTTCGACAATTGGGCGTATCAGCCTTCGTATGTTTCCTCGAACACGCCCTGGTTCTTCAACGGAGTGCGGGTGCAGATCTTCGCGAGCGACAAACTGAAGATCGAGCCGTGGCTCGTCAACGGCTGGCAGTCTTACGGCAAGATGAACGGCCGCCCCGGCATCGGCCTGCAGGTGTTGTGGAGACCGGCCGGCTGGCTGTCGATCCTGTCCAATAGCTATGCCTACGGCAGCGACACGCTCGGCCAGCCGAACCGCAACCGTTGGCACAGCGACGACAGCATCCAGATCAAGCATCGTGACGAGCCGGGCAGCTTCTACAGCAAGGGCGCCGTCTCCATCACCATCGACCTCGGTTGCGAGAACGGCGGCGGGGTCGTCTGCGCGGGCGGGAACGCGGCCCGGCCGTCACAATACTTCGCCGGCTTCATGATCTACGATCGCGCCTGGTTCTCCCACGACCGCTTCGCCATCACCGTCGGAGGGGGCGCCATCACCAACCCGGGCCGCTACCTCGTGCTCTTGCCGCCCGTCAACGGAGCCACCGCGGCGACCGGCGCCGGTGTTTTCAACGCCGACGGCAGCCCTGCAGCGAAACCGTACTTCACCGAGAATCCCGGCGACCCGTTTCACGCCTGGGACTGCACGCTGACGTTCGACTACATGCCAATCGAGTACGTCACCTTTCGCGTCGAGTACAATCACCGTCACGCCAGCGTCGCGTACTTCGCCGGACATGGCGGCATGACCCCGCAAGGCGAAAGCAGCACCGCCAATGGGTCGGAGACGAACACCGGTCCTGCCGGCTCATTCGTTCCCGGGTTCGTGCCCGATCTGCGGAATGACGAGAACCGCGTCAACTTCGCGCTGCTCGTGAAGTTGTGAAGCGGCGGCGACTTGGGGCGAGAGCGGCAATGGTCTATTGAGTCCTGAGCGCGCGCGAGGCTGCGCCACTGAGGAGCGGGAAATGGACTTCGACGCCATCGTGATCGGCAGCGGTCAGGCCGGAGTTCCGCTCGCAAACCGCCTCGCCGCGGAAGGCAAGCGCGTCTTGATCGCGGAGCGCCAAAACCTCGGCGGCACCTGCGTCAACACCGGCTGCACTCCCACCAAGACCATGATCGCGAGCGCGAAGGCCGCGCAGGTGGCGCGCACCGCCGGCCGGCTCGGCGTGCACGCCAAGGAAGTGACGGTCGACTTCGCGGCCGTCGTGGACCGCAAGAACGCGATCGTCGGTCAGTGGCGCGAAGGCGTTTCGAAACGCCTCAAGGCCGATCGCCTGACCGTCGCTCGCGGCCACGCGCGCTTCGCCGGAGAGAAAAAGGTCGAAGTGGGCGGCGAGGTCCACAGCGCCGAAACCATCGTCATCAACGTCGGCGCTCGTCCGAACGTGCCGAAGCTGGAAGGGCTCGATCAGGTTCCCTGGCTCGACAACGCCCGGGCCATGGACCTGCGCGAGCTGCCGTCGCACCTCTTGGTGCTGGGCGGCGGCTACATCGGCTGCGAGCTCGGCCAGATGTTCCGCCGCTTCGGGGCCCGGGTGAGCATCGTCGAAGGACACGACCATCTCCTCGCCAATCAAGATCCGGAAGTGTCCGAGGCGCTCGAAAAAGCCTTCCGCAAAGAGGAGATCGATCTGCATCTGCGCGAGCGGGTGACGCGCATCTCCGGCCGCGCGGGCGACCTCGCCGTGCATCTCGAGAGCGGAAAGGAGCTGCGCGGCTCGCATCTGTTGGTCGCGGTCGGCCGCAAACCGAACACCGACGATCTCGCCTGCGACCGAGCCTCCGTCAAGCTCGACGAGCGCGGCTCGGTCATCGTCGACGACAATTACGTGACCAGCGCGCCAGGAATCTACGCGGTGGGCGACGTCGCCGGCGGGCCGCAGTTCACCCATACGAGCTGGGACGATCACCGGCTGCTCTTCGACATCCTGCACGGCCGGACGAATCACGGCAGAAGCGGCCGCTCCGTCCCATTCACCGCATTCACCGATCCGCAAGTCGCGGGCGTCGGCTTGACCGAGAAGGAAGCCAAGAAGCGCGGCGTGAAGTACGAAGTCGCCAGCATGCCGTTCGGCAACGTCGCCCGCGCCGTCGAAGTCGACGAGACCGAAGGGGTGATGAAGCTGCTCCTCGATCCCGACAGCGAGCGCGTGCTGGGCGCGGCCATCGTCGGGGCCGAAGCGGGCGAGCTCATCCACATCTTCGTCACGCTGATGCAGGCCAAGGCGTCGGCGCGCGCCATCGTCGACGCCGAATTCGTCCACCCGACCTTCGCCGAAGGGGTGCAGTCCTTGGTGATGAAGCTCCCGCGCTTCGCCCTGCGCTGAGGGAGCACGGCCGGCTGCGTGTAAGCCGGCCAGGCGAGAGTGTTTGTTTCACCCTCGAAACATGGGACGCTTTGCCGAAAACGGATGGTGCGACCTTCGGCCAAAATCGGTAAGACGCTGTAGATGGCGAACCCCTTCGAGGCGACGCGCGAGAAGCTCACCCGCATCCTCCTCCTCACTCCCGAAGAAGAGATGTACGCGGACGTGCTCGATCTTCTCTTGGGCGTGTTCGAAAGCGAGTTCGGCTACTTCGGGTACATCAACACCGAAGGCCATCTCGTCTGCCCCTCGATGACCCGGCACATCTTCCCGGTCTGCCAGGTGGCCGACAAGACCATCGTGTTCAGGCGCGAGATCTGGGGTGGGCTGTGGGGGCGGATCCTGATGGAGCGCAAGTCGATGATCAAGAACCAATCTCATCGGGTGCCGGAAGGTCACCTGCCCATCCATCGCTCGTTCGGCAGCCCCATCCTCTACCGCAACGAGCTGATCGGGCAGTTCCATTTCGCCAATCGCGCTCGCGACTACGATCAGGAAGACGTGCGTCACCTGGAGCAGATCTGCGACTTCGTCGCCCCGGTCTTGAACGCGCGGCTGCGGCACGACGACGAGGAGCGGGCCCGGCGCAAGGCCGAGGACGACCTGCGCAGCGCCAACACGACGTTGACCGAGAAGCTGGAGGAGCTGGAGCGCGTGAACCAGGCGCTCATCGATCGCGAAGAGAGGATGATTGAGTTGAAGGCGGAGATCGCACGTCTCACCAAGGCATGAGCACCACCATCCCCTTCTCGGGGCTCGCCCCGGACGCGAGGACCGTCCGCGGAGGCGGCGAGCTGTCCACGTTCAGTCTCGCCGCGGCCATCCGGATGGGCCGCGAGATCCGCAAATCGTCGCAAGGGGCATCGTCGCTCGGCGACGCCGCGACCGCAGTCGTCAATGCGGTGAACGCGCTCGAGCAGGACGGCAGGCCCGCGTGCGTCCTGGTTCGCGCATTTGCCCTCCGCAGAGATGGCCACGTCGAGCTGCTCGCGACTCGCGGGCTCGAACCGCAATGGAACGACGTCGCGGAGCCGGTGCCGGAGGTCGACCCCGCTCCGCTTCTCGACGAGCTGCGTTCGGAGCTGCGCCACCTTGCGACGGCCAGCCTGTACGAGGAGAAGCGGCCGCTGACTTCGTGGGGCGTTCGCTCCGTCACAGGCTTCGCCGCACACATCACGTCTGATTTTTCCTTCGCGGTGGTGGCATGGGCGCGGGCGGTGAGCGAGCGCGCCGCGGTGCGCTGGTTCGAGTTGGTCGCGCTGTACGCACGGCTCGCGCTGGTGGAGGTGATCGAGCAACGCCTTGCCGACGCCGAAAGCGACCGTCGCCTTCGGCGTGACCCGAACGAGCGTCGCCTTCGCGACGAAGCGCTGGAGGGACTCCTGGCCGTGCAGGAGGCCCACATCCTCGACGTCCTTTCGGAGTGGCCGCGCAGGCTGAACGAAGTGCGGCTCGCCGCGCAGCTCAGCGCCGACGCCAACGCGCGGAAGCTCGAGGAGCACAACCGCAACCTGCAGCGGACGCAGCGGGCGATGGTCAACGTGGTGGAAGACCTGCGCGAGGCGCGCAATTCGCTGGCGGGCAAGGTGGAAGAGCGCACCCGCGAATTGGCGCTGCGCAATCGCGAGCTCGAAGACTTCGTCTACATCGCCTCGCACGACCTGCAGGAGCCGCTGCGCACCGTCGCAGGCTATCTGCAGATGATCGAGCGGCGCTATGCGTCGAAGCTCGACCAGGACGCGGACGACTTCATCCGCTTCGCCATCGAGGGCGCGCAGCGCATGCAGGCGCTGATCGAAAGCCTGTTGCACTACTCGCGAGTCTCGACCAAGGACAAGCACTTCGAGTGGCTCCTCCTCGACGAGCCTTTGGACGTGGCGCTGCAGAACCTCGCCCTGCGCGTCGAGGAGACGCGGGCGCGGATCGACCGGACGCCGTTGCCGCGCGTGCGCGCCGATCGCACGCAGATGGTCCAGCTCTTCCAAAACCTGCTCTCCAACGCGCTCAAGTTCGCCGGCGACAAGCCGCCCTCCATCCACATCGCCGCGTCGCTCGAAGGCCAATCCTGCGTCCTCACCGTCCGCGACCAAGGCATCGGCTTCGAGCAGAAGTTCGCCGACCGCATCTTCAAGATCTTCCGCCGCCTCCGCCGCGACACCCCCGGCACCGGCGTCGGGCTCGCCGTCTGCAAGAAAATCGCCGAACGTCATGGCGGCACCATCGAGGCGCAATCGTCACCAGGCCAGGGCGCAACTTTCACGCTCCGCATCCCCATTTCGAGCGACCCATGATCGAGATCCTGCTCGTCGACGACTCCCCTGCCGATGTGCGCCTCACCGTCGAGGCGCTCAAGGAAGCCAAGGTCCGCAACAATGTGCAGGTCGCCTACGACGGCGAGTCCGCGCTCGTGCGGCTGCGAGACAAGCAGCACCGCCGTCCCGACCTGATCCTGCTCGACCTCAACCTGCCCGGGATGGACGGCCGCGAAGTGCTCGCCGAAATCAAGCGAGACCCGGAGCTCAGCGTCATTCCGGTGGTGGTCTTGACCACCTCGCGATCGGAGGAGGACGTGCTTCGCTCCTATCGCCTGCACGCGAACTGCTACATCACGAAGCCCGTCGATCTGAACCAGTTCATCCGGGTGGTGCAGTCGATCGACGACTTCTGGTTCACGGTGGTGCGGCTCGCGCCGAACGGGGAGCAAGCGTGAGCGAAACCCGCCTCCTGCTCGTCGAGGA
Source organism: Myxococcales bacterium (assembly GCA_036488495.1). Taxonomy (GTDB): domain Bacteria; phylum Myxococcota; class Myxococcia; order Myxococcales; family 40CM-4-68-19; genus 40CM-4-68-19. The sequence continues at coordinate 20,824 of DASXHM010000057.1, read as the reverse complement.
CGATCCCGGTTACGCGCGCTTGTTGCGCGAAGCGCTGGCGGAATCCGGCTCGGACGCGCAGGCGGTGAAGTCCGTCGGCACCCTGCGCGACGCGCTCCTTGCGTTGCGCGCAGATGCGTTCGACATCATCCTCCTCGACCTGGGATTGCCGGACGCCGACGGCGACGAAGCGCTGCTGCAGGTCGCGGCCAGCGCGCCGCGGATTCCCATCGTCGTGTTGAGCTCGCGCAACGATCTCGACGTCGCGCTCGAAAGCATGCGCCACGGCGCGCAGGAGTACCTGGTGAAGGGACAGTCGGAGCACCTGCTCCTGCCCCGGGCAATTCGCTACGCCATCGAGCGCAAGCGGCTGCAGGACGCGGCCGCCGGCTCCCAAGTCGAGGCCGAGCGCGCCAACGCCGCCAAGGACGAATTCCTCGCCATGCTCGGGCACGAGCTGCGCAACCCGCTCGCGCCCATCGTCACCGCGCTGCAACTGATGAAGCTCAAGAACCCGGAGGTGGCGCAGCGCGAGCGTTCGGTGATCGAGCGGCAGGTGGGCCATCTCTCGCGGCTGGTGGACGATCTGCTCGACGTCTCGCGGATCACGCAGCGCAAGCTCCAGCTCAAGCGCCGGCCGGTCGACCTCGGAGACGTGGTGGCAAAGTCCATCGAGATGGCGAGCCCGCTCTTCGAGGGCAGAAGCCACAAGCTGGACGTCGACGTGACTGCGGAAGAGCTGATGGTGGACGGCGATCCGGAGCGGCTCGCGCAGGTGGTGGCGAACCTGCTCGGCAATGCCGCCAAGTACACCGAGCCGCGCGGGAACATCAAAATCCGGGCGGCGAGGGAGGGCAATGAAGCGGTGGTGCGGGTGTGCGACGACGGCATCGGCATCGAGAAGGCGCTGCAGCCGCGGCTGTTCGAGATGTTCGTGCAAGGGCCGCGCGCGCTCGACCGCGCCCAGGGCGGCCTCGGCCTCGGGCTCACGCTGGTGAAGAACCTCACCGAAATGCACGGCGGCACCGCTCAGGTCGCGAGCGAGGGGCCGGGGCGCGGCAGCGAATTTTCCATCCGGCTGCCGATGCTGGAAGAGCGCGCGCGCCCTTCGGTGCCACCCGCTCCGAGCGTCCTTCGATCGGCGCGGCCGCAGCGCATCCTGGTCGTGGACGACAACCTCGACGCCGCGGAGACGATCGGAGCCGCGCTCAGGCTCTCAGGGCACGACGTGCGCGTCGCCTTCGACGGGCCCGGTGCGCTCGAGATCGCGCGCGAGTTCCGGCCGGAGGCGGCGCTGCTCGACATCGGCTTGCCGGTGATGGACGGCTACGAGCTCGCCGGCCGGCTGCGGCAAGAGGTCGGGGAAATGCGGCTGATCGCGCTCACCGGATACGGTCAGACGGGCGACCGCGAACGCTCGCGCGCGGCCCGCTTCAGCGCACATTTGGTGAAGCCGGTCGAGATGGAGACGCTGCTCGGAGCGCTCTCGGCAGGCTAATGCTCGTGGGTGTGGCGGCGCTGAGTCACTGCCGGCGCAGCTCTTTGAGCGCGAGCGGCAGGACGGAAAGGTTGATGGCCGCACCCGCGAGGCAATAGACGCACGCCTTGCGCTGCTTCGAGATCGTGTCGCGCAAGCCGTCGAGTGCGCCGGCCGCTCCGGCGATCGCGGCGCCCGCGAGAAGCCAGTTGAAGACACGGCGGCGTTCGGGGTTCCGCGTCCGTGCCGCGGTCGCGAGCAGCATCGTCGTGGCCGACAAGAACGCCCCGAGCATGCCGTCCGGAACTCCGGTCGCGAAGGCTCTCGCCGAAGTCGTCACCTTGTCGGAATTGAAGAGGCGCCCGGGCGGGTCGGGCAGATGACGAATGACTCCCGTTTGATGAAGGGCAATGATGGCGAAATCCGCCAGCCCCACAGCGCAGAGGCCGGCGATCCAACGGCGGCGCCGCAGCGAGCGCTCGTCCGTCTGGCCGAACGCGGTGTAGAGCGCCTCCGCATCGACATTGAACGCCTTCATGCTTCAAGCATGCGCACGCAACGCGGCAGCAGCCACCGACGGGGCATCGAGCTCGTCGGACCATGCCGTCCGGCGCGACGCTCGACCCTTCGCGCTGGCGGATCGGCTTGCGAGGCCAGGCGCCGCGCCGGTAGGTTCCGCCGATGAGACCGCTTCGATACTCGATCAACGTCACCCTCGACGGTTGCTGCGATCACCGGCTGGCGATCGCCGACGAAGAGCTGCACCGTCACGCCGTTGAAAATCTGGAACGGGCGGACGCCCTGCTCTTCGGCCGCGTGACGTACGAGATGATGGAAGCTGCCTGGCGACATCCGGCGGCAATGCCGGATTGGATGCTCCCTTTCGGGCGGACGATCGACGCTGCCAAGAAATACGTCGTCTCGACCACTCTGGAGCGCGTCGATTGGAACGCGCAGCTCATCCGCGGTGACCTCTTGAACGCCGTTCGAGAGCTGAAACGCGAGCCGGGGCGCGGCGTGTTCACCGGAGGCCTGACGCTTCCACTCGCGTTGGCGAACCTGGGATTGATCGACGAGTATGAATTCATCGTCCACCCCGTCATCGCCGGCCACGGGCCGACGTTGTTCGCGGGATTGAAGGAGCGGCTCAATCTGACGCTTGTCAGGCGCGAAGAGTTCCGTTCCGGGGCGGTCGTCTTGAATTACGCTGCCTAGCGCATTGGGCGCGTCGCGAACCTGCCAGCGTCCCGTACAGTCGCGCGCTCCGAAAGGTTGATCCCTCTCATGGTCGAGGAAGCTCCCGATCGCACCGACGCGCTCTCCGAAGTCATCGCCGTCCTGCGCCCGCAGACGGTGCTCGCGCGCTGCCTGAGCGGATTCGGCCGCTGGGGAGTGCGCTATACCGACATTTCAAAGCCCACCTTTTGCGCGGTCCTGGACGGCGCGTGCCGCCTCGCGGTGGACGGGCAGCGGCCGTTTACGCTGCGCGCGGGAGATTTCGGCCTCTTGCCCGCGGGTCCGAGCTTCACCATCTCCGGATTCGAGCCGGTCACGCCCGTGCATTACGATCGCAAGACGAGACCCGCTCCCAATGGCGAGCTGATCTACGGTCCACTTGAAGGCGACCCCTCGGTGCGGCTCCTCGCCGGCAGCTACGCCTACGACTCGACTGACGCGAGCTTCTTTGCCTCGCTCTTGCCCACCATCGTGCATATCCGCGGCGTTCCCCGGCTAACGACTCTCGTGGGGCTCGTCCGTGAAGAGGCAGTGGAACGCAGGCCCGGGCGGGACCTGGTGCTGAAGCGCCTCGTGGAAGTGCTGCTCATCGAGGCGCTCCGCACCCCGCAGCCGGCGAAGCTGCAGCCAGGGCTGCTGCGCGGCCTTGCCGATCCGCAGCTCGCCCGCGCCATCCGCGCCATGCACGCGGAAGTCGGCCGCGCGTGGACGGTCGCGGAGCTGGCAAAGACGGCCGGCCTTTCGCGCTCGGCATTCTTCGACCGCTTCCACCGCGTCGTCGGCGTGGCGCCGATGGAATACCTTCTCGCCTGGCGGATGGCGGTCGCCAAGGAGCTCTTGCGTGGCGACAGCGCCTCGAGCCTCGACCAAATCGCGGAGCGCGTCGGCTACGGCTCGGCGAGCACCTTCAGCACGGCGTTCAGCCGTCACGTCGGGCAACCGCCGAGCCGCTACGCGCGGGGCATTTAAAGCGAGCAGGACGAGCCGGCCGGAAGCAGGCGCTGCCCGGCGATGCCTGCGTTCTTGTTCGGATTGAGGAACGTCGCCGCCATCTGCGAGCGCTGGTTCTCGTCCGGCCAGGTGGCGCCGAAGCTGGTGTCATTCCAGAAGCCGGCCACTCCAATCACGTCCACCGGATTGATCTTTGGCGTCGCAGCCGTCACCGGAATGGTCCCCAGCTCCGCCTCCTGCATCAGCGTGAACAAGTCGGACCACCAATTGGAGTCCACGCAGCTCGCGGCGGTGCCGCACTTGCCGCCTTCAATGCCGGTCGTCACGCTCCGCAGGACGCCGGTCTCCGAGATCGCGAAGCCGACCTGCGAGCCGTTCGCGACCGTTGCGGCCGAGGCGAGGTGCAGGAAATCGAAGAAGGTGGAAGTGGGCGTTGCGTTCGCGGTGCGATTGCCGTTGTAGCCGTCCGGTCCGACCACGTCGACCTGACCTGCGCCCGGCCAGTAATCGAATGGAATGCTGCTCGCCGGCGCCGACAACGCATTCGAGACGTCGAGCTGCCCGGTCGGGCACCAGACCATCTGCACATTGGGCGGATTCGCCAGCGCGACGGTCGTGCCGTGGAACGCGTCCGCGACCATGTTCCACTCCTTGATGAACTCCTTGCCGCAGGCGAGGGGGTCCGTAACGGGGTCGAATCCATTCGCCTTCGCATTCTTCGTCAGCCAGAAATCCGACTCGACCACCGGACCGTTCGGATTCTGGAGCGGGCAGTTGCCCTGCGTCGCGCCCTGGTTCATTTCCTTGCCGTAGCGCACGTAGATGGTGGGAAGCGTCGTGCTGCCGGACGGCGACACCATGCTGGGATCGTTGAGCGTCTTCGCGAGCGTGTGGACGAGGCCGACGAAGGTGGCCCAGGTCTGGCAATTGGTCGTCGAGCCGCCCGGGAAGCAGAGCTCGGGCGTCTCGTTGCCGGAGCCAGGCGCGTGCAGCGAGACTTCGGCGGTGATGTTCGCGCTCGCGTCGCATTGAACGCGTCCCGCGATGTCGCCCGGGACGTTGGCGCTGCCGGGGAAGCCGTCCAGGTCGGTGCGCTGCGCGCGAAGCTGGGTCAGGGTCGGCGAAGAGAAGGTCGATTGGCTGTCGTTGAACGCCGCAGTCTTGCCCGCGCACTTGAACGGCGAGCTGAACTGGCAGTCCGCGACGTCGCGCTGCTGCTGCACGCTGTCGCTCGCGCCGCCAAAGAGGAAGCCCGGCGTGACCGCCGCGAGCGCCGAGCTGGGCGTGCCCTCCTTGGTGGCGCTCGAGTTCGGGTCGCTCGCGCAAGCGAAGGCGAGGAATGAAACCGCAAGAGTGATTCGGAGCATTGGTGTCCTTTCCGGAGAGAGGGGAACTGCAGCCGCGCCGCCATCATGGCGAGGGGGCGCGAACTCTCCACGGGGACGCGTCCAAAACTCATTGGCAACAGTCCGGCTCGTTTTCGAGCCCGTCGCCGGGCACGGTCGCCCACCATGACCAGCCCGTTCGAGCTCCGGCGCGAAGTAGCCGATGACGCGCTTTAGCCGCCGGCGGCGTCCGCGGCCAGGCCGTGGACCTCGGCGGCCTCGCCGTTCGTCGACGGCTCGTCGAGCATTACCCAGCACGCGGGCGTCGTCGCTGAACGAAACGCCCGGAAGGTGCGCTGCAAGGTCGAGCTGCCGGCGCTAAAGATCCGCAGCGGGCGCTGGACGCCCCCGCTTTGCTGAGGCCCGCCGGAGCGCGCAGGCGCGTGGCATTGATCGGCTGGCCAGGGGAGCAGTTCGGCGGGCAGATGCCGGTGTCCATGCAGCACGGCATCGCAGAGCCCACGGATGCTCTCGAGCAGAAGTCGCCCGGTGGCCAGCTCGCGCGCGTTCGGCCAACCGAGCATCGTCACCAGCCGCTCCATCGGGTGGTCGTGGACGAGCGGCATCGGGTGGTGGTGGAGCAAGAGGACCGTCTGGGTATCGGGAGGCGCTGCGCGAAGGGCCTCGACCACCGCTGCGATGTCCGCGTCGGTCACGATGCCATGACTTTCGAGCCACCGGCGATTGTGGTCCCCTGTGGAGTCGAGCCTCACCACCCAGAGGTCACCGACGCGCGTCGCCTGCACGCGGGGCCCGGGCATCAGCTCGTCGCGGAGATCGTCGCCCAGGCGATCGTGATTGCCCGGGACGATCAAGAGACGCCCCTCTTCGGCGAGCGGCGCAAACAGTTTCTGGAAGCGCAGAAACTCGTCGCGACGCCCGCGATGGGTGACGTCGCCAGTGACCAGGACAGGCCCCAAGTGGCGGTGCAGCAGCGTCTCGGAAAGCTTCGCGGCGGCGCGGTCGGCTGCGGGGTGGATCCCGATGTGCAGATCGGAGACATGGACGAAAGAGGTTGCGGCCATGCTCGGGCAGCATCCCAGACCAAGGTGGCGGCAAGAGGGCGATCCGGTGATTTGGTTGCGGCGGAATGGGCGTGCGGTCGTCGGGCGCCGTCGTTCCGATGCTGCCTCGATGTTTCCGGTTCGTCATTTGCCGCCGGTAGCGTGCGGCACCCTGGGCGGTGACGCGCATCGCCGCAATGGAGGCATTGATCACATGACGAATTTTCGCAGCGTCGCGCTCAATCTGACGGCGTTCGGCGCGGTCTTCGCCGTAGCCATCGCGGTCAGTTGTTCGGGCAGCAAGGGCGATCAAGGCCCCGCAGGCCCGGCTGGGCCCCAGGGTCCGGCAGGGGCGACGTCGGACGCGGGCGTCGACCCGGCCGCCGCTCTCACGACCAAGACGCCGATCAAGCACCTGGTCGTGCTCTTCAATGAAAACATCTCCTTCGACCACTATTTCGGGACCTACCCCATTTCCGTCACCGACGGCGGGCCGAGCACGTTCAAGTTTCCCAACCCCGCGGCTGACGCCGGCGTGCCGCAAGCGAACAACCTGCTCACGCCGCTCGACGTGGACGGCGGCTTCACCCAGCTCGCCGGCGTCGATCTCTTGAACAACAATCCGAACGCCACGAATGCGGCGAATGGCGCCGCGGCGGCGAACCCCATCCACTTCTCGCCCGATCAGGCGCAGACCGCGGACCAGGGCCACAACTACAAGCCGGAGCAGCAGGCCTCCGACAACGGCGCCATGGATCTGTTCCCCAAGTTCACCGGCAGCGCCGGGGCGCCCGCCGGCTCGACCACTCCGGCGAGCACGGCGGCCGTGATGGGCTACTACGACGGCAACACGGTGACCGCGCTTTGGAGCTATGCGCGCAACTTCGCCATGAACGACAACTCGTGGAGCACGGTCTTCGGTCCCTCGACGCCGGGCGCGATCAACCTCATCTCCGGCCAGACGAACGGCATGATCAATCCGAACCACCCGCTGACCGCTTTCGCCGCGACCCACGCGACGCCCGACGGGCAAGGCGGGTTCACGATGATCGGCGACACCGACCCGGTCGGCGACGTCTGCTCCACCGCGGCCGACCAGAACGCGATGTCGGGCAAGAACATCGGCGACCTGCTCAACGCGGCGAAAATCAGCTGGGGCGCGTTCATGGGCGGCTTCGACCTGACGGCCACCAATCCGAACGGCAGCTTCGGCTGCAACCGGATCACCAACCCCACCGCGCCGGGAAACTTTGCCTTCAACTCGATCGATTACATCGCCCATCACGCCTGGTTCCAGTACTACCCGTCGACCGCGAACCCGACGCACGCGCGGCCGAGCTCGCTCAAGACCATCGGCTCGTCGACTGAAGTCGACGGGACCACCGCGGAGCCCGCGAACCACAACTACGACACCCACGACTTCTTTGCGGCGCTCGCGGCAGGCAACCTGCCGGCGGTCAGCTTCATCAAGCCGCCCGCGTTCCAGGACGGCCACGCCGGGTACTCGAACCCCATCGACGAGCAGAACTTCATCGTCGACATGGTGAACGCGCTCCAGAGCAGCCCGTTCTGGGGCTCGACCGCAGTCGTCATCCTCTATGACGACTCGGACGGCTGGTACGATCACCAGGGCCCGCCCATCGTCAACCCGTCGTCGCTCGCGGCCATCGGCACAACGGCCGCAGGGTTCACGCAAGCACCCGGCGGTCCCGACCAGCTCAACGGCGACAACGTCTGCAACAGCGGCACCCAGCAGGGCAAGGCGGTTCCGGGCACTGCGCTCGTGGGCGCCGCCGGCACGCCGGTCCTCGGCCGCTGCGGCTATGGAACGCGCCAACCGCTCCTGGTCATCTCGCCGTTCGCGAAGAAGAACTTCATTGACCACACCCTGACCGACCAGACCTCGGTGCTCAAGTTCATCGAGGACAATTGGCTCGCGGGCGCGCGCATCCAACCGGGCGGGTCGTTCGACACCATCGCGGGCACCATCGAGAACATGTTCAGCTTCCCCGCGACGGGAGCGCAGGCTCCGCAGCCGCGTACGCTGTTCCTCGATCCGCAAACGTTCGTCGAGATCAAGCGCTGAACCGGTTACAAGCCGTCCGTGGCGGTCACGCGACGAACGGTGATCTTGCGCGGCGCCGGTCTGGCCTTTGGCTGGACCGGCGCCGGCCGCATTTTGGCAGCGCGAGCCGACGCAAATCACATGAAGAGGCCGCCCGCGCCCATCAAGCACGGGCTGTATGCGGCGGGACTTCCGCGCTTCGTCGACTCGCTGCCGGTTCCGGAAGTGGCGCGTCCCGTCTCGACGGCGCACGGCTCTCCGCTCTATCGAATCGCAATGCGCCAGATAGAAACGCAGGTCCACCGCGACCTTTCGCCGACGCGCTGTTGGGCATACGGCAAGTCCGTCCCGGGACCCACCTTCGAAGTGCGCGCTGGGCATCCCGTCGAGGTGGAGTGGAAGAACGAATTGCCCGAAAAGCACTTCTTGCCCATCGATCACACGTTGCACGGCGCCGGCCGCGACGTTCCCGAGGTGCGCACGGTGACGCATGTGCACGGCGCGCGTGTCCCAGCGCGTTCGGACGGCTATCCCGAGCATTGGTTCACGAGCGGCCAGGCCCACCGCTACCACTACCCGAACGCGCAGGAGGCGGCGACGCTCTGGTACCACGACCACGCGATGGGCATCGAGCGGCTCAACCAGTACGCGGGCCTCTTCGGCGCCTGGTTCATCCGCGACGAGCAGGAAGACGGGCTCGACCTTCCGCGCGCCCCTTACGAGCTGCCGCTCTTCATCTTCGACCGCATCTTCGATCAGTCGGGGCAGCTTCAGTACCCCACTTCGGGAATGCCCGACTCGCCGTGGGTCTCGGAGATGTACGGCGATGCCATTCTCGTCAACGGCAAGCTCGCGCCCGACTTCGAAGTCGAGCCGCGGGCGTATCGGCTGCGCTTCGTCAATGCATGCAATGCACGATTTCTCTATCTCTCACTTTCCGATGGGACCGCGTTCCAGCAAATCGGCAGCGACCAAGGACTTCTCCGGGCACCCGTGCCGATGAAGACGCTTTCGCTGGCGCCGGCGGAGCGCGCCGACATGGTGGTGGACTTCGCCGGTGTCGCGGGCAAGTCGCTCGTGCTGATGAACCAGGCGTTCCAGCTGATGCGCATCCGGGTTGCATCGGCAGCGCCGCACGAGGCTTGGCGCGCCCCGGCGGTGCTGCGCGAGCTGCCGAGGACGCCGCGGTCGGCCGCCTCGAAGATCCGTAAGCTTGCGCTGGACGAATACGAAGATCAGGTCACCCACGCGATGATCATGCTCCTCGGCGAGAAGCGCTGGCATGAGCCGGTCAGCGAGAAGCCGGTTTTGGGATCGACGGAGATCTGGGAGCTCGTCAATTACACGAGCGACACTCATCCCATCCACCTTCACCTGGTGCGCTTCCAGATCCTCGAGCGGCAGCGCTTCGACGTCGACGCCTTTCGCTTCGAGAAGAAGTGGCGGCTGATCGGGGATCCGCAGGAGGCCGAGCCGCACGAGGCGGGCTGGAAGGACACCGTGCAGGCTTATCCCGAGACCGTCACTCGCATCATCGTCAAGTTCGAAGGATATGCCGGCCGCTACGTCTGGCACTGCCACGTCCTCGAGCACGCCGCGAACGAGATGATGCGTCCGTTCGAGGTCGTCGCCCACTGATCCCGGCCGCTCGAACCGACGCCGTCGCCGGATTGGCGGGCGCGCCTGGACTGCGCGCGCTCCGCCAGGCGGGAAGCTTACTTTTCCCCGTCGCCGTCGTCGCGGGGAGCGAAGGAAACGCCGCGCAGCACTTCGCCCGCAGCAGCGGTGCGCAGGGTGGTGAAGCGCCCGAGCTCCGCGCCGTCGTCCCCGTGGCGAGGCGCCTGCGGAAGCGCCGTGGCCCGGAGCAGGTCGCGCACCTTCACCAGCTTGTTGGGATCCGCGCCCTGATCGCCGCTTGCGCTGATCGTCGAAGTCACCGCGAAGATCTCCACGGTGCCGTCGCCGTGGACCTTGCCGGTCAGGTTCCGGCAGCCGCCCGTCGCCGGGTTCAGCGCCGCGGGCAAGCCGCCGACGGCATACGGAACGCCGATGTCGAGACCGTCCTGCAGAACGTAGTCGAGGCGCCAGGTCCCGCCCGCGAGGCTCCACTTCTGCACACCGGCGGTGGCGCGGCTGGCGGCATCGGCGACGTTCCCGGCAACCGCAGGAGCGACGAACGTCCCATCGCCTTCGTCGCAGACGTAAAGCGTGCGCGCGTCGGCGAACCAGATCCCGAACGGAAACGCGACCGGCGCGGGATTGCCCTGCTGATCGACGCCGCTCGCGAGCGAGGTGGGCAGTCCCGGCAGGATTGTGATGGGCTCCTGCGCCAATTGGCCGGCGGTGCCGCGGGGCAACGTGCCCGTGCGGCCGACCTGGTACACGGTATTGATTCCGTTGCCGCCGCTCCCCTTCGTGACGAAGAGGGTGTCGTTGAAGATGGTCAGGCCGCGGAAGTTGTTGTCCTTGCCCGCCTTGTCGGGCGTGACGTAGCCGGCCTGGGTGACCTCGAAGTCGCCGATCTTGTCGATGTTCGGCGAAAGCGGCGGGACGCTACCGGGCACCAGCAGCTCGGCGCCGGTCGATTGGATCAGGTCGACGCCAATCTGCGTCGAGGTCAACTGGCTCGACGAGAGGCCGCCGTTGTTGTCGTTGCCGGTCAGGTAATACAAGCCGTTCGCCTTGATGGCGGCGCGCCCGTTGTTGCCGCTGTACGCATTGCCGTCGGTGATCTGCAAGCGCCCGTGAGCGTCCACTTCGACGACGGCTCGATAGTATTGCGTCGCCACCGGATTCGTCGGGTCGATGACGCCCGGCGTGTTGGAATTGGAGACGTCGAGCTGATTGATCGCGGTCGGAAAGCCCGGGCCGCCGTGGTAGCCCATGAACGTGATCGATTTGCCGGCGGTCGAGAGATTGACCGCGAGCTCCGACTTGGAGCTGAAGCTGGTCACGATGCGGTCGGTCGGGACCGCGAAGCTGCCGAGCTCCTCTCCTTCGGTCGAGAGGTTGTCGAGGAAGATGGGCGAGGTGACACCGAAGCTGCCGTCGGCCTGGTCGTTGGCGAAGACTCCGGGATAGGTGCCGTCCGCTGTCGCCGTGGCGCATTTCACCTTCACGTTGGCCGTGCCTCCGGCGAGAAGAGGTACGGAGGCCGTTCTCGCCACGCAGCCCGGCGGAAGCGTCTGCCCCACCGTGACGGTGCCGGCATTGCCTGCGTAGACGCTGCGGCTGAGGATCAAGCTGCCATCTTCAAAGATCGAGCCGTTGCCGTGCTTTGGTTCGTTCGCGTGCCCGTGCGATGCAGCCATGCAAACCGTGACAGCGGCGAGGAATGAGATTCGCTTCATGTGTAGGCCCCTCCTGAGAAGGGCGCACCTTGACTGGTCCGCGGTGGCGGCGGCGCGACGCTCTTGCAAAGAATGCGCGACGGCGCCAGGTCCATCGGACGGACTGCGAACCTCGCCGTGCAGAAACAATGACGCAGGCGGGTTCGAGTTCCGCATTCGTTACTTCCTGATCACCTCGGCTTCACTTTCGGCGGCGTACAAGGGCCCGTTTCCTCGACTGCCCATCATCCCACCAGAGGTGAAAATGAAATTCTTGCCCGCCGCTGTATCCCTGGCTGCTCTGTTGCCGTGCGCCTCGTTCGCGCAGAGTCCGAACCCGAGCGCCACCACCAGCACGGCCATGACCACGCCGTCGGACGTGAAGACGACGCCGGAGCCCACCTTCGTGCTCGCGAAATGGAAGGCGAAGTTCTACGGCTTCGCCGAGCTCGACACGATGCTGGACTCGACGCAGTCGTTCGCCGAAGTCCAGGGCAACGGCATCATCGTGCGGCGCGGCCAGACCACCTATGACAACGGCCGCTTGCAGGAGAGCATCCGCAATACGCGGCTCGGCTTCTCGCTCGAGACGCCCGACTTCGGCGGCACGAAAGGATACGGCCTGATCGAGGGCGACTTCTTCGGGTTCGATCCCAACCCCGCCTATTCGACTCCTGCAGCGGGAGCGCCCGCGAGCCAGCCGAGCGAGTCCGGCTTCTTCACCAGTCCGACCTTTCGCATCCGCCATGCCTGGGCGAAGATCGAATCCCCGTTCGTCGACGTCCTCGCTGGCCAGACCTGGTCGGTGCTGGGTGGATCGGGAATCTTCCAGCCGGCGACCGTCGCACTGCAGGGGATCGTCGGCGAGATCTACCAGCGAACCGAGCAGGTACGTCTCGGCAAGCTGGTGCATCTCGGCGGCGGATCGAAGTTCGAAATCCAGGTGGCCGCGTTGCGTCCGTACCAGCGCGACGTGATCATCCCCGACCTGTCGGCCATGCTCCGCTTCGAGATCGGCGGCTGGACCGGCTACAAATCGAGCGGCGGCACCGGCGGCGGACTTTCGAACTTCCAATTCGCGGTCAGCGGGGTGGTCAAGCAATTCCGCGCCGCACCCGCGAAGCCGGCCAACGATACCGACTGGGTGACCGCGACCGGCAGCGCGCTCGCGCTCGACGTCATCGTCCCCATCATCCCTGCGACCAAAGAGAGCCATGCCGGCGCGCTCACCTTCGTGGGCGAGGCGAGCACCGGCTCGGCGTACAACGATTCGTTCACCGGCCTGAACGCAGGCATCGCGAGCCCTGGCGCGCCCCCGGGAGCGCCGGCGACGTACGCCACCACCATCGACACCGGCGCGGTCGGCTGGGTCGGGAGTGAGCTGCAGACGGTCAACTACCAGAGCCTGCTCGCGAACATCCAACTGTACTTCTCCAACTCGCTGTTCCTCTCCGGCGTGTACTCGGAGATGCTCAGCAACAACTCGAACGTCTTTCCCAAAGGAGGCAACAGCACCTTCTGGGACACCAAGTACGGTTCAGCGGCGCTCATGTGGGACGTGACGCCCGCCACGCGAATCGGCGTCGAAGGCGTGTGGACCCGGCAGCGGCTCGCCGACAACTCGACGCGCGTCAACCGCCGCGGCAACTTCTCCATGTGGTTCTATTTCTAGCCTGGCGCGAACGCCGCGCGGAGACCCGCTTCGCTGCGGGAGCGGGATCTCCGCGGGCGTCGAATGCCCATTGCCGACGACGATGTTGTCCAAGCCCATCTCACGGCGATGGATCGCAGGATATCCGCACCTCCTCCGGCAATGGGACTGGAGCCGGAACCTCGACGTACTCCCCGACGAGGTCAGTTTCGGATCGCACCGCCGCCTCTTTTGGCGGTGCGATGGAGGCCCCGATCACCGCTGGCAGGCAGTTGCGCAGAGCAGGGTCCGCGGCGCCGGCTGTCCTTTCTGCGCAGGGCGGAAGGTCTCGGTGACCAACTCGCTCGCGACGCGGCGCCCGCAGGTCGCGCGTGAATGGCATCCGACGCGGAACGGAGGCCGGACCCCCGACGACTTCGTCTGGAGCAGCAACGAGCAGGTGTGGTGGAAGTGCGCCCACGGCGACGACCACGAGTGGCGCGCACGCATCAACAACCGCACCAGCAACGACACGGGCTGTCCGGTGTGTGCCGGCGCAACTCCGGGCGCAGACACCTGCCTCGCGGCGGTGTTCCCGAAGCTCGCGGCAGAATGGCATTCCCTGCGGAATGGTAGCCTCACGCCAGCGCAAGTGACGGCGCAATCGAATCGCATCGCGTGGTGGAGGTGCCGGCTCGGTCACGAATGGAAGGCTTCGGTGCAGAATCGCGCCCGCGGCGCGGGATGTCCGTTCTGTTCCGACAATCGCGCCTCGAGGAGACGGCGAAGCGGTGGATGAGCGCCGCCAGCAAAAATGCGGATGGTCGTCGGGCGCTGGTTCGTCGCAGCACAGACAAGCCGCACTCAGCCAGACGGAGAGCCGGATGCGGGAGGGATCGATGGAGGGTGTCCAGTCGCGAGCTGTGTGCCTTTGCGGATTACTTCTCGTCGCAATGCAGACGGGCTGCGGCGTCGTCGCGGCGAGCGTTTTCGGTCCAAGCACCACCCAGCAGTTTGCGCTGCGTCCGGACACGCCCGCGGCCCACCTCACCTGCAACGGCAAGCCGTGCGACGAAGTCAAAGGCACGAAGACCACGTCGAGGGAAAGCATCTGGGCGTTCGTCGCGGCCGCCGCGGCGGAGGGTGCGTGCACCGTCCTCGCCGCGCGCAGTTATCACGACACCGGCTCGACCGGCCCGCAGGTCGTCGCCGACGTCTGCGGCGGACTCTTGGCGTGGGACCTCGTGACCGTGCCGCTCGCCATTCCGCTCGGCGGCATGTTCGGTGAGCACCATTCCGGCCGGCTCGACGACCGCGTCGAGCTGACGCTCGACGGTGCAACGACGCAGCTCTTCGGTGCGCCATTTGCAATACCCGGAACGCAGACGTTTGCGGCGCGAAGGACCTTCGAGTTCTCGCAGGATCTCGAACGCCGCGCCGCTGCTGCCAGACTCTGTCGCCGTCGGCGCGATCTGCCGATCGGTTACGAAGTGCTACCGGTGACGGGCGATGAAGGCGCGCTGCTCGAACATGAGCTGGTCGCGCAGCTTCGCGCGCAGCTCGGCCCTCCTTCCGTTGCTCTCACCTCGCAAGCCGTCTTTCGCTTCCACGGAACAGCCGCTCGGAACGACGGCGTGACGCTCGAGCTGCGCCTGACGTCGGGTCCGCACGACGTGGAGTTGGCCCGCCGCAGCATCACCGCGCCGTCGATGGAAGTGCTCAGGCCAGAGCTCGCGGATCTCGTCCGCGATGTGTACGAGGCGAGCTGCCCCCGCTGACCGCTTCGCGTGAACCGATCGCGAGACGCCGCGGCCGTGCACAGATTTGCGGCAAGGAGGAACAATGGACCCTCGCGCAATGCTGCGGCTCGGCTATGGCCTCGTTCCCATCGTCGCTGGAGCGGACAAGTTCACCAACCGGCTGACCGACTGGGAGCAGTACTTGAGCCCGGCGGTCGAACGCACGCTCCCCATGCGGCCGAGGACGTTCATGAAGCTGGTCGGCATCATCGAAATCGCCGCCGGTCTGACCGTGCTCTCACCGCTGCGCAAGACCGGCGCCTACGTGGTGGCCGCCTGGCTCGCCGGCATCACCGTCAATCTTCTCTCGACCGGCGACTACTTCGACATCGCCGCCCGCGACGCGCTCCTGGCGATTGGCGCGCTATCGCTCGCGCAACTCGAATCCCAGCCGCGGCCAGCGCTCGAAGAGCAGCCGCGTGCAGCAGTTCCCGCCAAAAAGAAGCGTGAGCTCGCGACTGCCCCGGCAATGAACTAACTCCCAATTCGTGGCGGGTCAGACGCCGGCGGCGATTTCGCGCGGCCGGCACGGCGCAGCTTGACGGCATCGATGAAGAGCGTGATGCCGAGCCATACCGCCACGAGGGCGACGGGGATTGCGACTGCCCGCGGAAACACCAGTGCGACCGCCGCGAGGGCGAGCAGCACGACGCTGGCTCCGGAGAGCAGACCTGCCTCCGCGGGCCGCAGCAAGCGGTGTCCTCCGAGCGCGGCGGTGACGGTGCCGCCGACGCGGATGACACCCGCGGTCGCGAGCGCCGAGCCTTCCCGGACGCGATTTGTTCCCGGCGCCGCGCGCAGCCTGCGCTCCGGACGCCGCCGCGGCAGCCCGAGGAGAATCTCCGTCGCATTGGAGAGGTCGGCTTCGTAGGCCTGCTCCATCTCGCGCGCGAAGCCGTCGTCCTCGATCGCCACGTCGAGCTCCCAGTTCCCCATCCAGCTCGCGACATTCAGGTTGGTCGATCCCACGCGCGCCCAGCGTCCGTCGGCAACGGCGGTCTTGGCGTGCAACATCGAACCGTTCCATTCGAAGACGCGGATGCCGCCTGCCAGAAGCGGCCGGAACCCCGCGGTCCCGAGCCTCTTGACGATGCCGAGATCGCTCGAGCCGGGCACCAAGAGCCGGACGTCGACACCGTCCATGGCGGCCGCGCGCAACGCCTGGACGTACGACGGCAGGCCGACGAAGTACGCGTCGGTCAGCCACAATGTCCGCCGCGCCAGCCCCGCCACCAGCGTATCGAACCGGTATGCGCCGGCGGTCGCGGGCTCGGTGGCGATCACGCGGACGGAGATGTCGCCCTCGGCTGGAATCTCGCCCCGTGCCTGCACCGCCTCCTTTGCCGTAGCCGGCCCGGAGTCGCTCCAGGTCGCCTCGAACGCATGGGCAATGTCGGCGACGGCCGGTCCCTCGATCTGGATGCCCGTATCGCGCCACGGAGGAATGCCGTGCTGTGAATTGCCGAGCCACCGCTGCGCGATGCAGAGGCCGGTCACGAACCCGATCCGGCCATCGACCACGAAGCTCTTGCGATGGTTGCGCCGCAGCCATCCGAGGGGCGCCTCGAACCGGAAGGGATTGAACCATCTCACTTCCACGCCAAACGCATGCAAGCGCGCCCAGAACGCATGCGAAGCTTCGCCGCGCGCACCGAGCCAATCCTGCAAGATCCGCACTCTCACGCCGCGCGATGCAGCCGCGCCCAGGGCCGCCGCAAAGCGGTTCCCGATCTCGTCGTCCGCGAGAATGTAGCTGTTCATGACGATGCTGCTGCCCGCGCGCTCGATGGCTTCGAGCCATGCCGGATAGTTCTCGGCCGCATCGCGCAGCAGCTTGACGCGATTGCCGGCAACGAGCGGCGCGCCCGCTGCGCGCGAAAAGGCCTGCTCCGCGAGCAGCCGAAGCGAGGCGAGGGAAACATCAGGCGGCTGCGATGGGTGCATTGGGTTCGCCGACAGCATACCGCGCCGCCCGCGAGGCACGCGCTCGCCGCATCGCCGGTTCAACGGACGATCCGGACTGGCGCCGCGGCGATGTGCGCCAGGCGTTCGTGCGCGCACTCTTCGGCGAGCGTTCTCTCAGCCGAGCGCCGGCGCATTCAGCAAGTCCACAACGATCTGGGTGACGCTCGACGCCTTGTGACCTGCACCCCGCACCGCGAGTGCACCACGATGCCGCGAGGTGGGACGAAGCTGGAAGAAGCGCCAGCCCGAACGAGAGTCTTCGAAGCCTGCATGGAAGTGAATCTCCGGGGCGCGCTCCGAAGTGAGCGTAAAGGCGAAATCTCGCAGTGAAAGGCTGAGTCCGAGACCACGCGCCTTGACGTAAGCTTCCTTGAGCGTCCAGATCTCCAGAAAGCGCGTACAAAGGTCCGCGGGCGCGGTGGTTTCGAGCGCTGCGACCTCGCGTGGATGAAAGCGTGCTCGGGCCAGCGACAAGCGGTCGTCCGCAAAAGGCCGCTCGAATTCGACGTCGACGCCGACCTCTGCCGAGAGCGCTACCGCACAGAGCGCCAGCCCGTCCGTATGGGAGAGGTTGAAGCAGAGGCCTTTGCCTGCGGCGTTTCCCACCTCAGGACGGCCGTGCGCGTTCTTGTGAAAGCGCCACGCCTCGGGAATGACGGGGGCGTATTCAGAGAGGGCCCGCCTCACCAGCGCGTGCGAGAGGACGAACTGTCTTCGGTGGCGCTCGAAATGAAAGCGATCCGCGCGCGCCCGCTCCTCTTCGTCGAGGAGCGCGCGGAGAGGAGAGAGATCCTGCTCCTGGTCCGCGGCTGTGAGGGAGGCAACCCAAACGTGAACCTCTCCCGGAACGAGATTGCGCACCGCTACAGGCCGGGCCTCGCCGACTGGAGCGTCCGGCGCAGACCGTCCGCCTCCACCCCCAACGCTCCTTCCGGAGTGACGAAGGCCTGGCCGTCCTCGGCATAGAGCGGAGGGCGGGCATAGAGCGCACGCAGGGCGCGCAGGTGCGGATAGACGATGGACGCTTCGGGATTGATCTCCCGCAGAGTCTTCCGGAGCAGAGGCGCAAACCGCGGGCTCATCGCCGGGAAAATGTGATGCTCCTGGTGGTAGCTGAAGTTGAGGTGCATCCAATTCAGGAGCGGGTGCGTGTCCAGGCTCGCCGTGTTCACGAACGGGTTGTCCGTGTCGGCCGACGCCGGCTGCAAGAAGTGATTGGTCATGAAATACTGCACGAGCGTGACGCTGGCGAAGAGGTGCGGCAAGAGCAGCCCGTAAAAGGCGCCTCTCGCCCCCAGCACCCATCCGAGGGCGCCCCAGCCAAGGACGATGAGCCCGGTCAAGACGCGCTCACGAGTCTTGTGCATCCGCAGGTGCCGGAACTGCGGCAGCCGGGGGTAATACCAAAGATACAATTGCGTTTGCGCCGTGAAAAACAGGATGAAGTTCAAGTGGCTGATCCACGAACGCGATCCCAGCGAAAACGTGTAGACGAAGCGCGCGAAGCGCTGGCTCTTCCACTCGCTCTGCGTGGGAAGGATGTCCGGATCCTTCACCCGCACGTTCGTCGAGCTGTGATGTTGAGCGTGCCATGCTGCCCAGGTGCCGGGCGTGAGCAGGAGCGGCGCAAAACCGACCCAGGTGACGAGCCGCTCGAGGAACTTGTTGCGAAACACCGAGTGGTGCATCGCCTCGTGCGCCGTGAGACTCACCGTCGCGACCATCTGCCCGAGCACGAAGGAAAGGCCGAGACAGGCCCACCAGGGAAGGCCGCCACGGGCAATGACCCAAACGATTCCAATCCCCAAGAGCGTCAGAGCCAACGCGACGACGCCGCGCAGAGGCTGCGGTCGAAAAGCTTCCGCGGGCATTCTCTTTCTCAGCTCTCGGCGCAGGCCGCCGTAGTCGTCCACCGGAATCATCGCCGGGACTGGTCGTGGATGTGCCGTCATGGTCTGCGCTCCTTTTTCATGTTTGCCTACGCCACCAATGGTCGTGCGATCACACCCTCGACGGACATCCGCAGCCGCCCGGCCTCGTCGTAGGCCGCGACGTTTCCGCAACAGACGATCTCGCCGTCCAGGTGTGGGGAGAGCGCCGTCAGTGAAAGCGCCGGCGCGTTCTTGCCCACGAGGCCGCGGTCGAAGGTTGCGCGCTGAAGCTGAAGTGGCGCGTAGACCGCGTTTGAAACTCCGTTGACGTGCATTGCGCTGAGCCGCAATGCAGCATCGAGCGCGAGCGCAGGGAGGCAATGACCCGCCTGATCGGAATTGGCCGTCATTCCGATGTTTGCGAAGCGGGCATTCGATTCCACGCGAATGCCGTCCAGGCAATCGAACATGCCCCGGAGCTCGATGACGCTTCCAGCGGCGCAGTGGGGGTCTGGAACCGAGACCCCTCGCCCGGTCGAAGGGACTTTGGCGAACGACGAGCCCGGCTTGCCCCGGGTCAGGGTAAACCGAGCCTCGGCGTAGAGGACGCCGGACTGCAGCATCGCCCCCGACGGATGGACGATGTCCCCCAACAGCTTGACCTGCACGGAATGGCGGCCTGGCTCGTCGACGCGGCCAGAGGTGACCGCGCGCAGCACCTGCCTTGCGCCGTCCTTCACGCGGACGAAGCGCGCGAAGCGAGCGTCTTCGAGGGTGATCGTGTCGAGATCCCGCCTGCGCTCTCCGATTGCGGATTGGAACATGAGCTCCAGGGCCCAGGCTCCCGGAAGCGTCGGAACGCCGCGCACGCGGTGGTCTGCCAAGCAGGGCACGCGCTGCGCGTCCACCACGATCTCCTGTTGCGCGGGCGCAACAGCGGCCGCAACGGCGGGCACAACCGCGGGCGCGGACGGCGCTTGTGGCAGCACTTCGACGCCGAAGAATTCGCGTTCACCGTCGGTGAGCTGGATGTGGTTTGCCCCCGGCCGGCAGCCCTCGAGGACCTCCAGGAACAGCGCCTCCCCTTCCGGCGCCCGAATTCCATGCTGCCGGCGAAGGTCGCCAAGCACTCGATACTCGGAGCCGCGGGTCATCCCGATGCCGTCCCACCCCAACCAGCCGATGCTGGTCCACGGCGTGGACGGTTCCGCGTCGCTGGCGAAGGCACACGCTCGATCGAGCGCCTCGTTCGCAGCGCCGTAATCTGCTTGCCCGTCGTTGCCCATGAAGCTGAAGGCCGAGGTGAGCGCATGAATGGGAACGGGTGCGTTGAACGCGCGAGAGACTGCCGCACGCAGATGGTGCAGGCCAGAGAGCTTGGTATCCAGCGTCTGGCGCAGCTCCTCGAGGCGGCGCTGGTTCAGCTTCTTGGAGAACTGAACCCCGGCGCCATGGATGACCAGGTCCAATCGCCCGTGCTCGTGCGCGATCCCCTTAATCACCCGCTCGACTTCCTCTGCGCGGGTGACGTCGGCGGCCCGGAAGCTCACCCGGCCGGGAAGGCGTGACAGCCGATCGAGCGTCTTTTGGACCTCGCGAGCGCCCAGGTCCCGCTCGAAGCGCTTGCGCAGCTCCGGCAGGCGCACCTGCGGATTCGCGCGGTGCGCGGAAGCGTAGAAAGCGCGCTCGAGCTCGGGAAGCTCATCCTCGCGCGCCTGCAGGATCTCCCTGGGCACGTCCGTCGCATCGCCGCGGCCGACCAGCACGACGGAGCAGCCAAATTTCTTCAACAGGGCTTCGACAAGAACGGCCGTGACACCGCGGCTACCCGTGGCCAACACCACCGATGCCGCTTGCAGCGCGGGCTCCGCTCGAGGGGGCAGGAGCGCGGTGGGCTGCAGCAGCCGCACGCAGCGTTGGTCCCCGTCGTAGCAGACTTCGATCGACGGATCCGGTGGCGTCGTGAGCTCGTCGGCCAGCCGTTCCAGGCCGGAGGTCAGCTCGCGCCCGGAGGTGGACACGGCCCGCAGGCGTGCCGATGGCAGCTCGCGTCCGAGGGACTTGAGGAGGCCGGCAAAGAGCCCGGAGATGGGATGCAGGATCCGTCGCGCGCCCACCGCCCCAAGACACAAG
>DASXHM010000056.1:0-15380 GCA_036488495.1 Myxococcales bacterium | reverse complement strand
CGTGTGGTGAATTCTCCTGAAATGCCGCGACCGCTGATTCGTCTGTTGGGCTTGACGGACCGCCCGCTGCCTGCGACGGTTATAGGTTGGAGGAGCCCATGACGCGCACCCGGAAGGTCATCACGCGGTCGATCGCGGCATGCGTCGGCTTGTGCGCGGGCATCCTCGGGTCGGAGATGACGTTCGGCCAGCTCCGCGCCGACCCGGTCCAGAAGTCGCCCGCCGTCCTCTACTCCATCGAGCTGCGCAACGGTCAGGGCGATTTGCTCGCGAGCCCGCTGGTCGTCGGAGAGGAAGGGCAGAGCGTTCACCTGAACCTCTTGCAACAGCCGGTGCCGATGTCGCTCGATCTCGATCCGCGACCGTCGGAAGCCGGCCTCTGCCTGGGCTACAAGCTCTCCATGGACGACGGCCTCGCGCACCGCGGCCGCGTCGAGATCCCCTACGGCGCCGACGGCGGGCTCGTCCTCTTGCAGGGCGGCGGCCATCTCTGGCTGCGGGCCGCGCGGGCCCACACCGCCGCCTTCAGGCAGCTCCTCTCGCTGCGGACGAACAGGCCCGCCGCCTAGCTTTCGTGGTATGGGGCTGCGCCATGCCGCAGCCGCCCTTGTTTGCGACCGAGCGCCGACTGGCAGGCTTTTGCCGCGCCAGCGCCGCGCTCTATTTTGCGCTCGCAGCGGGCTGCGCGGCGGCGCCGTGGTTCGGCGACGAGAGGGGGCTCTCGACCACCTGGAGCGTGCTCGCGGTCTCTCTCTTGATCTCGAGCGCGACCGCTTGCCTCGTCACCGCAGCGCGGCCGCGCGAGCGGCGACATGCGCTTCTGCCGGTGTTGATGGCGGAGCTCACCGCTTGTGCGCTTTCGCTCGCGCACCTCGGCAGCCGCGGCGCGCTGACGGTGCTGCTTGCTTCTGGAATGCTCTTCGTCCTCACCGCCTTCGTCTACCGCTCGGCAGCGCCGGGCGTGCGCAGCGAGCCAGCGCGCGAAAGTCCGGAGGAGCGCGCGCAGGGGCCGGTTCCAGTCGCGCTGGGCATCAAGAAGGCCAACTGAACTTTTCAACCCCGGAATCGGGGTTAGATTGCACCCATGATTGGGATTGTCGTCGCCACCCACGGCAAGCTCGCCGAGGAGCTCATCCGCACCGCCGAGGCGGTGGTGGGCAAGATCGAGCTGATCGCGCCGGTGAGCGTGGTTGCGACCTCTCCCGACTGCCGCGGCGAGATCAAGGAAGCCATCCAACACGTCGATCAAGGCGACGGCGTCCTGCTCCTGACCGACATCCTGGGCGGCTCGCCGACCAACCTCTGCCTCTCGTTCTTGACCGAGCGCAAGGTCGAGGTCGTGACCGGCGTGAACCTCCCCATGCTGCTGAAAGCGCCGGGCCTTCGCACGAGCAACAAGGGCGGCATCGTCGAAGTCGCGCAGAAGCTCGCCGAGGCGGGGCAGAAGTCGGTTGCGCATGCGAGCGATGCGCTGCGGAGAATGCTGTGAAGGCCGCTGCGTCGATCGCGCTCTTGCGCATCGACAACCGGCTCGTCCACGGCCAGGTGCTCGAGGCATGGGTGCCCGCCCTCGAGGCGCAGGGCATCCTGGTCGCGGACGACGAGGCGGCGGGCAACGTCCTCGCGCGGTCCGCGATGGCGCTCGCCATTCCGCCACGGGTGAAGTTCGAGGTGCTGCGGCTCAAGGATGCCGCCGAGCTCCTGCGCCCTTCCGGGAAGGGCCCCTCGTCGCCGCGCACGCTCGTCCTCTTGCGCGACGTTCGCGACGCTGCCGCGCTCCGGGATGCGGGAGTGGAGGTGCCGCACCTGAACCTCGGCAACGTCCACTTCGCCGCCGGCCGCAAGCAGGTCGCGCCCTCCATCTTCCTCGACGCGAGCGAGCTCGAGACGCTGGGCCGGCTCGCAGCGCGCGGGACGCAGGTGGAGGCGCGCGCGGTTCCATCGGAAGCGCCGGTGCCGCTCGAAGCGCTTCGCGCCCGTTACGCCGCCGCCTGACCGACTTCTTCAGCCGCGCATTGAAAAACAAAGTTTTTCGACGAAGCCTGCTACGGTTCTTCGCGCATGGAGCGGCTTCTGCCCTCGGCCATCGTCGCCGTCGTCGCCGGCCTCGCGGCGGTGGAGCGCAAGGGCGCTTTCCAGCTCATGCTCTCGCGCCCGCTGGTTCTGGCGCCCATCCTCGGGCTCCTCTTCGGCGACGGCCGCGCCGGACTGCTCTTGGGCGTGCCGCTCGAGCTGCTTTTTCTCGGCGGCGTCAACCTGGGCGGAAACCTGCCCCACAACGAAACACTCCTCGCCGCCGCGCTCACCGCCATGGTGGTTCCTGCCGGCGCTGGTCTCTCTGGGGGCGTCGACGCGCCGTTGGCGGTGCTCGGTCTAGCGCTCTTGTTTCCGCTCGCGGTCTATGGCCGAAAGCTCGAGCGCGCCTCCGAGCAGCGCAACGCCGAGATCGCGGCCGAGGCCTTGCGCCGGGTGCAGGCCGGCGATGCCTCCGCGATCCGGCTGAACCTGCGCGGGCTCTTCTTGCCCTTCGGCGTCACCTTCGGCATCTGCGCGCTGGCATCGCTGTGCGCGCCGCTCCTCGGGTGGCTGCGGGCGCAGTGCGGCCCTGCGGCGGTGTTGGCGCTGTCCGGCGCCTGGCACGCGGTGCTCGCGGTGTCGGCTGCGTGCGCCATCCGCGCCATCCGCGACTCGCGCGCGCCGTTCTTCGCCGGCCTCTCCGCCGCGGTGCTGGTCGCCGCCGCGGTCGCTTTTCGAGGCGCGCTGTGAAGCGGCTCTCGGTGCTCACGCTCGCGCGGATGTTCTTCCGCTCCTTCTTCCTGCAGGCGGCCTGGAACCCGCGGGGCATGCAGAACCTGGGTTTCGCGTACGCGATGGGGCCGGCGCTCGACGAGCTCTACCCGGATCGCGCGGCGAGGGCCGCGGCGGCGTTCCGGCACCTCGAGTTCTTCAACTGCCACCCGTACATGGCAGCGGCCATCCTGGGCGGCGCGGCGCGGGTCGAGGAGCGGGTCGCGGCGGGAGAGGCGGAGCCGTCGGATGTGTCGCAGTTCAAGACCACGCTCGGGCCGCCCTTGGCCGCGCTCGGCGATGGATTCTTCTGGCTCGCGCTCCGTCCCTCGGCCGCGCTGCTTGCCGCGGCCACCGCGCCGTTCATCGGCGCCTGGGCGGTGCTGGTCTTCCTCGGTCTCTACAACACCGTCCACCTGGCGGCGCGGGTGTGGATGTTCGCCGCCGGCTACCTGCGCGCGGAGGGCATCGTCGAGACCCTCGGCCACGCGCATTACGCGAGCGGAACGCCACTCTTGAAAGCCTGTGCCGCGGCGCTGGCCGGAGCGATTGCGGCGCGCGCCGTGCTCCTCGTCGCCGAAGGGCCGAGGCCGTCGGCGGCGGTCGGCTTCGGGGTCTTGCTCGTGGCAGCCTTCCTCTTCCTGCCGCGGCTCGGAGTGCCGCGCTCGGTCTATCTCGGGCTCTTTTGCGGTCTTGCGCTGGGCGCTCGCTTCCTCTAGCTCTTGCCAACGAGAACGGAACAATGGCTGACGACACCGTCGAGAAGGTCTGCACCGTGCGCAACAAGATGGGGCTGCACGCGCGCCCCGCTGCGCAGATCGTGCAGACCGCCAACAAGTTCCCCTGCGAAGTGTCCCTGGTGAAGGACGGCCAGACCGTCAACGGCAAGAGCATCATGGGGGTGTTGATGCTGGCTGCCGCGAAGGGCACGACCATCCTCGTCCGCGCCGAGGGCGACGAGGCGCAGGCCTGCGTCGACGCCATCGGCGAGCTCTTCGACCGCGGCTTCAACGAGCCGATCGGGTGACTACGACTCGGTCCGCGCGAGCAGGCGTTTGATGTTGCCGGTGTGGCGCACGACGATGATCGCGGCGACCGCCGCCAGGCCGTACACCGCCTCGCGCGGGGCGGTGAAGGCAGCGACGAGAAGCGATGCGGCGACGCCGGCCAGCGATCCGGCGCTCGAGATCCGCAGGAGTTTGTAGAGCGCGACCCACACCACGGCCCCGGCGAGCGCCGCGAGCGGCGCGAGCGCGAGCGAAACCCCGAGGCCTGTGGCAACTCCCTTGCCGCCGCGAAATCGTAGCCAGACGGGAAAGCAGTGCCCGACCACCGCCGCGGCCGCGCATGCAGCCGGAAGCCACGCCGGCGTGCCCAGCGCGCGGCGCGCGAGCAGCACCGGCACAAAACCTTTCAGCGCATCGAGCAGCAGCGTGGCGACGGCCCATTTGCGCCCGGCGGCGCGGGCGACGTTGGTGGCCCCGATGTTTCCCGAACCGACGGTGCGCACGTCTTTGCCGGCGGCGGCGCGGACGACCAGGAGCCCGAAGGGGACCGAGCCGCACAGGTACGACGAGACCAGCCAGAGGATCACGAGAGCGCCACGTACGCCCAGTTGACCGCGATCGCAAATACCGCCGCCGCGCGGAGCTTCGGCGTCAGCGGCCGAAGGCGCGGCGCCCAGGGAAGACCGCACAGCCGCAAGATGGTCCACGAAAGATGGACCGCGCAGGCGAGCGCGAGCACCGCCCCGAGCGGGCTCGCGCGGAGCGCCGCGCCGAAGTCGCCGCGCACGAAAAAGTGAAAGGCGCGGGTGCAGCCGCAGGTCGGACAGGCAATTCCGGTCGCGGCGCGCAAGGGACACTCGAACACGCCGAGCGGCAAGACGGCGGCAGCGGCGAGCAGCATCGCGGAGACTCCCGCGAGGCCGAGCGCATGCACCGAAGGAGCTCCGCCCCGCGCGATCACTATTGCCCCATCACCCGGCTCGCAGCCGCGACTCCGAGCGCGGACAGCGCCAGGGAGAGGCAGCAGCAGGCGCCGTACGGGAGCAGCACCGAAGCGGCGGCAGCCGAGGATCCGATGCCGTGCACGATCTTCATCCCGATGCCGGTCAGCACCACCAGCCAGACGATGCCGATCAACGAGCCGCAGGCGGGAATGGCGGCGAGCGCGAGCGGCGCGCATCCGTACGCGCAGGCTGCGAAGGTGGCGGGAAAGCCGCGCTTCGATTGGCCGAGGATCGCCGCGAAGGCATGCGTCACCGCTGCGTTGAGATAGACGAACACGGCGGCGAAGAGCGGCGAGAGCAAGAGCAGGAGGACGAAGCGCAGGCCGCTGCCCTGACCCGCGACCATCGAGCGCAAGAGCGGCAGCATCGGCGAATCCGGCGGCACCCGCTCGAGCATCCGCTCCAGCATCGCCTGCTGGTTGCCGCTCATCACCCGCCCGAGGAGCTGGCCGACGATCGAAGCGGCAGAGGTGGTGAGGACTGCAAACCCGAGCTGCGCGCTGCCGCGGTCCATCCGGACTGCCGAAAAAAGTTTCGTAGGATCGAAGAGCGCCTCACGCATCGTCTCGACCCACGCCGTCCAACTGCCGAGCTCCGCCCGACGCTCCCAGGGAGTTCCGGAAGGCTCGCGGACCATTTCCGCCTCGGGTGGTGGCGCGGCTTCAGGGACGATCAGCGGTTTGTGGCAGACGGGGCACTCCTGCCTGCCAGTCAGGCTGGTGCTGAAGGTGTTTCGGCAGTTGGGGCAGCGGGCGAGCACAGCGCTTTCTAGCACGTCCGCAGGACGAGCTTCTGACCACCCGTACCGCTTCCATGCAAGGCGAAGAGTGCCTAACTCTCGGAGGCCTGCCGGAACGCGAATCGTCTCCGGCGACGTCCCGCGGCGAACCGAAACGACGCGCCGCAACCCTCGTGAAGGAGGTACACACATGAAGCTGATGTTCCCGGCTGCGGTCCTGGCTGCGCTCGCCTTCGGATGCAGTCACGGCAATGCCAATACGCGCACGGCTACCAACGACAACGGCACCACCCAGACGACGGCGGGCACCACCGCGTCGACCAACGGCATGGCGTCGAACAACGCCACCGGCACCGACAGCAACACCGCCTCGAGCACCACCCCGAACAGCACGACGAGCGGCACGGCCGGCACCACCGGCTCGACCTACGGCCAGAACGGCACCTCTTCGACCGGGTCGACCTATGGTCAGAACGGCACGTCCTCCACCGGTTCGACCTATGGTCAGAACGGAACGTCTTCGTCCACGCCCGACGCGCAGAATGGCACGTCCTCCTCGGGCTCGACCTACGGCCAGAACGGCACCAGCGGCGGAAGCTACGGCCAGACCGGCTCGACCAACAGCGGCAACAACGGCACCTACACGTCCAGCCCGTCGGCGAGCGTGAGCGGCGACTCGGCCCACGGCACCGGCACCGGGTCGAACAGCGCCTGGAACCAGAACAACACCAGCGGCACCAGCGGCTCGAACAGCTCCCCGCAGAGCAATGAGTCGGCCTCGATGTCGAACGGCTCCTCGCACGGCACCAACGCCGGCAGCGCCAACAGCACCTGGAACAACAGCGGCTCGTCCACCCAGAACGGCACCGCGTATGGCTCGAGCGGCGTCGCCTCGGTCTCGAACGGCTCCGCGCACGGCACCAACTCGCCCGGCGCGGCCGGCAGCGAAGAGAACAACCCCAACGCGGGCTCGGCCGACAACAACGGCAGCATGCGCACGGTGACCGGCGCGGTGGCGAAGGTCGACTCGGGCAGCATCACCCTCGACCAGTCGGCCGGCGGCGTCACGCTGACCGTCGACTCGAACACGCAGATCATGCGCCGCGGCCACGCGGTCTCGCAGGGCATCTCCGCCATCCACGAGGGCACGCAGGTCCGCGCGAGCTTCGATCCGGCCTCGAACCGGGCCGACAAGATCGAGGTGATGGGCAGCAAGAAGCACCACCACCACGACGCGAACAGCACCACGAGCAGCCAGCCGCAGCAGTAACGCGGTCCTCGGCTCTAGCGACGGCGCCGGGCTCCTTCGGGGGACCCGGCGCTGCCGCTTTCGGGGTAGAATCGCGGCCGATGGCGGGCAAGGGATTTCGCGTCAGGGAACAGCATCGCACCCTCCTCACCGCGCACGCGCTGGTGATGATCTCGGGGCTGCTCCTCTGCGCGCTCCTGAACCGACGGTACTCGCCCGACCGCTT
Organism: Myxococcales bacterium; assembly: GCA_036488495.1. Classification (GTDB taxonomy): domain Bacteria; phylum Myxococcota; class Myxococcia; order Myxococcales; family 40CM-4-68-19; genus 40CM-4-68-19. The sequence continues at coordinate 8,368 of DASXHM010000056.1, read as the reverse complement.
CTGGGTGCAGTGGGTTGCGCTCCTGTGGGGTGCGCTCTTCCTCGTCCACCTGTGGTGGTTTTCGCGCGGGACGCTCGCGACGATGGGGAGACCGCGGCGGTAGCGGCGGCGGCCAGAGGCCGGTTAGCCGCTACGCCTGTAGCGTTGCAGTCTCGGGGTTCAGAACACGGCGCGCGCGGAGGTCAAAAGTTTGTGTCCGTCCGCAGGTCTGGGCAGTCTGGCCCAAGAGGGCTTCGGATTGCGCAGAGGACGCTCCTTTGCTATCCGTGCCCGCTTTCGGGAGTGGTGAATGAAGATCGCGCTGACCCCGCTGGAAAAGCTGCGCGCGGCGGGGAAGTTCTTGGACGTCACCTTCAACAAGCGCCCGCTGTCGGTCTCGATCGAGGTGACCAAGCGCTGCAACGCACGCTGCGACTTCTGCGACTACTGGAAAATCAGCGACCGCGACGAGATGACCGACTTCACCGACGTCGTCCGCCGCTTCGATCCCTTGGTGGTGGTCTTCACCGGCGGCGAGCCGATGCTGCGCCGCGATCTCGTTCCGCTGGTGCGCCAGATCAAGGACCTGCCCGGCTTTCGCTACATCACGGTCCTGACCCACGGCGGCTTTCTCACCGAGGCGAAGATCAAGGAATTGGTCGACGCCGGCACGAGCCAGATCAACATCTCGATGAACTATCCGGACGAGCGCCAGGACAAGGAGCGCGGCCTGCCGGGGCTGTTCGCGCGGCTGGAGAAAACCATCCCCAAGATGGTGGCCGAGGGCTACACCTGCTTCACCTTTGCCTCCATGCTGATGCTCGACAACATGCACGACGCGGAGCCGCTCATCCGGCTTGCGCACAAGTGGGGCATCAACATCGCCTTCTCCGGCTACAACGACCTGAAGAACGGCAACCAGAAGCACTTCGTCGACCAGGAGAAGATGGCGGAATTCAAGGCCGTCTGCCGCCGCATCATCCAGCTCAAGCGCGAGCTCAAGAACGTGATGACGAGCGACTACTTCTTCGAGACGCTGCCCGAGTTCTACGAGAAGCGGAAGATCGACGGCTGCCAGGCGGGCAAGATCATGATCCACGTCAGCCCGAAGGGCATGGTGCAGCCCTGCGCGGAGCTGGCGCCGGTCGCCCACTACTCGGAGTTCATCCCCGGCGCCTACGACGGCCCGAACTGCGGCGCGTGCTTCGATGCCTGCCGCTCCGAGCCGCAGGCGCCCCTGACGCTGCGCCGGGTGGGCGAATTGACGGGACTTCTGTGAGCGAGCAGGCACTGCCGGAAGCGCCGCCGCGGATGTGGCTGCGCACGCTCTGCGGGCTCTGCTTGGGGCTCTGCGCGGCGACGGGAGTCGTCTTCTACCTGGGCATCTCGCAGCGCGAGCTTTTGGCGTCGTTGCACGGCGTCGCCGACGAGCCGCTTCTCCTCGCCGCCGGCGGCGCCTTGGTGCTCCTCGCGCTGCAGTCGCTTCGCTGGTGGATGGTGATGCGCCCGCTCCTCCACCTCAGCTACGGCCAGTCGTTCCGGGCCATGATGGTGGGGTTCTTCTTCAACGTGCTCTTGCCGGCCCGCGGCGGCGATCTGCTCCGCGTCCAGTATCTCGGCAAGCGCACCGGCATCTCCCGGGCGAAGCTCTTCGGCACCGAGATCGTCGACTTCTGGAGCGACAAGTGGGGCTGGGTCGCGGCCTTTCCGATCATCTGCCTCTTCGGTGCGCCGCCCTCCTGGCTGTTCCGGGCGCTGATGCTGATCGGCGGGCTCGTCGTCGGCGTCGGCTTGCTCTTGGTGCTGATGGCGAGCGGCTTCTTGCGCCGCGGGCCGCACTGGCTCACCAACCTGCGCGACGGCTTTGCCGCCAATCACTGGAAGCGGCTCTTGGTGGTCGAGACCGTGATCGCGCCCTTGCCGTGGCTGTGGGAGACGTTCGTCATCGCCATGGCCGGACATGCGCTCGGCTTGGAGCTGACCGCGATGCAGTCCTTCGCGGTGCTCACCGCCTTCAACGTCGCGACCACCGTGCCTTCGCCGGGAAACGCGGGCTCCTTCGAAGCGGGCGGCACGCTCGCGCTCACCTCCTTCGGCGTCCCCAAGGAAGTCGCGCTGGCGTTCATCTTCGTCTACCACCTCACCCAGGTGGTGCCGGGCTTCGTCGGCGGCATCCTGGTCTTGGTCCTCGAGGGCGAGACGCTGTTCGGCAAGAAGAGCCTGTTCAGCTTCAAGACGCCGGAATTGCCGCTGCCGGACGTCAGCGCGGTGGTCGAGCCCGACGCTGGTTAGTGCAAGAGCGTGAAGCCGGTGTAGTCGGCGGAGGAGATGCTGTTCGTCTGATCGCCGTCGCTCATGATGCCGAGGCCGACCAGGTCGGGAACGTCCGCGTCCGGGTTGCCCTTCTCGAAGTGGGCGCGGAATTCGGCCGACGGATCGATCTCCTCGGTCCGCCATTCATTGACCGGCCCGCCCGATTCGAGGATGACGGTGTCTTGGACGACGAAGAGGTTGCGCTTCTGATCGCAGATCTCCCCCTTCGTGCCCTCCGCGCTCCAGGTGTACTTGAGCGAGTACCACTTGAGGCCGCGCTTCCAGGAGATGTAGACGACCGCCGCGGAGTCGCCGAACCCGGGCTTGCACTCGTTGCCGTTCTTGGGAAGCACGAGCGCCCGCCACCTCCAGCGCACCCGCTTCGTCTTGTCGCGCAGGTTCTCGGGGATCTCGGCGCCCAACGTGACGGTCTCGAGCGGCGGGTGGTAGGCGGCGCGGATGAAGGGCGGCTTGTCCTCGACGAGGCGGTAGTAGCTGACCGGGCCGGAGTAGCTCTCGACCACCCGGAAGCTGTGCACGTCCACGGAGGTTTCGACGAGTGGCCGCTCCTCTTTGCCCGCGGTCGACAGAGGCGCGAGCATGACCACGATCAGGGCGAGGAAGCGCACGCGGCGAGCAGCTTAACGATGCCGGGATTTTGCGCCAGTCCTTACCTTCCCAGAAGCCGGGTCCATCGGATAGAAGGCACCGCTTCATGACCGACGAACAAGAGCTGCGCGGAAGGGCCGCGCCGTGGGGAACTGCGGCGCTCGCGCTCCTGTTCGTGCTCGTGGCGATCGGCCTCTTCTTGCGGCTCCGCGGGCTGTCGGCCGAGGGCTTCGGAGACGACGAAGTCCACAAGTGGCTGGCGGCCAACCGCTACCTCGCCGGTATCTTCTCCGGGGACGACGTCGAGCACCCGATGCTGATGAAGTGGCTAATCGCCGGCTGCATTGCCATCGGGTCGAAGCTCGGCTGGGCGCCGGAGACGATGACCCGGCTCCCGAACGCGCTCGCGGGCGGTCTCTCCATCGCGGTAGTGGCGCAGCTCGGAAAGCGCCTGTTCGGGCGCACCGCGGGGCTCTTCGCGGCGGCGCTGGCGGCCGTGTCGGTGACGCTGGTCGGCTACCAAAGGGTGGCCAAGGAAGACACGCTCCTCGGGCTCTTCCTGTTGCTGACGTTGCTCTTCCTGGCCGAGGCCAAGGCGCTGGCGGACGCGGGTCAGTCGCCCAAGCGCGCCGAAGTCTACGGCGCGGCTTCGCTCGCGGGCATGCTCGCCTCGAAATACTTCTTCTTCCTCACGCCCATTCCGGTCGTCTTCTACTTGTGGGTGCGGCGCGGTTCGGCGTGGCGGGTTCCGTTCAAGCGCTGGCTGCAGCTCGTCGGCATCGCCGTCGTGCTCTGGGCCGGCATCAACTGGTCGCCCTTTCTTCCCAGCACCTGGGAGTACGCGAAGAGCTACACGACCGGCCAGCAGACCGTGCACGGCTCGCTCTTCTTCATGGGGCGCATCTACCACAACCTCGTCGAGTACGGCCTCTCCGGAACTCCGCCCTGGTTCTATGCGGTGTTCGCGGCGGTCAAGCTGGCGCCGCTCACGTTCTTGGCGGCGCTCTGCGGCTTGGCGCTTTGCCTCTTCGAGCGGCGGCCCGCCCACAAGCTGATCCTGAGCTGGATGTCGATCTGGTTCTTGGTGCATTCCGCCTCGGGTTCGAAGTGGGGGCGCTTCTTCGTCAGCGTGCTGCCGGCGTTCCTCATCCTGGCGGGCTACGCGGCCAAGAAGGCGCTGGAGCTTTTGCGTTCGCCCGCGCTGCGCTGGACGGCGGCCACCGCGATGGCGCTCCTGTTGCCCGGCAGCGAAGCGCTGGCAGCGGTCAAGCACGCGCCGCACTACCGCCTCTACATCTCGCCGCTCGGCGGGGGCGATGCGCAGGTGCAGTGGTACTTCCCTCATTGCGATTACTTCGACGCCGGCTTCCGCGAGGCGGTGCAGTACGTCGCCGCCCACGCAGAGCCGGACGCGGAGCTCTCCACCGAGATCGACTGGCCGGCACAGCTCTACTCGGAGATGGCGGGCCGCCCCGATTTGAAACAGACGCTGGTGCGGCGCGGAAGGACTTGCCGCTCGGGGCGGATCTGCTACGTGGTGGTGCAGGCGGGCCGTTGGTACTTCCTGAACCAGGACGCCGTGCAACACCTCGCCGAGCGCACGCCGTGGCACGTGGAAAGCATCGAAGGGCGCGAGGTGGTGAAGGTGTACCGGCTGCTGCCGGGCGAGTCGCCCTTTCCGGACGAAGACGAAGGCGGGCCGCTCGTTCGCCACCAATAGCTCAACGAGGGACCGCATGAACGACAAGCTGCAGATCGAGGACGTGGTGGTGGGCTCGGGCGCGGTCGCCGAGAAGGGCAAGACCGTCTCGGTGCACTACACGGGCTGGCTCACCGACGGGAAGAAGTTCGACTCCTCGAAAGATCGCGGCCAGCCGTTCAGCTTCCCCTTGGGGCGCGGGCACGTCATCCAAGGCTGGGACGAAGGCGTGCAGGGGATGAAGATCGGCGGGAAGCGCAAGCTCACCATCCCGCCGGAGATGGGGTACGGCCGCGCCGGTGCAGGCGGCGTGATTCCGCCCAACGCGACCCTGGTCTTCGAAGTCGAGTTGCTCGGCGTGAAGTAGCGTCACGCCGTTTTGGCGCGTTCGGAGCTGCTTTGCCGGCCAGGCCGGCTCAGATCCAATCCGCGCCGTCGCCCTTGACCCAGGCGGCGAACTTGCGGATGCCTTCGTCGATGGGCGTATGCGGGTCGTAGCCCAGCACTTCGCGCGCATGGGTGACGTCTGCGCTGGTCTGGGGCATGTCGCCCATTTGCGCCGGTTTCTTGTCGAGAATTGCTTCGACACCCAGCGCTTGTTCGAGCAGTTTGACCAATTCGGCGAGGTTGGTGGTGCGGGCGCCGCCCAGGTTGATGATGTCGTAGCTCAGGGGAACGTCGCAAGCTTTGACCACGCCCTGCACGATGTCGTCGACCCAAGTGTAGTCGCGCCGGGTCGAGCCGTCGCCGAAGAAGGGGATGGGCTTTTTCGCCAGCATCAAACGCGCGAACTTGTGGATGGCGAGGTCGGGGCGCTGGCGCGGGCCGTAGACGGTGAAGAAGCGAAGCGCGGCGACCTCGACACCGTAGAGATTGTGGAAGGTGCGCGCCAGCACTTCGCTCGCGACCTTGCTCGCCGCGTACGGGCTCTCGGGGGAATCGATGCGGGCCGTCTCGCGAAAGGGCGGGACCGCTTTGACGCCGTACACGCTGCTGGACGAGCCGAGGACGAAGCGGCGCGTGCCGGCCTTGCGGGCGGCCTCGAGGACGTAAGCAGTGCCGCGGACGTTCACGTCCATGTAGTCGGCGGGCCGCTCGAGCGATGGGCGCACTCCGGCGAGCGCGGCCAGGTGCACGACCGTGTCCGGTTTCGTCTCCGAGAACGCGCGCTCGACCGCGGCGGCGTCGCGGATGTCGGCTTGGAAGAGCCGCGCTTGCGGGTGCAGCCCGCGGCGCTTCAGCCGCTCGGGATAGAAGGGGTCGAAGTTGTCGACGATGCTGACTTCGTCGCCGCGCTCGACGAGCGCCTGGACGAGGTGCGAGCCGATGAACCCCGCGCCGCCGGTGACGAGGACGCGCTTCACCTCCACGCTCCGTTCGCGATGCCGCTCACGCGGCGCTCTCTTCCGCGATGCCGTTCACGCGGCGCTCCGATCGGCCTGCGACTGCGCGCCGTAGTTGCGCTGCCAGAGCTGAAACATGAGCAACGTCCAGAGCGGCTTGCGCAAATCGGCGCGGCCCTCCAGGTGCGTCTTCAAGAGCGCGTGCACCGGCGCCGGCTCGAGCACGCCTCCGCCGCGCAACGCGCGCTCCGACAAAGCGTCTTCGAAGAGCGGCCGCAAAGGCCCCCGAATCCACTGCGCGACCGGAATGCCGAAGCCCTTCTTCGGCCGCGAGAGGATCTGCTCCGGAACCACTCCCCGGAGCGCGCGCTTCAAGAGCAGCTTGGTCTTGGTGAGCGAAACCTTGCTCGCCGCAGGGAGCCTGAGCGCGTATTCGACCACCGCCGTGTCGAGGAACGGCGCCCGCACTTCCAAGGACGCCGCCATCGAGGCGCGGTCGGCCTTCACCAGGATGTCGTCGGCGAGGTAGCGGGTGACGTAGAAGCGCAGCGCTTCGTCCACCGAGCCTGGAGCAGCGCCGGACCGGGCTGCGTCTTCCAGGACGGCGCGGAAGGCAAGATCGGGCTGCCCTTCGAAGTCGCGCGAGAGCAACCCGGACAATTCGCGCGGAAGGAACGACGCGAGCCAAGATTGGTGCCGGAGCGACGGTTGCGCATCCACGCCGCGCAAGAACTGCTTGAGCCGGAAATCGAGACTCATGTTGCGCGATGACGACGGCAGAAAGTGCGCCGAGGCTTGCAGCAGCGCACGGAGCGGCCGCGGAACGCGGGCGAAGACGGCTGCCGGTTTGTGGGCGAGGAACGGATCGTAGCCTGCGAAGAGCTCGTCGCCGCCGTCGCCCGCGAGCGCGACCGTGACGTGCTTGCGAGTGAAGCGCGAGAGCAAGAGCGTGGGCAGGAACGACGGATCGGCGAACGGCTCGTCGAGCTGCGCGGCAGCTTGGGGCAGGAGATCGATGCAGTCCTGGCCGGAGAATTTCTCCAGCGTGTGCGCGCTGCCGATGCTCTTTGCCGCCAGAGCCGCCCAGGGCGATTCGTCGAAGCTCTCCTCGTGAAAGCCGATCGAGAAGGTGCGCAGCTTCGGGACGTGCCACGCCGCCAATGCCGCGACCGCCGTCGAATCCACGCCGCCGGAAAGAAAGACGCCGACCGGCACGTCCGCGACGAGGCGCTTCTTGACCGCCGCCTCGAGCAGCGAAAGCAGCTTCTGCGGGTCCGCGCGCTCGTTGCCTTCCGCCGGCAGGTCCCAGTAGCGGCGCAGGCGGAAGCCGTGCTCGTCGAACACCGCCACGTGCGCCGCGGGCAATTTGCGGATGCCTTCGAAGATGCTGAGCGGCGCCGGCACGTACTCGCAAGCGAGGTATTCGACCACCGCCTGCGGATTGAGCGCGCGCGGGAGCCCGTAGGCGAGCAAGGCTTTGAGCTCGCTTCCGAAGATGCAGCGGCCGGAGCGGAGCGCGTAGTAGAGCGGCTTCTTTCCCAGGCGGTCGCGGGCGAGAACGAGCTTGCGGGAGCGAGAATCCCAGAGCGCCAGCGCGAACATTCCGTGCACGCGCTCGACGAACTCTTCGCCCCATTCGAGGTACGCGCGCAACACCACTTCGGTGTCGCTCTGGGTAGCGAACGGATGGCCCTTGCCGCGCAACTCCTCGCGCAGCTCTCTGAAGTCGTAGGCCTCGCCGTTGAAGGCAAGCGCAACGCCGTCGGAAACCATCGGCTGATCGCCGGTGGCGAGGTCGATGATCGACAACCGGCGGTGGCCGAGCGCGGCCGGTCCCTCGAAGAAGAATCCTTCCGCGTCCGGGCCGCGGTGCGCGAGGCTGCGCGCGGCGCGGCGGACGCCTTCGCTGTCGGGAGCGGCCCCGAAGGAGACCTCGCCGCAGATGCCGCACATGCTACTCGCCCACCGCCCGCGGGAGCGGCTTCGGCAAAGGCGCGTTCAGCTCCTCGGCGACGAGGTACGGCCGCTTGTCCTGCGACTCGTAATAGGTGCGGATGACCAGCTCGGCGAGAAGGCCCATCAAGAGCGAGAGCGCGCCCACCAGCGTGAACATCACCGCCACGAGCGGCAGCGGCGTCTGCACGAAGTCCTTGAGGCCGCGCACCTTGTAGTAGACCGCCCAGGCCGCCGCGAGCAAAGCGCCGAGCCAGCTCAGAAGCCCGAAGCCGCCGAAGATGTAGATGGGCTTGGTCGCGTAGTTGGCGAGGAACTTCACCACCATCAGGTCGAGCACGACCTTGAAGGTGCGGGAGAAACCGTACTTGGATTTTCCCGCATGGCGGGCGCGATGGTTGACCACCATCTCGGTGACGCGGGCGCCTTGCCAGGAGGCGTAGATGGGGATGAAGCGGTGCATCTCGCCGTA
>DASXHM010000052.1:0-12546 GCA_036488495.1 Myxococcales bacterium | reverse complement strand
GGCGGTTGGCTGGACTCCGGCGGTGCGGAGAACGGCGACAAGTGCGCCTGGATCTCGAGCGGCCAGGGCGCCTCGCAGAACGTCGCCTTCAGCACCGGCACGTTCCCCATCCAGTCGCTCTGGAGCAACGCCTTCAACAGCGGCGTCGGCGGCTGCGTCGTTTCGTTCTAGGCGCGGCGGCCGAAGGCCGCTTAGCCCCGGCCGCCGAAAGGCGGCTTAGGGGCTACGCTTGTAGCGCTGCAGTCTGCGGCTTTTGAAAGCATCAAACGCCCGCGGCGTGCGGTCTCGCGCCGCGGGCGTCTATTTGTGTCCACCACGCGCGATGGTTTGAACGCAAACTTCCCGTGCGTACAATGACCGCATGCTGGAGGTTCCTGTCGCGCCTTCGATGCGGCCGGCCCTCGACGCGTCGCATTTTCCGCAAGAGCGGCGGCCCATCGAGCGACGCATCGTCGTCATCGTCGTGCTGTCGGTGCTGATCGGCATCGTCTCCGGGTTCGCCGCGCAGCTCCTGGTCCGGCTGATCAATCTCGTCACCGCGCTGTCGTTCCACGGCACCCTCTCGGACGCTCCGTCGACGCCGCTCGGCAACCACCTCGGGCTCTGGGTCATCGTCGTTCCGGCGCTGGGCGGAATCGTCGTCGGAGTGATGGCGCGCTTCGGCGCGGAGGGCATCCGCGGCCACGGCATTCCCGAGGCGATGGAGCGCGTCCTCACCTCCGAGAGCCGGGTGCCGATGAAGCTGACCTTCTTCAAGCCGGTTTCGGCGGCAGTGGCCATCGGCACCGGCGGCCCCTTCGGCGCGGAAGGCCCGATCATCGCGACCGGCGGCGCGATGGGCTCCTTGGTCGGGCAGGTGTTGCGCACCAGCTCCGCGGAGCGCAAGACGCTCCTCTCCGCGGGCGCCGCGGCGGGAATGGCGGCCACCTTCGGAACACCGGTGTCGGCGGTGCTCCTGGCGGTGGAGCTGCTCCTCTTCGAGCTCCGGCCCAGCTCCCTCATCCCCGTCGCCCTCGCCTCGGCCGCGGCTGCCTCGGTGCGCTTCGCCTTCGCAGGCGCGCAGCCCTTCTTCAAGCTCGACGTGCTCGGCGCTCCCACCGGCTCGGCGCTGGCGGCTTACACGTTCCTCGGCGTCATCGCCGGGCTCGCGGCCATCGGCTGCACCCGCGGTGTCTTCGCCACCGAGAGCGCGTTCGAGAAGCTGCCCGTCCATTGGATGTGGTGGCCGGCCATCGGCGGCCTCGCGGTCGGCGTGATCGGCTACTTCGCGCCAGAGACGCTCGGCGTCGGCTACCACAACATCGACCACATGCTGAGCGGCGATCTCCCGCTCAAGGCGCTCCTCGTCGTCACCGTCTTGAAGTTCGTCTCCTGGGCGCTGGCCTTGGGCAGCGGAACTTCTGGAGGGACCCTGGCGCCGCTCTTCACCGTGGGTGGCGGCGTGGGCGGGCTCTTCGCGTTCGCCTGCGCGGCGGTCGCGCCTGCGCTGCACGTCGAAGCGGGCGTCGCGGCGCTGGTCGGCATGGCGGCCATCTTCGCCGGCGCCTCGCACGCGTTCCTGGCCAGCGTGGTGTTTGCCTTCGAGGCCACCCGGCAACCACTCGGGCTTCTTCCCCTCTTGCTCGGCTGCGCCAGCGCGTATCTCGTCTCGCTCCTCCTCATGCGCACCTCGATCATGACCGAGAAGATCGAGCGGCACGGCATCCGCGTGGTCCACGAATACGCGGCGGACTTCCTCGATCGCCAGCTCGTCCGCGACCAGATGCAGACCGAGGTGGTGGCGCTGCCTGCTTCCGAATCCATCTCGGAAGCGCGCACGCGGCTCGCCGCCGACCCACGGCACCAGGGCTTTCCCGTCCTCGATGACAAAGGCCTGCTCGCCGGCGTGGTTCTGCGCCGCGAGGTCAACGACGGCGCGGACGGCGTACGAACGGTCGGGGATCTCGTGCACCGGGCGCCGGCGGTGGTGTTCGCCGACAGCTCGCTGCGCGAGGCGGCCGATCACATGCTCCGCGAGAACGTCGGCCGCCTCCCGGTGGTGCAGCGCGAAAATCCGCGCGCGCTGGTCGGCTACCTGACCCGCAGCGACATCCTCGCGGCCCACCGCAGGCGGCTCGACCAGATCCGCATCCAGAATCCCGGCATCGCACTGCACGGCACCGGTCTTCTCCAGCGAAAGAAGAAACCATGAAGCGGCTTTTGGTGGCGATTGACGGATCCGAGCCATCGAAACGCGCGGCGCAGGCAGCCGCGGAGATGGCTCCCAAGCTCGGCCTCGCGCTCTCGTTCGTGCACGTCGTCCCCGGCCATGCGGTGTTGAACGAGTGGCAGATCGGCGGCGACGAGGACGAAATGCGCGAGCAGCGCAAGCAGGACGGCCTCGCCATGCTCGCGCGCGTCGCCGCGCAGATCGGCGTCGCGCCGGAGCTCAGGTGCGTCGAGGGAACGCCGGCGGAGGCCATCGAACAGCTCGCACGGCACGAGGACGTCTCCCTCCTCTGCCTGGGCAGCCGCGGGCGGACGCTCATCGGCGGCGTGCTGATTGGCAGCGTCGCGCATCGGCTCGTGCACATCTGCCGAAAGCCCACCCTCGTCGTGCACTGACGCCGGCTCGCCACGTGCGTCGTCGTTCGTGGCGCCTGCTCGTCCTGCGGCGGCGCGAGCCTCCGTCTCTTGCAGCGCCAACGCCTTCGCCCTACACGGCCGAGGCGCGACGCCGTCCGGTCGCTGTCCCAGCACTCCCGCCGTTCCCCTCACGGGAAAGAGAATCAAATGACAACCCGATCTGCATCGAGGTTTGCAGTGGGCCTCTCCCTTTGCGTCATGGCTGCATGGATAGCTCCCGCCAGGGCACAAACCGCCGACGACGACGGTCAACCCGACACCCTGCACGACTTGAAGACCAGCGAAGATCCCCGGACCGACGGACTTTCCGCTGGCGGCGAGGCGGCCGCCTTCGGCCCGGGCGCTCTCACCGAGCCCAACAACCCGCAGCCCGGCTTCCACGACAATGGCCGCGGCGGCAACACCTTCGTCAACGATCCCTGCCTCGACCCGCCCGCGCCGCAGCGGCAGCGCACCGTGCAGAGCGAAACCGAGATCGCGACCTTCGGCCTCAAGTACATCGTCGCCGGCTACAACAACTCGCGCGGCTTCTTCAACAACACCGAAGGGCTGAGCGGATTCGCGTACTCGATCAACGGCGGCAACACCTGGGTGGACGGCGGCGGGCTGCCTCCGGTCATCCCCGGCGCGGCAGGCGACCATTACTTCGGCGACCCGGTGGTGGTCGTCGATCAGTCGGCGCGCAACTTCACCGTCGCCGGCAAGGCGACGCCGCAGGGCGCTGGCGAATTCTATTACTCGTCCATCTATGAGCTACCCGACGGCACCTTCTCTTTGAGCGTCAACCGCGGGCGCTTCATGGTGGCGCCGCCGCAGACGCCGGAGTCGCTCTCCAATACGCGCTGCTTCAAGGATCCGACGCAGCAGGGAGTGCCGGACACCTCGAAGCTGCCCAGCGAACGCATCGTCTGGGAGCGTCCCTCGGTCGCGGTGCCGGTCATCGATCCGGGCCAGTTGCTCGACAAGGAGTGGCTCTACGTCAACCAGGCCACCGGGACGCTGTACATGACGTACGTGCGTTTCGGCTCGGACGGCGCGACGCCGCTCGAGATGGTCCGTTCGTTCGACGGCGGCCGCACTTGGACCCCTCCGACGATCATCGTTCCGAACCTGAACGACACCTTCAACACCGGGACGCAGCCAATGGTCACCGGCACCGGCCGCGTCATCGTCACCTGGCTCGCCCGCACCTTCGCGAATGACGGGTTCGGGCCCGAGAGCGACAACCGGGTAGAGGAAGCGTTCTCCGACGACGACGGCGCCACCTTCTCGGCGCCCATCGTGGTCAACCACGTCAATCCGCAGGGCGAGCCGCCCGGCTACAACCGGGGCCGCTTCTCGATCTTGAATGCGCCCTACATCTCGCCGCAGTCGCACGGCAGCGACATCTACATCACGTACTTCAGCGGCAAGACGCCGTTGCCTGCGCCGCCGGGACCGCTGGCGAAGGCAGCGGACATCCTCGTCAGCGCGTCGCACGACAACGGCCTCACCTGGACCACCACCAAGGCCAACGACGATCCGGGCCTGACGAGCCACGTGTTCCCGAGCATCCAGGTGAACAAGAACGGCTTCGTCTTCGCGGGCTGGCTAGACAGGCGGACCGACCCGAACAACGTGCTGACCGACGCCTTCGCCACCGTCTCGAAGAGCGGCGGCGCCAGCTTCTCGCCGAACCGCGAGCAGACGGACGTGGCAACCAGTTGGTTCGTCCGCGCCGACGCGGCCCCGAACTTCGGCGATTACACGTCGAGCGAATTGCTGAACGACAACCAATTCGTGATGATCTGGGCGGACGGGCGCTTCCCACCGCCCGCGCCGACGCCGCAGGCCGCGACGCCTGACGTCATCTTCACGATTGCGAACGGGCTCGGGAACTAATCCGCGGCCGAAGGCGGCACGGCTCTCGAGGCTGGGCCGCTTTCGGCGCTGAACCCGCTGGAACCAGAATCCCGGCCATCCTCTTTGGGTGGCCGGGATTTGTTTGTCCTGCGCACGGACTCCCCCCGGCTGCAGGCGCGCCTTACATTCCGTCGACGGCCCGTCCGCCAAGAAGGCGTCTGTTGGCGGGCCGCGGTGCGCCGCGATGGCAGCACAAGGGGACAATTCGATGAAAAAGATGGTTCATAACGGCGCGCTCTTCGCGTTGCTGGCTGTGCTGCTCATTGGCAGGTCCTCTCTAGCGGCCGTCCCGGCGAGCGGAACCTTGACCGACACCTCGGGCGGTTTGACCTATTCCGCCGGGCCCTTCACGCTCCCCAATCCAACCCCCATTCCGGAGCTCGACAGCGGGCCCGAATGCAGCAACCCATCGCAGCCCTGCGACGACTTTCTTTTGACGGTGACGCTCCCGGCAGACTACGCGACCACCCATCCGAATGACCTGATCCGCATCAGCGCGGGGTGGACCGACGCCGGTGCGGGCGTTTCCGACTACGACCTGTATCTCTTCGCCGGCGCAGTCACCACCACGAGCGGCGGCCAGCAGGCGCTGAGCCAATCGGCGAGCAGCGCCAATCCGGAGACGACCACCATCCGCGTCTTCAACGGGACGAAGACGTTCACGGTCAAGGTGGTCCCCTTCACGCCCACAGGCGAAACCGTCAACGTCACCATTTCGCTCGTGCCAGGCGCGCCGGGGACCCCGACGGCGAGCACCGGTTTTGGTCAAGCGACTGCAACCTCGCCGGGCGCCCCGCGCTATCAGAACTTCTTCCCGCCGAAAGGCTCGGCCGCGGAGGGTTCGTCGGGAGAATTCAACATCGGCTTCAATCCGCGCACCGGCAACATCCTCACCCTCTCGGACCTGCGGACGTTCCGCATCACGCCGCCGGAGAAGCTGAGCCCGCCGTTGCCGGAAGCCGCGCCTGCGCAATGGGTGGATGCCTCGCCCTCGATCATCAGCGAAACCACCCTGGACCCGATCCTCTACACGGACCAGAAGACCGGCCGGACCTTCGAATCGATGCAGACGACCGGCGCGGAGCTGCTCTTCGCCTCCAGCGACGACGACGGCGCGAGCTGGGTGCAAGCGTCCTTGGCGGTCCCGAACGGCGGCGCGGATCACCAGACGGTCGGTTCCGGCCCTTATCCGCCGCTGTTTCCGGTTCCCAATCCAATCTATCCAAACGCGCTCTACTATTGCTCGCAGGACGTGGTCGGCCCGGCCTCGTGCCAGCGCAGCGACACCGGCGGTCTGAGCTTCGGCCCCGGCATTCCCATCTATGAAGGCAATGGCATCACGGCGTGCGGCGGTCTGCACGGCCACGTCAAAGTCGCCGGCGACGGAAGCGTCTACGTGCCGGTCGCGCAATGCGGCCTCCAGCAAGGCGGTGTCGTCAGCCTCGACGCCGGCACCACCTGGCAGCAGTTTCTCATCCCCGCAAGCCAATCGTTCACCGGCGGTTCGACGGATCCTTCGATCGCCATCGACCAGGCGAACACCATCTATGAGTGCTACGTCGACGGCCAGGGCGCCGAACACCACGCGCACGTGGCGGTCAGCCACGACAGAGGCGCCACCTGGCTGAACGACACCGACATCGGCATCGCGGCAGGCGTGGTCAACGCGGTCTTCCCCGAGGCAGTCGCCGGAAGTCCCGGGCGCGCGGCTTGCGGCTTCTTGGGCACCAACGTCGCCGGCGACCACGAGTCGCTCGACTTCCCGGGCGTCTGGTACTTGTTCATCGCCACGAGCTACGACGGTGGCAAGAGCTGGACGACGGTGAGTGCCACGCCGAACGATCCGGTCCAAGGCGCGGGCGGCATCTGGAACGGCGGCGGCAGCAACCAGAACCGCAACCTGCTCGACTTCAACGAAGTGACCATGGACGACCACGGCCGCGTCTTGTTCGGCTACGACGACGGCTGCGTCAGCAGCACCTGCATCGGCAGCGGCGGCGCGACCAACGACTTCGTCGCCTACCAGCGGGTGGCGCGGCAGATTGGCGGGAAGCCGCTCCTGGCCGCGTTCGATCCGGTCGAGCCGGCAGCGCCGAAAGCGCCCTATCTGACCGCGGCGCGCACGCCTTCGGGCGTCAGCCTGACCTGGAATCCGCCCGACAACGGCGGCGCCGACATCCGCTCCTATCGCATCTACCGGAGCACCACGCCGGGCGGCGAGAAGACGCTGCAGAAGGTGCTGGGCACCAAGACGGCATATGTCGACACCGCGGCCGATCCCAGCGTCGCCCGCTACTATTATCAAATCACGGCGGTCAATGCGCAGGGTCAGGGACCGCGCAGCAACGAGGCGCCCTCGAACTAGGCGCGACCGCTGGTGCGATTTGCCGCGACGCTTCTAGCAGAGCGTCGCGGCGTTTCGTTTCTTCAGCGCAAGAGCCGTTCGAGCGCGGCGTCGTCGCCCTGCTCGAAGGCGAGCTCGGCTTCCAACGCGGCCCGATCCCGGCCAACCGTCGCCACCGCGCGGATGGCCGAGCCTTCGCGATAGGCGACGATGGCGTCGCGCCCGTGCAGGTTTCCGGCAACCTGGACGGAGTCGAACTTCTCCGCATGCCCGACGTAGTTGACGGCGAGATCGTAGTGGTTCGTCCAGAAGAACGGCACGTCGCGATACGGTTGATTGAAGCCGAGCATGTTCTTGGCCGCCGCCTCTGCCTGTCGCTCCGCCACCACCCAATGCTCGATGCGCACCTTCTGTCCCGTGCGCGGATCGGGGATTCGCGCCACGTCGCCGGCGGCCCAGACGGCGGGAGCGCTGGTGCGGAGGAATTCGTCCACCACGATGCCGCGATCGACGGTCAACCCCGCCTGCTCCGCGAGTGAAATGCCCGGGCGCACTCCAACGCCGGCCACCACCACGTCGGCCGGAAGCCGCGTACCGCTCTTCAAGACCACCTCGCGCTCGTCGATGCTCGCGGGCACGTCGCCGAGGTGGAAGACCACCCCGTGCTCCTCGTGCACCTTGCGCAAGAGGCCTCCGAGCTCGCGGCCGAGAACGCGCTCCGCTGGGACCGACTCGGGGGCCACGACATGCACTTCGACGCCGCGCGCGCGCAAGGACGCAGCCGCCTCGAGCCCGATGAAGCTCGCCCCCACCACCACGGCGCGCTTGCCTTTCGCCGCGCGAGCGATGATGGCGTCGCTGTCGGCGAGGGAGCGCAGGGTGCGGACGTGCGGCAAATCTCCGCCTGGGACCTGCAGCCGGTTTGCCTCGGCGCCGGTGGCGAGCAAGAGGGCGCCGAAACGCACCGTCTTGCCGTCCTGCAGCGTCAGCGAACGCGCCGCCGGATCGATGCGAGTCACTCGCGCGCCGAACAGGCATTCGATGCGCTTCTCCTGGTAGAATTCCTTCGGCCGGAGCGGAATCCATTCCGCTTGCGCGGTGCCCGCCAGATAGTCCTTCGACAAGTTCGGCCGATCCACTGGCGACTCGCCACCGATGAGCGTGATCGGCCCTTCATAGCCGTTGGCGCGGAGCGCTTCGGCGGCGACGTTCCCTGCCGGGCCTGCCCCGACGATGACCACGCTTTCGGGTCCTTCGCGGCGCGCCGGCGGCTTCGGTTCCACCTTGCCTGTCACCCGCACCCGGCCGGCGCTCTCTTCCACCTTCCAGCACGGCACCGGATTGAGCGCCGGCGCACGCGAGCTTCCGTCCTTCAAGCAGAACTGCGCGTGGTGCCAGGGGCAGCGCACGCGGTCGCCGGAAAGGACGCCCTCGGCGAGCGGCCCTCCGTAGTGCGTGCAGCTCGCTCCGATGGCGTAGAGCTTCCCTTCCGAGCGCGCGATCAGGACGGCCTCGCCCTGCGCATGCCCGAGCAGCATTCCCCCCTCGGCAACCTCCGCCGAGGAGGCGCCTTCGCTCGCGAGATCGGGACCCTTCAGTTCGCCGCCGCCTGACATGGGATTGCTCCTTCGAAAGGGGCGCGGATGCTACTTCGGCTCCGTACGACGCGCCAGCACCGACGGACGACGATGACGCTGGCCGCTTTTGTGCTGTGGCGAACACGGCCGTGCGCGAATCGAGCCGGCATAGCCGGATTTCGAGCCACGACGTGAAGCTTTGTCCGGATCGACAATCGCAGCGTACTTTCAAATGCTTGTCACAGCCGCCTTTACATCCTTCGCGGTTCTTGTTGTCAGCGTACCGCCCACTTCATCGCGTCTGTTTCATCGACCAAATGGAAGGAGGTGAAAACCAATGAAGATCAAGACCCGGATCTCCGGCGGCGGCGCTGACCGCTGCGGCAGCCCGCTTCCCCCCAGCCTCTAAGCAACGCCGTCCGGCGTTGGCCCTCGTCACACCGGGCGGACCGTCGAAAACCAACCCGACGCTTTTTTTCCAAGACGGCTGCTTCGCTCCGGAGAGGGCGGCTACACTTCGCCCTCCCCGGCCAAGCCTGCGCTACTTCGCGCCCCCAGCTCCCCCTCCGATTTCGGGCGCCGCCGCTGCCGTGCGAGGGCCTGTCGCGGAGCGTGCCCCGGCAGCCGCCCTGCTGCGCAGCTCGACGTAATGCAGGATCGCATCGGCGTCTTCGACCGCAAGATCGAGGTTGGGCATGCGCACCGTCCGGTACTGCTCGAAGAGCGCGAGTGCGATCGGGTCGCGCTGCGCGAGGAGCACGTCCGGAGTGGTCACGTAGCGGGTGAGCCAAGCGCGGTCGCGGCGCTTCTGCACGTCAACCAGGTCGGGGCCGACCGCGTTTCCACCGCCGACCGTATGGCAGGCCGCGCAGCGCGACTTGAAGAGGTACTCGCCCTTCCCCACCGGCCGCAAGGAGACGTCGGCGTAGCTGGCCTGCTTCACGCTCGAATAGCCGTCGATGAAATGGACGATGGTCGCGGCCAGGAAGCGCGGGTTGTCCACCGCGGAATTGCGCATCCACTGGCCGCTCGGTTCGTTGCCGACCATCAAGCTCGGCTGGTGGCCGTCGCGGTTGGCGGCGTCGGTCAAGGAAGCGAGTCCGAGCCGCTTGGAGACGAGCTTGATCCCGTCGGGCGCGCCGGTCAAGAACAGCCAGCCCGGCCCGGCGTGGAACCTTGCCGCATACGCCTTCAGCACCTCCGGCGTGTCATGCTTCGGATCGATGCTGATCGAATAGAAAAAGATGTCCTTTCCCACCCGGTCGCCGAGCAGCTTCTGCACCTGCGACAGCTTGGCGGTCTCGAGCGGGCAGCTCGCCGTGCACCGCGTGTAGATGAGGTTGACCACCACCGACTTGCCCTTGAGCAGGTCGTCGTAGAGGTGCACGACCTTGCCGTCCTGGGTGGTGAGCGGCGTGTTGGTGAACCAGTCGGGCCCGCTTTGCGCCATTCCAGGCAGCGCGGCGAAAAGCGAGAGCCAAATCGAGACTCCGAGGATGCGTGCTCGCATGTTGTCTTCCTTCCGATGGAAAGGAAGCGAGGGCGGCCCTGTGCAGACGGCCGCCCTCGCCTCGGTTGTCAGGGTGTGGCGGACGCCAGGGCGGGAAGCGCGGACACCGTGCCGGTCACGTTGGTGAGCACCATCGTCGTCGTGTTGTAGGTCAGGTTGAGGGTGAGGAACGCGCTCCGCGCGCTCAGCGCCGATCCGGGGCCTTCCTTGAAGACGGCGAAGGTCAGGTGGATGGTGTCGAGCGCCGCCAGCGGGCGGGTCAGGTTGGCTTCGCACTCGTTCTTGTAGACGAAACCGCTGGTCTGGCCGACCCCGGTCACGCCGCGTCCGTCAATCGCGACGACGACCTGCGGCGGCAGGGTGGGATCGGTCGCGACGGTCGCGGTCACGTGCGCGGTCCCGGAAAAGGTGACTGCCTCCGGGAGCCCGCTCGCCGCCGCACTCACCGTCGCCGAGATCGGCAGCGCGAAGGTGGAGACAGCGGCGGCCTGCGCCGACGCCTCGGGGGCCGCCAGCACCAGCGCCACCAGGAAGGCGCCGATGCCCGCCGTCGTAGCCAGCCGCCGGCGCACGCTCTGCAAATCGATTGGATTGGTCATTGGATTTGGCCTTTTCGCTCAGAACGCGGTGGGAAGGATGTCGTCGGGGGGAACGAAGGTGGTGCCTTGCGGAGAAACGAGCGGCGTGGGCAACGGATGCAGGAAAGGCGCCCCGTTGGCGTCGATCTCCCAGCGCAGCAGCATCGCGTTGTCCTCGTGGACGGTGTTGTGGCAGTGCTCCATGAACATCCCGCCCCAATCGCGGAACTGCATCCGCAAGGTGACGCTGCCGCCCGGTCGCAGGCGATACACGTCCTTGCGTCCCTTCTCCCAGGCAGGGACGTTCGCTGCGCTCCCGTTGCGAGCGATGATCTGTCCCTCCTCGAAATGGATGTGGATGGGGTGGTCCCAGCCGCCGCCGCCGTTCTGCAGCGTCCACTCCTCGGTCGTATTCGCGGTATTGATTCCTGGCGCAGCCGAAATGCGGCCGTAGTCGGCGTCCAGGACCGGCCCCTCGTTGTCGGTCTTGATACCCCAAGGACCGATGAACGAGCTCTGCTGCGGCGGGGTGGTCTGCGTCGCACCGCGATCCCATTCGAAATTCCGGGCGCGGACGTTGGCCGGCAGGGTCGGATTCGGGATCATCGTGTCCGGGACCTGGCTCAGGTCGGGCTGCGAAGGCTGCCGGACGACGCGGAACTCGAGGAACTTGCCCACCACCGGATCGTCGGGGTCGCCTGCGAGCGCCTCCTGCAGCGAGAGGTCCTTGTCCGGCCTTCGCCCGTTGGTCTGCTTGGCGAGGTTGACCCAGTAGACCTTGGTGCCGACCGGATAGCGGGAGAAGTCGATGACCACGTCATAGCGTTCGGCGATGCCCTGCTCGTCCAGCTCGGTCAGCGGCACCGGGTGGGGCAGGAGGTTGCCGTCGTTGGCGATCTGCACCATCACCGAGCCGTCGCTCATGGCGATCTTGAAGAAGCGCGAAACCGCGCCGTTCAGGATGCGGAAGCGGTACTTGCGCGCTTCCACCTCGAAGAACGGGTTGTCGACCAGGTTCACGGTCATGCGGTCGCCCAAGAAGCCGTCGAAGTCGAACTTGTCGAAGGCGAGCTGCCCGTTCGCGTCCCAGGCCTTGTCCGCGAGCATGATGTTGACGTCGTAGTCGAGGTTGGCGAACGATTTGGCGGTGCCGCTCGGCAGCCGCAGGTTGACGCCGTCCGCGACCGATTCGTTGCCGCGGTCGAGGGCGCTGTAGATGTTGAACATGCCCGCCATGCCTTTGTAGACGTTCTGCGAAGTGAAGCTGAACATGTGGTCGTGGAACCAGTGCGAGCTCATGGTTTCGTGCCAATCGCCCGGGATGTTCCGCTTGCCGAACGCGTCGTCGGGAGTGGCGGCCTTCGGATCGGTGGCGGTGGTGTTGATGGTGCGGAAGCCGGCCAGCACGATCGGCCAGTGATAGTCGTAGAATTGGTTGGGAAAGAAGTAGGCGCCGGTGAAGCCGTCGTTCTCCGCCCCGTGGTGGCCGTTGTGCTCGTGCGTCGAGATTGAATTCAAGCCAAATCCGCCGTTCTTCGCCTTGTCCGCCGGCAGCTTGTTGTGCAAGCGGAAGAGGATCGGCTCGGCGTAGCGGCCGATCACCAGCTTGGGCGGGAAGGTGCCGTTGTAGGTCCAGAACTTGAGCGGCCCCTGATCGGGCAGGGCCGGATGGAAGCGCGGGGGGAAGGGAGTGGCCGGATTGATCTCCGAGTTCAGGGTCGGTGGCACCTGGGGGTCGTAGACGAGGTTCGTCTTTGCCCCTTCCATGGTGACCTCGACGGCGATCTGCGGCGGGAAAACGGTGAAGCCCTGGTGCGCCCAGACGGGGCCTGGGGGCCGGCCTTCGATCGGGCCGAAGCCCCCGCCCAAGGCCGGATCGACGGGTTGCTGGGTCTGGTTGGCGCGCTCCATCGGCGGCGGGTTGAGCGTCGACACCGGCTTGCGCGGGAGCACGTCGAAGCGCGGCATCGGTTGGGTGAACTTCTGGATTCCGAAGGTGGGGCTCGGGGG
>DASXHM010000039.1:0-10194 GCA_036488495.1 Myxococcales bacterium | reverse complement strand
CCGGAAGCAGGATGCGGAAGGTGCTGCCAACGCCTGGCCTGCTGTCGAGCTCGATCCGGCCTTGGTGAGCTTCCACGATCTTCTTCGCGATGGCGAGTCCCAAACCGGTGCCTTCGGTGTTGCGGGAGAGCAGGTCGTCGGCCCGGTAGAAGCGCTCGAAGATGCGCTTCTTGTCGTGCGGGCGGACGCCGATGCCGTTGTCCTGGACTTCGATCGCGACCATGCGGCGCTTCTTTCGCGCGCGGAGCGCGATGCGCTTGTCGTCGCCCGTATATTTGTAGGCGTTGTGGAGCAGGTTCAAGACCACCTGCGCCATGCTCTCCGAATCGACGGAGACAAACGGCAGACCCGGCTCGATTTCGGTCGTATAGGTGGCGGGAAGCTGCTGCGCGCGCCAGGTGCGGGCGATCGACTCGAACAGCGCTCCGACTTGGACCGGTTGCATGCGCAACGGGGCGCGGCCGCTCTCCAGGCGCGACCAGTCGAGGAGCGTCTCCACCAGCCGCGAAAGCCGCTCCGACTCGTGGGAGAGGAGCTCGACGCACTCGCGCACCTCCTCGCGCCCTTCGGCGCGGCCTTCGCGCAGCGTCTCGGCGAAGAGCCGGACGCTGGTCAACGGCGTGCGCAGCTCGTGCGAGATGTTGGCGACGAAGTCGGTCTTCAGCCGGGAGAGGCGATAGGCGCGGCGCATTTCGCGGATGGTCAGTCCGAACCCGACGCCGATGCCGCCGTACAGGAGGACAAGGAGCCCGATGTACAGGGTGCGGTTGCGGAAGGCCAGCGCGGCGGCGGGATCGTCTCCCGGCAGCTCGGCGGTGAGCGAATAGCCTTCGAGCGGCGGACCCAGGCCCAGGCGGGCGACCACGGTTGCGTTGGCGCCGGCTTCCGCGACCATGCGGCGCAGGGTCGCGAGGCCGGCCGTGCGGGGCACGAGGCGGAAGGTGGCGCGCTCGCGTGGAAAGCGCGCCGCGGCGAGGCGGGGGACCTCGGCGGCGATGCTGTCGACGTCGAGGCCGAGCGGATCCAGGCTGCGCTCGCCGGTGTCGCGGGCGGTTTGATCGAGGCGCCGCTGCAGGTCGCCTGCGAGGACTTGGAGCCGGGCGGTGTATTCGTCGGAGAGCCTGCGTTCCACGGCGGCGCGCTCGTTGGCCACCGCCACCACGCCGAACGCGACCAAGGCGACGCTGGGCAGGAGCATCCCGCAGAGGAGCCACACGAAGGCGCGGCGGAATTCGATGAGCTCGACGGTCTGCGCCACAGGGGTCGCGCCTTTATAGTAAGGTGCGCGCCCCGATGGCGAGAAAGACCGAGACGCCGGTTGCGCCGAAGACCCCGCTCGGGCAGGCGCGCGCGGCGCTGCAGGCGGGGAACGTCAGGCTCGCGCACAAGCTGGCTGCCGAGGCCGCCGCGACGGGACCTGCGGCGGAGCGCGAGGAGGCGCGGCAGCTCGTGCGCTCGCTCTCGCCGGACCCGCAGCCGCTCTTGGTGGTGGCGGCGGTGCTGATCCTCATCATCATTGCCGCCTGGCTCGCCATTCTCCGCCACCATTAGCCGGCCGCGCTGGAGTCCGGATGGCAGCGGCGGATGAAGCCGCACTCCAGCCGCTCGCAGCCGGCCCGCTCGATCTTCTTCCATTCGCCGGTCGCGCGTCCGTGGGCGATGTCCCAGCCGGCGTCGAGGAGCGATTCGCGGATGGCGCTCAAGGTGGCCGCATCTGGCGGCGGCCGTTCGACGAACGGCGCGCCCGGCGACCGCAGGAAGACGATGCCCGTGCGAACCGGGACGGCGCCGGAGGTGAGCTCGCGCGCGGCCAGCGCGTAGGCATCGAGCTGCGCTTTGTACCGCTCGATAGGCCGCGCTTTCGAGAGCTTGTAGTCGACGACCGTGGCGGCGTCGCCGTCGAGGAGGAGCGCATCGATCTGGCCGCGCATGAGCAGCTCGGGAGCGCCTTCGCGGGCCATGCGCAAGACGAACGGCAGCTCGCGCTTGAGCCGTCCGGCTTTGGCCGCCGCCATCCGCTTTCCCAATGGCGAGTCGAGGAACGCCGCGGCGGCGTTCAAGACCTCGGCGTGGATTGCCGGATCCTCCCCTTCTTCGGCGAGGAGCCGCTCCAACTCGCTGCGAGCGTCCTGCGCGCCGAGCGGGATCAGCTCGAGCAGCCGGTGCGCGAGTGAGCCGAGCGCGGTGGGGGCGGCGCCTTCCGCGCCGAGCGGGTCGGGGAGATCCGCGTCGCGGTCCGGGTGCTCGACGAGGCGCACTTCGTGGAGCAGATGGTAGCGCAAAGGACACGCCGCCGCGTCTGCAAGCTGGGTCACCGGCGCTGCGACGGAGGGCTGCGCGAACGGCACCGGAGCCTCCACGCGCGCGACATCCGGCAGTTGGGCGCCGCCCATCGAGGCTGGCTCCGCCGAGGCGACGCCCCGAACGAGCGCGCGGCCGATGACCCCGGCGACGTCCGCAAGGCTCGCATCGGCGACGGCCGCCGGATCGACTGCGGCAGAGAGCGCCGCCGGCGCGGGGACGTCCGGGCCGCCGTCAGGGAGAACTTCCAAGAGTCCCTCCGCGACCGCTTCTTCGCGGACCGCGTCGATCCACAGCCGGAAGCACTCCTGCTGCGAGCCGCGTGGCACGCGCCCGGACAGCACCAGACGATCGCGCGCGCGAGTGACGGCGACGTAGAACAGCCGTCGCGACTGGGAGAGCTCGCGTTGGCAGCGCCGGCTCCGAACCGCCGCGCCGTGCGAGCCGAAGCGGCGCTTTCCGTCGGCGCCTGCCACCTTGACCGCGAGGCCGAGGTCGGGATCGAGCGGCACGCGTTCTGCCCCCTGCACCGCGGACCAGGCCGCGCATTCCGGGACGAAGACCACCGGAAACTCGAGGCCCTTGGCGGCGTGGATGGTCATGATCCGCACGGCGTGCGGGTCGTGCTCCTCGGCGACTGCTGCTTCGCTCTCCCGCGCTTCCTCGTCCGCGAGCGTGCGCAGCCGGCCCGCGAATGTCCGGACGCTCTCGCCGCGTTGCTCCGCCGACCGCGCAAGGCCGAGGAGCCGCTCGTTCAGGTTGGCCGCGGCCTGTTCGCCGTAGAGGCCTCCCGCGCAGGCGGCGAGGTAGTCCGAATCGGTCAGCGCCGCGTCGAGGAGCGAGGCCGGCCCGACGCGATCGACCTCGCGGTTCATCGCCAAGAGGAGCGCGCTGGTGCGTCGCAGCGCCTCTGCGTCGTCCGGAGCCAGCTCGGGCGGCGGCGGTTCGAGGAGCGTCCGTCGTCCCAACCGATGCCGCTGCGCGAGCAGGACCAGGGCGTCGTCCGAGACCGGTCCGAAGGGCGACCGCAGCACCGCGGACAGCGCCAGCCCGTCGTCCGGATCGATGGCCGCATCGAGGAGGGCCATCGCGTCCAGGATCTCCCGCGCCGCGAGAAAGCCGCGCCCTTTGTGGACGAGGTGCGGAATGCGCCTGCGCAGAAGGACGCGGCGGAAGGCATCCACGTTCGTCATCCTCCGCAGGAGGATGGCCACTTCGCCGCCGCGGATGCCGCTCGCGAGCAAGGCCGAGAGCCTTCGGCCCACCGCTTCCGCCTCGGCTTCGATGCCGGCGCCGCTCACGTCGATGAGCTCCGCCGCGCCTCCTCTTTCTTCGCGGACGGCGGTCAGCTCGTCGTCGTCGCCGAAGGGCGTGTCGAAGGGGTGCTCGTCCGCGGCCAGCGCTTTCTTGAAGAGCAGGTTTGCGAAGCGCACCAGCGCGGGTCGGGACCTGCGCGAGGTCTGCAGCACTTCGCGCACCGCGCCACGGGCCTGAAGCTTCCGCGCGAACTCCTGCGCAGCCGCGACGTCCGCGCCGCGGAATTCGTAGATCGACTGCTTGCGGTCGCCGACCACCGTCAGCTCTCCGGCAGGCGCGAGGTGCTCGAGCAGGTCGAGCTGCGCGCGGCTCGTGTCCTGCATCTCGTCGACGAGCAACGCCTCCAGCCGCGCTTGCTCTGCGGCGCGCACGCCCGGGTCGCTCATCAAGAGCTTGCGGGCGATGCGGGTGAGGTCGTCGAAATCCAGCGCGCCAGCGCGGAGCTTCGCGGCCTCGTGCAGCTCGCGGGCGCGGCTTGCCAAGGCTGCCAGATCGCGCGCGAGGGTCGCGCCGCGGATGCCTGCGTCGGCGTCGAGCAGCGCATCGAACGCATTGCGCGCTTCCTCGGCGACCTCTTTCATTCCCCCGCGCGCCGCGGGGATCTGCGCGCGGATGCGACGCAGACGCGGCCAGACCGTGTGCAGCGCGCCCGGGGTGAAGTCGAGATCGCCGAGCGACTCCAGCGGCACTTTCTTGGCCAGCTCGGCCACCGCTTGGAAGAGCCGCTCTCGTGCGCGCTGGTCATCGCGCCGCCCCACCTCCGGCCGGAGTCCTTCGGTCTCTTCGACGAGCTCGCGCGGGTCGCGGCCGCTCTCGCCGAGCGCGGAGAGGAGGGACACCAGCTCGTCGAGCAGCCCCGCGCTGAAGCGGCCCTGCGTGCGCAGCCCCATCTCCGAACACAACCGGAGTCCGCGCTGATCTTCCGAGGCGAGCGCCTCCAGAACGGCCCGCTCGCACGCGTCCGCCAAGGTGCGCCGGGCCTGCGCCTCGTCGAGGACGCTGAAGCGCGGATCGAGCCCTGCGAGGGCGGCGTGACGGCGCAGGATCTGCGCGCACAGCGCGTGGATGGTCCCCACCTGCGCAAGCCCGAGATCGCGTCGCACCAACTGCCAATGGGCTGCATCGCGCGGCGGCACTTCTTCCTCGACGCCGCCGTGGAGGAGCGCATCCACCCGCCGCCGGATGCGGCCCTTCAGCTCTGCG
Source organism: Myxococcales bacterium (assembly GCA_036488495.1). GTDB lineage: Bacteria > Myxococcota > Myxococcia > Myxococcales > 40CM-4-68-19 > 40CM-4-68-19. The sequence continues at coordinate 5,373 of DASXHM010000039.1, read as the reverse complement.
GCGGCCTTTTCGGTGAAGGTGACCGCGCACAGCCTGGCGGGCGCGACGCCTTCGGCGAAGAGCTGCAGGCAGAGGGTGACCAGGCGGTGGGTCTTGCCCGTTCCGGCGCCGGCTTGGATGACCCGGAAGCTCACGCGAGGCCTCCGCGCCAACGAAGCTCGGCGACCGCCGGGCGCTCTTCCGGGTCGGTCGGGAGCGAAACCAGCCGGCAGAGCGGCTTCAGGTCGCAGTAGTCGCAGGTCAGCGGCCGCGCCTCGAAGGTGCCGGCCCGCATGCGTTCTGCTTGCGCGAGCACTGCGTTGGCCAGGTTCGGCTTTTCGTGCAGCTCCAAACGGCGCTCGTAGTCCAGTTCGAGCAGCGCGTCCAGATCTACTTTGGCTGCTTTGCTGAGGGGCGCGGTCCGCGCCGCATCCTTGAGCGAGACATATTGCGCGTCCACGGCCGCGGACGGATCGCGCTGCTGCAGGAGCGCCGCATAGACCGCGAGCTGGAACTCGGGCGCAAGGAGCGCGTCGGGCCGCAGCTTGCGCTTGAGCGATTCCAGGCTGCTCGACTTGTAGTCGACCGCGAGAAGCGTCCCGTTGCGGCGGTCGACCCGGTCGATGCGCCCCCGCACGAACACCTTCGCCTCTTCCGGGCCGCCGGGAATTTCCAACGGCGGCCACGAGTCCGGATGGTCGTCGAAGCCGAAGGGCTGCTCGAGCGCGACCGGCAGCGGCTCGCCGACTTCGCTTTCGATCAGCTCCCAGAGATCGGGGACGAGCGTCTCGCGGCGCAGCTTCCACAAGGCGCTGTTGCCGACGTGCTTCTCCGTCGCGAACTCTTCGGCGGCTTCCGCGGCGACCTCGCGCAAGAGCTGCAGCTCTTCGGCGGTGCCGCGCAAGGGACCCTCGAGCGACCGATAGAAGCGGTCGAGGCAGCGGTGCAGCAGATCGCCGCGCTCGCGAGCGCCCATCTCCTCGTCGTCGGTCTCGTCGCGCTCGACGTGGAGCAGCCGATGCCCGAGCGTTCGGAACGAGCAGTTGGCGTTCTCTTCCAGGCGGCTCACCGAGGCGGGCGCGTCCTTGGCGAAGGCGAAGGCGGCTCTCGCGACTTCCAATGCGGCGCCGGAGAGCTGCCCCGAGAACCGGCCCGGAGGCATCTCCTTGATGAAGACGCGCACGCGTTCGCGCTCCGCCTGGGCGGCGCGGGCGATGCGCCGAAGCCTGGGCGCCAGCGAAGAGACAGAGATGGCCGAGACGAGCGCACGCGCTGCTTGCGCATCCGGCGGGGGGCTGACGCGAAAGGCAGGCTCGGCAAAAGCGTCCAACGCCGCCCGCGCGAGCAGGTCCGACGGCGTGGCGCAGTCCGCTGCAGTGGGAATGGGCGAAAGCTGCGCGTACCGGAAAGGCACACCGAGCCCGCGCTCCGCTTCGTCGGCGAACTGCGAGCGCAAGGTCTCCCGCCCGTCGCCGTCCGCACGCGGGTAGAGAAGGGCGATCGTCTCGGTCGCCGAGGCAAGCGCGAGTTGGAAGAGCAGCGTCTCGTCCGCGAGCGACGGCAGCTTGAACACGTTGCGGCGTGCAGAGGCGTTGACCGCGCGGCGTTCGTCCTCCGACAGGAGCGCATCCAAAGGCGGCGGCGCCGGCAGCTCGCCTTCCAGGAGCCCTACGACGAAGACATGCTGGAACGAGCGGCCGAGAAGCTCGGGCAGCTTGAGCAGGTGCACCGCGCCGCCGCGTGCACCGCTCGGCGCGAGAGTGGCCGAACCGAGCGCCGAGCCGAGGAGCTGGGCGTACCCGCTCCTCGGGAGGCGTTCGCCGGCGGCCCCGGCTTGCGCGGCGGCCTTGGCGAGACCGCTGCAGGCGTCTTCGAGCGCGCGCAAGCCCGCCTGATCGCGGGCGAGCGCGCGATCGGCGGCGCGGGCGATTGCGCGTCCTGAAGCGGCCGGAGCTGCCCGCAGCGCCTGGGGCAGGCCGAAGCGACGCAGCAGTTCGAGGAGGGCCGCGCCGTGCTCGCGGATGGTGGCGTGCTCCGGCAGTGTGCGCACCTCGGCCACCGCGCGGACCGCACGCTGCCGCACTTCGGCCAGGTCGTTTCGAGCCTGGGGCTGCGGGCCGGGCGCATCCGGCCGCGTACCCACGGCAGGCGGCTGCGCGGGCGCGCCCATCGGCGCCTTTCTCTGTGCGAGCGTAGCGAGCGCGGTCTCGAGGTCCGCGGCGGTGCGGACATGCGCCTCCCGCAAGGCCCGCGCGAGCGATTGCGGCGGCAGCCTTTCGCCCTCGCGCCGCAGCAACAAAAGCCTCGTCGACAACAGCTCGATCAAACCTTCGCGGGGAAAATCGCTCTCGAGCAGCGAGTACAGCGAGAGCGCGAGCCGCACCGGCGCCGCCGAGAGCGCGGGCTTTCCCTTGCGGGCGCGGAAGGGGATGCCGGCGCGGTCGAGCTCGGCGGCGATCTCCTCGCCGGGAAGACTGCGGGCCGCGATGGCGATTGCGTCAGCCGCCGCGCCCTGGCGGAGGCGGTCCGCGCACAAGCGGGCGACTTCGCGCGCCTGCGCATGCGGCGACGCGCACGAGACCAGCTCCACCCGCTCCGTCGCCGAGTCGCGCTGCGCCCCCGCGGTCGTACTGGCCGCACGCGCCTCGTCCGTCTCGGCGAAGAGGCGATCGAGAAACGGCTGCAGCTTCCCGTGGGTCGGATTCGACAGCAGCACTTCCGGCGCAGGCCCATCGCCGAGACGCTCGAGCGCGCGGAGCACCGGATCCATCGCCTGGTCGAGCTGCGGTTTTCCCAACAGGGGCAGCCGAACGCGCACCCGCAGCTTCCGGGCCAGCGCGGCGAGCATCCGGACGCGGAGCGGCGTCCAATCGAAGATGCCGTCGAAGTCGAGCTCCACCGCCTCCGCGAGAAGGAGCGGAAGGCGCCCGCCCTGGTCGATCGATTCGACCGCGCGCAAGAGTCCGAGCCCGGGATCGCACAGCCCGATGCGCAGAAGGTGCTCGCGCGCGGCGCGCAGAGTGTGGCCGAGAAAGCGTGCCCGTCCCAGTCCGTCGAGCGCGTCCGGACCGACCTCGCCGTGCGACAGCGTCGCGAGCAGTGAGCCGAGCGCCCGCGCGTATCCCGGCTGCTCGCGCACCGAAAAGAACGGGCCCTGCGAGCTTTCCCGCGCCGCCTGCCGCAAGACGAGCTGAAGGGTCAGCGGCGGCGCGACGGCGACGCGCGCGGCCCGGAGCAGCTCGCGCTCGAGCTCGAAGATGCTGCAGGCGCTGCGCCCGGCGACGATCCCGCCCGCCCGCGCCAGAACCAACAGGCGCTCCTCCACCCGCGCCGCATCCGGCAGGACGAAGAGGCGCGGCCCACGAGGGCGCGCGTCCGCGAAGCTGAGCTGCTCGGGCGCCATCGGCAGCTTTGTACCAGCCGGGTCTGACAAGACCGCAAACGAACGCGAAATCGTCTGAGAACTTCGGCGCAACCCCGCGAGCGGAAAGGGAAGTAGCAAGCCCTCGGCGCTGACGCTAAGGTCGCGAGGATGCCCTTCCCTCGGAGCGGACGAGCGCTCGCCGTCTTGCTCGCGCTCTCCTGCGACAAGCTCCGCGACATCCCCGGTGTGCAGGCGCGTTCCACGCTGCCGAGGACGCAGCCGCAGGTCACTGCCGGTCCGTGGCTGCTCGATCCGGGGCCGTCGCAGATGACGGTGGCGTGGCTGACCGCCGCGCCTTCGGTGGGAAAGCTGTGGGTCGGCACCGGCTCGCCGGACACCGAAGTCATCGAGGCGACCGAAGCGACGACCGAGCACCGCATCGTCGTGCGCAACCTCCAGCCATCCACTCAGTATAAATATCGCGTCCAGGGCGCAGCGGAGACGGATTGGTTTCAAACCGCGCCGGCTCCCGGCAGTGAAGGCCCCTTCGACGTGCTCGTCTACGGCGACAACCGCACCAACAACGGCGACCACGCGCTGGTCGCCCGCGCCGCCGCCGCCGAGCGCGCCCCGCTCGCGCTGCACACGGGCGACATGGTGGTGAACGCGCGCGACGACGAGCTCTTCCGCATCTGGTTCGAGGAGGAGCACGAGCTGCTCGCCCATTCCGCGCTGGTGCCGACGGTCGGAAACCACGAAATCACCGACACCGGGGTCGCCTACTCGAAGTACTTCCAGCACAAAGGCCAGCCGGCATATTGGTCGCTCGACTACGGGCCGCTCCACGTCATCGTCTTGGACTCGTTCGAAGTGGCGGCCGGAGCCACTCCGCACGCGGGCGGCGTGTCCGACTCGCAGCGCGCCTGGTTCGTCGAAGACGTGAAGAACGTTCCCGCCAGTCGAACCATCTGGGTGCTCGTCCACCAGGGCCCTTACACGCACCCCGAGAAGCTGCGGCCCGGTCACGGCGGAAGCGAAGCGGTGCTCGCGGCCATCAGCGAAGCGCGCAAGCTGCACCCCATCGCTGCCGTCTTCGCCGGCCACGAGCACTTCTACCAGCGCGGCGAGACCGACGGCCTCACCTGGATCGTCCTCGGCGGAGGCGGAGCGCCTTTGGAAGAGCCGGACAAGTCGTTTCCGGACGTGAAGGCGGCCGCGCGCGCTCTCAGCTATGCGATGATCCACGTCTGCGGTTGTCATGCGCACGCGAAGGTCAAGGACATCGCGGGAAACGTGATCGATTCCTTCGTGCTTTCCGACTGCCCGGCGCCGTGCCACGGAGACGCTCCATGAGGATTGCCGAGATGCTGCGCTTCGCCGAGGAGCGCGGCGAGCCCACCTTCAGCTTCGAGTTCTTCCCTCCGCGGGACGACGCGGGGAACGCGGCCTTGTTCGAGGCGATCAAGGCGCTGCGGCCCTTGGCGCCGGCGTTCGCGAGCGTCACCTGGGGCGCGGGCGGGTCGACCAGCGGGAAGACGCTGGAGATGGTCTCGCGGATCAAGCGCGACACCGAAATCGAGGCGATGGCGCACCTGACCTGCGTCGGCGTCTCGCGCGCGGAGCTGGTCTCGCACCTGCAGACCATCTGCGACGCCGGCATCACCAACGTGCTCGCGCTCCGCGGCGATCCTCCGCGCGGTCAGCGCCAGTTCGTCGCCCATCCGGACGGGCTCTCCTACGGCAGCGAGCTGGTCCGGCTCGCGCGGGAAGTCGCCACCGCCAAGGGTGTCGATCTCTGTGTCGGGGGCGCCTGCTATCCCGAAGGCCACCCGGAGAACCGCGACCTCGCCGCGGACTTGAGGAACTGCAAGATCAAGGTCGACGCCGGCGCGGAGTTCCTCATCACCCAGCTTTTTTTCGACAACCGCAAATACTTTGACTTCGTCGGGCGCGCCCGTGCGTCAGGCATCACCGTCCCCATCCTGCCGGGCATCATGCCGATCACGAACGTCAGCCAGATCGAACGCTTC
>DASXHM010000386.1:0-7777 GCA_036488495.1 Myxococcales bacterium | reverse complement strand
GCCACGGCCCGCAGGTCGGACATGAAGCATTGCGCGGTACTCAGCGGAGCGCAATCCCCACGCGGTACGAGCCGGCGGGCGCCGTCGTGCTTATCCATCGAAACGTGCCCTCCCCGTGGCCGTCTTCCCTCTGGCTCGTCCGTCACGGCGAGAGCGGCGGCAACGTTGCCCGCGACCTGGCCGAGGCGCAGGGGTTGGACGACATCACCATCGATGCGCGCAGGGACTGCGACGTTCCCCTCTCCGACCGTGGGCGGGAGCAGGCGCAGGCGCTCGGCGAATGGATGGCCGAAGAGCACGAACGTCCGACCGCCATTCTGACTTCGCCGTACTTGCGCGCGCGGCACACCGCCGAGATCGTCGCTGGCGAAGCCGGCCTGTCCGTGCCGGTCCGAGTCGACGAGCGGCTGCGCGAGCGCGAGTTCGGCGTGTTGGACCGGCTCACCCGGCGTGGGATCGAGCGGCGCTTTCCCGAGCAAGCAACACTGCGCAAGGCGCTCGGCAAGTTCTACCATCGGCCTCCGGGTGGCGAGAGCTGGTGCGACGTGATCCTGCGCTTGCGCAGCGTGGTCGACACCTTGACCCGCGAGCATCACGGCCAGCGCGTCCTGCTCGTCTGCCATTCGGTGGTGGTCCTCTGCTTCCGCTATCTCTTGGAGCAGATGACGGAGGAGCAGATCCTCGCCGTCGATCGCGAGGCGGAAGTGGCGAACTGCTCCATCACTTCCTACCAGCTCGCAGGCGAGCGGCTTGTGCTGCGCCGCTTCAATTTCGTCGCGCCGCTCAGGAAGAAGGGCGCGGAGATCACGACGGAGCCCGATGTCCCGCTCAGACCGAAGTGAGGAGCTGACGGCCGGCTTCTTGCGCCGCTGGCCGTTGCCGCCGATCGATCCCAAGGGCGGCAAGGAGTCGCGCGGGTCGGTGCTGGTGGTGGGCGGATCGCCGCAGATGCCGGGAGCTGCCGTGCTCGCTGCGACCGCGGCGCTCCGGGCCGGCGCGGGAAAGCTGCAGGTGGCGACCGCGCGCAGCGTCTCGCATCTGGTGGCGGCTCAAGTGCCGGAGGCGCTCGTCATCGGCCTTCCGGAAACGAGCGAAGGCGGCCTCTCTCCGAAAGCGGCCAGCGAGATCGTGCGCCGCGCCGAGAACGTCTCCGCCGTGCTGCTCGGGCCGGGAATGGTGGACACCAAGGCTGCCGGAAAACTTTCGGTCGCGCTCTGCGAGCGACTCCCGGAGGTCGCGTTCGTGATTGACGCCGAGGCGCTGGAGTGCTGCTCGGTGGATCCGGCGGCGGTGGGCGCGAGCCGGGCGCGCATCGCGCTGACCCCGCACGCGAAGGAGATGGCGCACCTCTTGGGCGTCGAGCCGGAGGAGGTCGAAGAAGCGCGGCGGGAGATGGCGCTGCGAGCTGCGAAGGGCTTGCGGGCGACCGTCGCGCTCAAGGGCGCCCAGACCTTCATCGCCAGCGCCGAAGGCCGCCTCTTGCAGAACAAGACCGCAGGCAACGCGGGCCTGGGAACTTCCGGCTCGGGCGACACGCTGTCGGGCATCGTCGCGGGACTCGCGGCGCGCGGCGCGGATCTGCTGCAGGCGGTGGCCTGGGGCGTGTACGCGCACGGCCGCGCGGGCGATGCGCTGGCGCGCAAGATCGGGCCGGTCGGCTATCTCGCGCGGGAGCTCTTGGCCGAAGTCCCCCGCGAGCTCGCCAAATTGTCGCGCTGAGCCCGCCCGCTCGCAACCTCCGCGGGCTCATGGCAGAATCGCTTCTTTGCACTGCTCGCGAGAAGGAGGAACTTTGGCCCCTGCGTCCGTCACCGACACCGAACGGGTGGAAACCCCGCTCCCGCAGGTCACCAAGCCCGACGCGGCGCTGCCGGAAACATCTGTCTCCGGCGAGCGCCCGACCGTTCCTGCCGAGGCAGCCGACCCGTTCGAGGAAGAGCTGCCCTTCTCCGACTGACGGCGCCTCAGTGGCGGCGGTCGTCCCGCCTGTCGCCGCCGCGGTCGCCGTCGCGCCTGTCGCGGTCGCCCTGCCGGCCGCCGCGGTTCCATTCGCGCTGGTTGTAGACGGGCGCATAACGCCGGTTCTCATAGTAGACGTGGCGAGGCGGCTCTCTGCGGTGTTGATAGAGCACCTGCGGCTCTTGCCGGTAGTACCGCCACTGCCCGCGCGCATCCCGGTAGCGCCAGTAGCCATCGTAGAAGTAGCAAGGATGCCCCTCGTAATAGATGGGCGCGGTGGTGGCGATGTACTCGGACGGCGGCGGCTCGCCGATCTGCACGTTGACGGTGAACTGCGCAAACGCCGGCAAGGCCACGAAGCAGGAGAGAAGCAGGGCTGCGGTCTTCATTGACGCACCTCGTTCGACGACAAGCCTTGGGGTGAATCGTTGGCGCGGTCGCGCAGGCGGCCCGCGAGCGTCTGGCGCTGCTCGGGCGTCAGCACCTGCGTCACCGCCTGGTAGAAGTGCACCATCCGTTCGGCTGGACTTGCGAACTGGGTCCGGTCGGGACGGTTCGCCTGCAACGAATGCGCATCGAAGCTGTCGCTTTCGAAGGCGGTCTCGAATGCCTGCACCCGCTGCTCCATTCCACTCCCCGCTTCGGGCCGGCCGCCGTTGGAGCGCAACGACGACGAGATGCGGTCCACCTGATCGGGCGAGAGCGACAACACCCGGGCCAGATGATCGAGATGGCTGTGCGGGCCTTTGCCGTCGTCGCCGGCATTCACCTTTTGCCACACCTCAAAATGCGCGCGGACCTTGCCGACCAGCGCCTCGCGCTCGGCGGGAGAGAGGATCTGGTGCAGTTGGTTCAAGGCATCCAGGCTCGCCTCATGAACCGCAGCGGCCTCGGTCGCCTCCTGATCGACGGCAGCGGTGAGCCGCGCGCTGTCCACCTGCCCGGAAGCAACTCCGTCCGCGAGCGCGGACAGCACGTTCCGCTCCGCATCGCGCGCCGGCCGCATCTGCTGCCGCAGCGTCGACTGGATCTGCTTCACCTGATCGGCCTTCTGCGGGTCGGAGCCGAGCGTATCCAGGCTCATGGAGATGAACATCATGACGCCGCCGTGGTGGTGATGGCGGTGGTGGTCGCGGACTTCTTCGGCGGCCTGGACGTCGTCCTGGGTCATGCCCTGCCCGGCTTGCGCGGACCCGTCCTGGGTCATGCCCTGTCCCGGCTGCGTCGAGCTGTCCTGAACGGGCGGCGGCTGACCGGCCATGCCCGATGAACTGCCGTTCTGGGCCTGGGCGTCCGGCTGCGGCGCCGTGTTGGAGTTGCTCGCCGATCCGTGGCTGCAGGCAAACGCGAGCCCTGCGATGGCGGCGATGGTTGCGAAACGCATGTGCGGTGCCTCCTTGCGAAGTTCGCGGCGCTCCGTATCACGCACGACGATGGGCCGGGACAGCCAGGCGAGGCCTCGGCTTCGCCGATGTTCAAAAGGACGAGGTGCGCTCGACGGTGCGCAGCTTGAGCCCGGCGCTGGTGTCGAGCGCGGCGCCGAACGGCCCGCCTCCGTCGCGCTCGGCATAGAGGTCCGCCGCGAGAACCAGCGAAAGCGGTCCGATCAGATCGAGGGTGAGCCCGGCGTGCGCGCGGATGGTGGTCTGGGTCGTCTCGCCGCCGATGAAGGCGTCGATCATCGCGTCCGCCTGGACCTTGCGCGAACCGGCCTTGTACAGCTCCCAAGGGACGAGCGCGAGCTGCGCGTTCGCGCCGAACAGCGTGCGCGGAGCGCCGTCGCCCACCTGGCGTTCGATTGCAAAGGCGAGCTTGAGGACGAGCTTCGGATGCGGCGCCTCGCGGAGCCCGAGGGAGCCGCGCCCGCGCCACCTTCGGCTGCCCGCGCCGTCCACGCTCGCCGCCTCCGTCTCCACGTAGCCTTCGGTGTACGGCTGCGGCAGCGTCGCTTTGAACACAGTCCGCCTCGTCAACGTGCTGCGGAGCGACTCCAGATCGTCATGCGTGACCGAGGTGGGCGCGGACGTCTTGGTCGCGGTGTAGCGCCAGACCGCGGCGTTCTCCCACAGCCAGGATGGCGAGTCCGCGGTGAGCCTCCCGTTCGCCTCGAACCCGCCGGTCACCGTGCTCGTCCGCTGCAGCGGCGCCGCGCTGTAGAGCCCGGGGTTGGAGATGGTGGAGGACGAAAAGCGCGCATCCAAATCCGGGCGCAGCGTCCATTCGACGGCGCGGGCCGGATCGGGGATGGGTCCCTGCCGGTCGAGGGCAGCCAAGAGCGAAGAACGCAAAGTCACGTTTCGCACCTCGGTCCATCGCGGACCTTCCGGCAAGGCGGCGTCACCGCCCTCGGCGAGAAAGCGGATGGTCGCCACCCGGTACGTCGCGCTCGGTTCGAGCGGCCGGCCGTTGACGGTCTTCGCTTCGGCGCCGACGACGAGGAGATTCGGATCCTTGGCGCGGGCAGAGAGCCATTCGCCGGAGACCTCCGCCACCTCGATGGGCTCGTCGTACGGCAAAGCCGCGTACACGTCGCTGGCCGCGATCTCGCTCGGGTTGGCAGGCCGAAATCGCGGGTCAACCGCGGCTCGATTGACGATGGCGACCTCCGCCTGAACGGCTGCGCGCGAGGCTGCGGCGGCGAGGCGCAAGAGAGCTTCGCCGTCGAAGGGATTCTGGAGATGGCCGTGCCGGAGCGGGCGGGCGAAAGCGGCGCAGAAGCTCGGGCCCACCTCCGCGAGAAATCGCTGCGAGGCATCCGACGGCGCAAGAGCGGGCACCAGCGGCCGGACGAAGAGGTCCGCGTCGTTTTCAGATGTTGCGCGCTGGGCGTCGCTTTCGGACTTCGCGCGCTCGGCGTCGCTGCCGGGCTTCGCCGGTTGCAGGTCCGTGACTTCCGCAGGACGGACGAGAATTTCGATGGCGCCCCCAGGCGGGGCGGCCGCGAGCGCCGGCTTCACTCCCGGAGGCCGCGCGAAGAGAACCTGGGCTCCCGCGCGCGCCGAGAGCAGCAGATCGGGACGGCCATCCGCAGGCAGGCTGGCCGCGAGCTCGAGCGTCTTTCCCGCAGCCGCACTGGCGGGCCGGTCGTCGATGCTGGCGACGACGAGCCTGATGCCGCGGCTGCGAGCATCGCGGGTGGCGCGGGCGATGGCGAGCGCGGGATCGTCGAGCGACAAGCCTCTCGCCTCCTCGCGGCCGACGCGGCTGAGCGCGTCCATCGGAAGAACGGCCACGAGCGCGATGCCGTCGATGACCGCCGACTGCGCAACCGCCTCGCAGACCTCCTTCGCCGATTCGTCGCAGCGCAGGTTCGAGGCGATGGGCAAGACCGAATGCGCGCGCAGCTTCCGCCAGACCTGTACGGCGTCCGTGCGGGGCATGGCGAGATCCGCGATGCCGACGAAGAGCGCGCGGTAGCCGCTGCCTTCGGAGAGCTTCGCCAGCGCGTCGGGATCGCGTGCAGCAGCGAAGCGGGCAATGCCGGAGAACGACAAGAGGCCGCCCGTGTCCACCGCCACCGCTCGGCTTTCGCGGACCGCCTCCGACAATGCGCCGAACGAGCTCGGCAGAAGTGCGCCGCCTGCACACGCCGGCCGGCCCAGGTCGCCATTCACGCCGGAAGTGACCACCAGGCGCGCCTCGCTCGAGGGTTGGGCTGACAGCGCGCCCTGCGGAGAAGCTGCGGCGAGCAGCGCGGACGCGAGCGCGAGAAGAACCATGGGCGCGCGAGCTTCGCCGGGACGCGAATGTTTGGCTACCGAGAACCGCCGGAAATGCTTGCGCGAATCTCACCAACCTCGCGCGCCGCCGCGCAGCCTCCCTTGACCCGGCCGTGCGGGCGGCTTATTGAGGAGAGCAATGGCTTCCTGCTTCACGCGCGTCTCTTGTCCGGCCACCTGTGGCTGTGCGTGCGCGTGTCCAAGGCGGGACGCCGAGCTCTTCGAGTCCGCATAGAGCGGAATCAGAAACCCGAAGCGAACTCGACGAAGGCCCGCCACCCGAAAGGGAGCGGGCCTTCTGCTTTTTTCGGACCAGTTTCGAGCAGACCAGTTTTCGAGCACGGAGAGACAACCCGATGACCGCACCAAGAGCATTCCCAAGCTGGCTGCCGAACGCCCGCGCCGAGCAGGTGCTGGCGTGGACCGAAGAAACCTTTGGCGCGCACGCCGCCATCGCCTCGAGCTTCGGCGTCGAGGACGTGGTGCTCATCGATCTTGCGGCGCGCCACGCGCCAAGCGCGCGCATCTTCACCCTCGACACCGGCAGGCTTCCGCCCGAAACGTACGACGTGATGGAGGAAGTGCGCCGTCGCTACGGCGTGCGCATCGAGGCTTTCTTTCCCGACCGCCGCGCCGTCGAAGAGCTGGAGCACGAGAAGGGCTTCTTCTCCTTCCGCCAGAGCGTCCAGGATCGCAAGGACTGCTGCAGGATCCGCAAGATCGAGCCGCTCTCGCGCGCTCTCGCCGGCAAGACCGCATGGATCACCGGGCTTCGCCGCGAGCAGTCGGTGACGCGCGCCGAGGTGGCCATCGTCGAAGTGGACGCGGACCACGGCGGCATCGCCAAGATCAACCCGCTCGCCGCCTGGACCGAAGCGGAGGTGTGGAAGTACGCGCGCGAGCGATCGCTGCCGGTCAATGCGTTGCACGAGCGCGGCTATCCGTCGATCGGGTGCGCGCCGTGCACTCGCGCCATCGCCCCCGGCGAAGACGTCCGCGCCGGCCGCTGGTGGTGGGAACAGCCGGCGCACAAGGAATGCGGGCTGCACCGCGCCAAGGCGGGCGGCAGGTGAACCTCGTCCTTCCCATCGTCGCCTTCGTCGCCGCCGCGGTGAACGGCGGCCTCGGCTACGGCTTCTCCTCCATCACCGTCCCGGTGGCGCTGCTCTTCCAGGCGAACCGCGTTCTCAATCCGGCGCTGGTGTTGATCGAGCTGTTCGTCAACGGGCTCGCGCTGATCGCCAACCGCCGGGCGCTGCCGAGAGTGCTGCCGAAGATGCCGTTTCTGCTCGTCGGGCTTGCGCCCGGAGTGGTCGCCGGCAGCCTGCTCTTGACCCACGTCGACTCGGGTCTGCTCAAGGTCTGCACGTTCTCGGTCTTGTTGCCGCTCATCCTTCTGCAGTCGGCCGGAGTGCGCAGGCCCATCCGCCACGAGCGGCTCGCGGCGGTTCCGGCCGGCGCGCTGTTCGGGGCGCTCTACGGCGCGACCACCATCTCCGGCCCGCCGCTCGCGCTCCTCTTCAACAACCAAGGCTTGCAAAAGGACGACTTCCGCGCCGCGCTGAGCGTGTTCCGGGTGATGGAGTCGCTCTGCACGCTCACCGCGTATCTCGCTTTGGGCCTCTTCGACGGGCCGGTGCTCGCCCTTGCGGGGTCGCTCGCCCCCAGCGTCATCATCGGCCTGCCGCTCGGCTACATCGCGCTGCGCAAGGTCGCGCCGGAGCCGTTCCGCCGCGTCTGCATGGCCGCCGATGCGCTCCTGGTCGCCTTTGCGCTCGCGCGCACGCTGATCTCGCATAACTTCGTCGCCGCCCCCGTTGCCTGGGCCGGCCTGTCGGTGGTGGCCGCCCTGGAAGCCGCGATCCTGATTTCATTCGCCCTGCGCCGCTCCGTCCCGGTGGACCCGGAGGAGCCGGCTTTGCCGGCGACGGGCGGAGCGCGAAGGCGCGTAGCATTGGTGGAGACTGTCCGATGAGCCGCATGACCCATCTGCAGAAGCTCGAAGCCGAAAGCATCCACATCATCCGCGAGGTCGCCGCCGAGTTCGCAAAGCCGGTCATGCTCTACAGCATCGGCAAGGACTCGCAGGCGCTCGTGCA
>DASXHM010000349.1:0-13933 GCA_036488495.1 Myxococcales bacterium | reverse complement strand
CACCCGCAGCTTGTGCTCCGGCATCGCCAGCACGAAGGCGGACATGATCAGCCGGTGGACGTGCGGATTCTGCGTCGTCACCCACAGGGTCACTTCGCCGGTGCCGGGATTGGCGCTGGCGAGGCAGGCGCGCGGCTCCATCGCGTTCGGGATCAGCCGGTGGTTTCGGAACGACTGCTTCACCACCTTGGCCGCAGAGGCGAAAGCCTTGTCGGTGGCAGCTTGATCGCCGAGCGCCCATTGGAAGCAGACGTTGCCTTGCGCTTCCGCGTGCACCTGCGGCGCGCCCGCTTTGACCGCGACGGCGCAGTCGGCAACGGCGGGAAGCGGGTCGTAATCGACTTCGACCAGCTCGGCCGCGTCGCGGGCGATGTACGGCGACTCGGCGATGACGATGGCCACCGCCTCGCCCATGTAGCGCACCTGCTCGCTCGCGAGCACGGGGCGGGCGGGGATCTTCATGCCCGGAATCAACCAGCCGGTGGGGATGGGTTGCATTCCGCCGGCCTGGAGATCCTTGCCGGTGTAGATCGCGACGACGCCGTTCATCTTCTGCGCGGCGGAGGTGTCGATGCGATTGATCTTGGCGTTCGCGTGCGGGCTTCTGACGAAGGCCGCGTGGGTGGTGAAGGGCAGCCGCACGTCGTCGACGTAGGTGCCCTTGCCGGTGATGAGGCGCGGGTCCTCGCGGCGCTTGACGCTCTGTCCGAAGAGCTTCTCGGTCATGACCTTGCTCCTTGGGGGCTCTGTCCCGCCGCTTGCTGCACGGCTTTGACGATGTTGTTGTAGCCGGTGCAGCGGCAGAGATTGCCTTCGAGCCCGACGCGGATCTGCTCCTCGCTCGGCTTCGGGTTTTCCGCGAGCAAGTGGCAGGCGGTCATGATCATCCCCGGCGTGCAGAAGCCGCACTGAAGGCCATGCTGGTCCCAGAACGCCTGCTGCATCGGGTGCAGCTTCCCGTTCTGCGCGAGGCCCTCGATGGTGGTGACCGAACGGCCGTCGGCCTGGACCGCGAACATGGCGCACGACTTCACCGCCCGGCCGTCGAGGTGGACCGTGCAGGCGCCGCACTGGCTCGTGTCGCAACCGACGTGGGTGCCGGTGAGCCCGAGCGTGTCGCGCAGGTAATGGACGAGGAGGAGGCGCGGCTCGATCTCTCGAGCCTCGGCCTTTCCATTGACGGTGATGGTGACGGTCGCCATTGACGCCCCTTTCGGCGCTGCAGTTCGAGGAGCGTGCGCTAGCATCCAGCGCAAAGGTGGTCAACCGCGCCCGGTCGCCAATGCTCCGCGCAGTCGCGCTCCGCGCGTCGCCGGCCCAGCGTGCGCGCTCTAGAAGAACTGCTGGCCGCCGAAGGAGATGTCGATGGTGCGTCTGGGCGCAAGGCCGAAGGCCAGGTCGAGGCGGCCGACCGCGCGCGCGAACGCCACCGGGATGTAGCGGCCGCCGAAGCCTGCGCTGACGATCGTTCCTTCGTAGTCGAGCCCGGCGATGGCGCCCCGGCGGCCTGCGACGTAGCCGAAGTCGGTGAAGGCCGCCACCTGCCCGACGGCCCGCAGCAGCCAGTTCGTCTGCAGCACGTCGAGACGGTATTCGGCGTTGCCGCGCAAGAGCGTGCGCCCTTCGAAGTAGGCGTCGGGAAAGCCGCGGATCTCGCGCAGCCCGCCGGCGTGGAAGAAAAACGAGTCGCTGGTGCCGTTCGAGGTCTGAAGCTGCATCTGCAGGACGAGGTTGTGCCCCGGCCGGGGGATGGAAAAGCTGCGCGCCGCGATCGATCCGATCACCACGTCGGCGGTGCTGCCGAGAAAGCCGTGCCGCGCGCCCTCGAGCTCGAGCTTCACGTCGTTTCCCGAAGCCTGGCTGACGAACTGCTCGACCAGCCCGAACGAGACGTTGAAGAACCCGAAGGTGGCATCCGCTGCTGGCGGCGGGACCCCGGCCACGCGCGACAGATCGGAGGTGCCGAAGCGGTCGCGCTGCACCTCGACCCCCGCGCCGGCGGAGACCAGGGGGAAGAGCTCGTAGCGAAGCTCGCCGCGCAGGTCGTGGCGCTGCCGGTCGTAGAGAAAGCCTGTGTTGCCGGTTGCGCCGTAGGAGGTGAAGTCGATGAAGTCGCGCGTCCAGTACAGCCCGGCGGAAAAGCCGGAGCCGAACAGCCGTGGCGCTTCGGCGTAGATGAAGCTGCCGTACGGACCGCCTTGGACGAAAGGCACGTCGGTGTTGCTGTTGAGCTCCGCGTAGACGGTCGCGAGCTGGCCTGCGAGGTTGTGATCGGCGACGCCGAAGCGCGCCGTGGTGCGCCCGCCGCCGCGCCGCAGGCCGAAGAAGGGCACGAGCGACCAGCGATCCTTGGCTTCCACCTGCACCCGATCTCCGTCGCGATGCGCATCGAGGTCGTAGAGGATGCCGAGCGTGCGCAGCCGGCGCAGGTCGCTGTCGAGGGTGTCTTGATCGAATGGCTGGCCGGCTTCGGTGAGCATGAAGCGGCGGATGGCGGAGGCGCTGGTGAAGCCGATGCCGCCCACGTGGATGTCCACGGCTTCGACGGTCGCGGAAGGCGCGGCTGGCGCTGCGGCGGTTGCTGCTGCCGCGGTTGCTGCTGCCGCCAACAAAAGCGCGATCACGCGCGCGGCTGCTTGCGGCGGTCTACGGGGAACTGCGCCTGCATCTCCTCTTGGAGAAGATCCGCGTCCAGGCACTGCTGCCCTTCGGCGCAGAGCGCGCAGCTCCGCCGATGGCCGTCCTGCGCCTCGCTGAGCGCCGCGTGGGTGGCGTCGTCGATGGCGGCGCGCTGGTAAGGGTTGCGCGGCCGGACCGCCCGCAAGAGCGCGCCCGATTGGGCACGCGAGTTCAGCTCCGCGAGGACGCGTTCGCGGCCCTCCCCGAACAGCGTCCGGATCTGCTGCTCGCCATAGCCGGCGCCGACGAGCATCATCGCCGCCTCGAGCGCCCAACGCGGCACCCAAGACTCATGGATGACGTCGATGTCCACGCAGCCGCGGAGCAGCTCCACCTGCGCAGGCGAGGCGAGGGCAAACCCCTTGCGGATGCAGTGGAGCACGTCCATCGGCTGCATCGGTGCTCAGCTTCCCCCGTCAGGCTGGTCGGCGGACGTCCCGGGCGCGCTGCCAGAGGGCGCAGGCTGGGTCGCGTCGCCGGGCGCTGGTTGGATCGTGCCGCCGGGCGCAGCGTCGCCGTTGCCCGGAGAAGCCGCATTGCCTCCGCCGGAAGAGCCATTGCCCGTCGAAGACCCATCGCCCGCGGAGGAGCCGGCAGGCTTGTCCACGTCGTCGAGCGACGGCAACTCGCTCAAGTTCGGCTGGAGCTGAATTTCGATGCGGCGGTTCTGCGCCCGGTGCTCCGGCGTGTCGTTCGCCACGATCGGATCGAACTCGCCGTAGCCCACCGCGCCGAGCGTGTCCGGCTTCATCCCCGCGGCGACCAGCGCCCGCGTCACCACCACCGCGCGCGCCGTCGACAGCTCCCAGTTGGAAGCGAAGCGCCGGGTGTGGATGGGCTGGTTGTCGGTGTGGCCGGCCACCAGGAACTGCCGATCCCCGAGCGGCGCCAGCGCCTGCGCGACCTTCTGCACCGCCGACTGCCCCGCCTCTTTCAAGACCGCGCTGCCCGAATCGAAGAGCACGTCGTTGGGCAGCGAAATCAGCATGCGCCCCTTGCGGATCTTCACCTGGAGCTGGCCGGCGTCGATCATCGAGCGCAGCCGCTCGGTCAACGACCGGTAGGTGGCGGCTCGCGCCTCCGCGGCAGCCTTCTGCTTCTGCAGCTCTTCGAGCTGGCTGGAAGTGGCGCGCATCAGCTTGTCGAGCTTGTCCTTGTCGGCGGTGGTCCCGGCGAGGAGCCGCTTCAGGTCGTCGAGCTGCTTCTGCGTCGCGGCCAGCCGCGCCGACAAATCCTGATTGGTCTTCGCCTGCTCTTCCGCCCGCGCCCGGTCGGCTTGGTCCTGCGCGCGCGCCTGCGAAAGCTCGCTCTCATGCTGCGCATTCAAGTCGGCCATCGCCTTCTCGTGCGAGGAGGTCGTCATGCAGGCCGCAGACAAAGCCAAGGCCAATAGTCGCCGAGCAGATTTCATGGCGCATGGTCTTAGTATCATTCCAAGAAACCGCAAGGCCGGGGTCGCTCGTCCCGCGCCGGGTGCGAGCGCAATCCAACAATGGCATCGCCGTGCTGCGCCCGGGACTCAGCGCGAAATTCCACCGGCTCTTGTTCGTGATATTTCGCGAGCGCACATGGCGAACACAGCGAAACTCGCGGCAGCTCTCTTCGTCTTCCTCGCTTCCGCGGTTGCATCCGCCGAACAGCGGCCGATGCGGGAGAAGGACCTGTGGCAGTTCACCTGGGTGGGCGATCCCCAGGTTTCGCCCGATGGCGCGCAAGCGGTGTTTGCCCGCATCGTCGTCGACCAGAAGCGGCTCGGATACGAGACCTCCTTGTGGGTGGTGGGTACGCGCGGCGGCAGCGCCCCTCGCAGGCTCACTTCCGGCACGCACGACGGTCAGCCGCGCTGGTCGCCCGACGGCCGGTCGATCGCGTTCGTGCGTTCTTTGGAGAAGGACGGAAAGCCGCAGGAGCCGCAGCTCTTCGTGCTCTCGATGACCGGTGGCGAGCCGCAGCAGATCACCGACTTGCCCAAGGGCGCGAGCGACCCGCGCTGGTCGCCGGACGGGCGGCGCATCGCCTTTCATTCGAGCACCAATGCGGACGATCTGCGGAAGAAAGCGAAAGGCGAGAAGTCCCAGCCGGCGCAGACCACGCCTTCGGTGCCGCAGGCGGCGCCGCCTTCGGAGCCGGGAAAGCCGACGCCGGAGAGCGAATCGACGAAGCCCGCCGGACAGGAAGGCCGCGAGCCGTTGCCGACCGACGAGGTCGAGCACGAGTCGGACGTGAAGGTGATCACCCGCGGCGTCTATCGCGCGAATGGCCAGGGTTATCTCGACTTCGCCCATCCGGCGCACTTGTGGGTCATTTCCGCGCCGGCCGGATCGGACGACAAGCCGCAGCCCCTGCAAGTGACCAGCGGCAAGTTCGACGAGGACGACTTCTTCTGGTCGAACGACGGCAAGGAGCTCGTCTACACCACCACCCGCAGCGAAGAGCCTTGGTACGAGGCGCCGCACACCGAGATCTACGCGGTTCCCGCGGCCGGTGGTCAACCGCGGCTCGTCAATGCGGTGAAGCTCGGCGTGGAGGAGATGGCGCCCAGCCCGGACGGCAAGCGCATCGCGTTCCGCGCGCAGCTCAACACCGAGCCGGTCCGGTCGTACCAGCAGCCCGACCTGTTCGTGCTGGAGCTGTCGCTGAACGCGCAGCCGAAAAACCTCAGCGCCGACTTCGACAACGACGTAGGCGGGGGCATCGGCGGCGACTCGGCTCCGCCGCGCGCGGGCGGCGGCACCCACCCGATCTGGACGCCGGACGGGCGCAGCCTGGTGGACGTCGTCACCATCGAGGGGCGCGCGAATCTGATGAAGTTCCCGCTCGACGGCCAGAAGCCGAACCCGGTCACCCGCGGCGACATCGCGGTGGAGCGGTTCTCGATGGGCAAGGACGGGACGCTGGTCACCCTGGTGAGCACCCCGATGGTGATTGGGGATTTGATGGTGCTGGGCGACCGCGGGCAGCTCGCGCGGCTGACCGCTTTCAACGACAAGCTGTTCTCGCAGATCCGGCTCAGCCCGCCGGAGGAGATCTGGTATCGCTCGTTCGACGGACGGAAGATCCAGGCCTGGGTGCAGAAGCCGCCCGATTTCAATCCGAGCAAGAAGTACCCGCTCATCCTCAACATCCACGGCGGTCCGCACACGGCTTACGGCTACGTGTTCGACCACGAGTTTCAATGGATGGCGGCGCGCGGCTATGTGGTGCTCTATCCCAATCCGCGCGGCAGCACGAGCTACGGACAGGAGTTCGGCAACGTCATCCAATACAAATATCCGGGCGATGATTTCAAAGATCTGATGGCGGGCGTCGACGAGCTCTTGCGCCGCGGCTACGTCGACGAGCACCGGATGGGAGTCACCGGCGGGAGCGGCGGCGGCGTCTTGACCAACTGGACCGTCACCCACACGAACCGCTTCCGCGCGGCCGTCTCGCAGCGCGACATCTCCGACTGGGCGGCGTGGTGGTATACGGACGACTTCTGGCTCTACCGCGCGAACTGGTTCCGCAAGCCGCCGTTCGAGGATCCCAAAGAATACGCGGAGCGCTCGGCCTTGACCTACGTCGAGAACATCCACACGCCCATCGCCTTCATCCTCGGCGATGCCGACTACCGCACTCCGCCGGGCGCGGGCGGCGAGGCGCTCTTTCGCGCATTGAAGGACTTGAAGCGGCCGACGGCGATGGTGCGCTTTCCGGGCGAGTCGCACGAGCTGTCCCGCAGCGGCCAGCCCTGGCACCGGGTCGAGCGGCTGGAGGCGATCGTGGGCTGGTTCGACAAGTTCATGCTCGGAGAGGACGTTCCCATGTTCCGGGACGTCGCGCGGGCGGGAGAGGGCGAGCGGCGGGCGCAGAATCAATGACGGCCTGGCCTTTGCCCAGCGGGAAGGAATCGCTCGCCGATCCTTCCACGGGCGAGCCGCGCCGGGAGCTTTCGCCGCTCTCTCGCGCGGAGTACGACACGCGGGTGGAGGCGGCGCTGCGGCGCTTCGGGGAGTGGCGGCTGCGCCCGGCGCCGAAGCGCGGCGAGGTGGTCCGCCATCTCGGCGATTTGCTCCGCAGGCACAAGCGCGACCTCGGCGAATTGGTCTCGCTGGAGACGGGGAAGATCCGCGCCGAGGGCTTGGGCGAAGTGCAGGAGATGATCGACATCTGCGAGTTTGCCGTCGGGCTTTCGCGGCAACTCCACGGGCTCACCATCGCCTCGGAGCGGCCGCACCACCGGCTGATGGAACAGTGGCACCCGCTCGGGCCCGCCGGCATCGTCAGCGCTTTCAACTTTCCCGTGGCGGTCTGGTCGTGGAACGCGGCGCTGGCGGCGGTGTGCGGCGACGTCTGCCTGTGGAAGCCGTCGCCGTTGACTCCGCGCTGCAGCCTCGCGGTGCAGGCGCTCTGCGACGAAGCCGCAGCCGCCCATGACGCGGCCGGCGTGTTCACGCTCGTCCCCGGCGGCGCGGAAGCGGCCGTCTGGATGGCCGAAGACGCCCGGCTGCCGTTGATTTCATTCACCGGCTCGACGGCTGCCGGCCGCGAAGTCGGCGTCCGGGTCGCGCAGCGGTTCGGGCGATCGCTCCTCGAGCTGTCCGGCAACAACGGCATCATCGTGCTGGACGACGCGGACCTCGAGCTGGCGGTGCGCGCCATCACCTTCGGCGCGGTGGGCACGGCCGGACAGCGCTGCACCACCACCCGGCGGCTGTTCGTGCAGAAGGGGATTGCCGCGAAGCTCGTCGAGCGGCTCGTCGCGGCGTATGGAACCGTCCGGATCGGGCCGCCCTTGGACGAGGGCGTGCTGCTCGGACCGCTCGTGACCAAGGCGGCGGTGGAGCGATATCGGCGCGCGGTGGCGTCCGCGGTGGAGCAGGGTGGCAAGGTGCTCTTCGGCGGGCGGGTGCTCTCGCGGCCGGGCAATTTTGTCGAGCCTACGCTGATCGCCGCGCCCGACCGCGACTTCCCCATCGCCCGGGAAGAGACCTTCGCGCCGATTCTCTACGTCTTCGAAGTGCGCGATCTCGACGAAGCGCTGTCCGCGCACAACGCGGTCGAGCAGGGACTCTCCAGCGCCATCTTCACCGACAGCCTCCGCTCCGCGGAAAAGTTCCTCTCGGCTGCCGGCTCCGACTGCGGCATCGCCAACGTCAACGCCGGCACCAGCGGCGCGGAGATCGGCGGCGCGTTCGGCGGCGAGAAAGCCACCGGCGGCGGCCGCGAGTCCGGTTCGGACGCCTGGAAGAGCTACATGCGCCGGCAGACCTCGACGGTGAATTTCGGCCGCGACCTGCCGCTCGCGCAAGGGATTGAATTCGCCTGACCGCGCGCGGATTGCGCGGTTTGACGCGCCGAGGTAGCGTCCAGGCGCGGAGGTCTAGCGATGCGTACCTGGCTATTGTGGGCTCTGGTCGCGACCGGATGTGGCGGCTCGGGATTGGCCGGCACTTGGGACCAAAACGGCGTCGACACTGCGAGCACCTTCACCGTGCATGACGTCGACGGCAGCGTATCCGGCGACGGGGAGAGCACTGCCGTGTCTTTGAGGCTGGACAACCACTTCACCGTCACCGGGACGTCCAGCGAGCTCGTCTTCCACTCTCCCAGCGGGGATGACTCCTTCGATCGCGTGCAAGTCGACGGCGACACGCTGACGCTCGGAAAGAGCAGCGCACCGAAGTTCGCCTCCGTCTACCATCGTCGATAGGTTCGCCGCCGCGATCGGGACGCCGTCCAACGCGCGTGCGCAGTAGCTGGTAAGAAATGGCATGGCCCTTTTCGCCCGAAAGCCGTTGGCGCTTTTTTTCTGCCTCGTCGCCTGCGCGTCCTCTGCGCCGCTCAAACCCGCCCCGGAGGGGGCGACTGCTCCGGCGCCAGCCGCCGCGGCGCAGCGGTCAGCGTCCGCACACCCGGCGGGGCTGCAGCCGCCGGTCGCCAAGAAAGAGCCGAAGGATGTCACCGTCCACGGTGACAAGCGCGTCGACGATTACTTCTGGCTGCGCAACAAAGGAACGCCCGAAGTCGAGCAATACCTGAAAGCAGAAGCCGCCTACGCCGATGCGATGATGGAGAAGACCAGGCCGCTGCAGGAAAAGCTGTACGGCGAGATGCTCTCCCGCGTGCAGGAGACGGACGTCAGCGCGCCGTTCCGAAAGGACGGCTTCTTCTATTACACGCGCACCGAAAAGGGCCTGCAGTATCCCATCCTCTGCAGAAAGCAGGGCTCGTTGAGCGCGCCGGAACAGGTGCTGCTCGACGTGAACCAACTCGCGCGGGGGAAGAAGTTTCTCGGCTTCGGGCAATGGGTGGTCAGCGACGACGCAAGCCTGCTCGCGTACTCGATCGACGACACCGGGTTTCGCCAGTACGACCTGCACGTCAAGGACTTGCGCAGCGGCGCGGACCGCCCGGAGAAGATCGCCCGGGTCGACTCCTTCAGTTGGACGGCCGACGGCAAGACGCTCTTCTACGTGACCGAAGACGCGACGACCAAGCGCGCCAACCAGCTCTGGCGGCATACGCTTTCGGCCCCGGCCGGCGAGGCCCGCGCAAACGGCGGCGGCGCCGGCAAGGACGACCTCGTCTTCGAGGAGAAGGACGAGATGTTCGGCCTCGACCTCGGCCGTTCCCGCAGCAAGAAGCTCTTGTTCCTGGTCTCGGCCAGCCACACCGCGAGCGAAGTGCGTTTCTTCCGCGCGGACGATCGCTCGGCGCGGATGACGCTCGTGCAGCCGCGCGAGAAGGACCACGAATACTACGCCGACGAGGGAGGCGGGCTCCTCTACATCCGCACCAACTCGCAGGAGCCGGCTTTGCCGGCGACGGGCGGAGCGCGCATGCGCGCAGCATTGGTGGGCGGCAGGAATTTCCGGCTGGTGACTGCGCCCTTGTCGTCACCCGGCAAGGAGCATTGGAAGGAGATCGTCCCCCATCGCGACGACGTGATGCTGCTCGACATCGACGTCTTCAAGGATTGGGTGGTGCGCTACGAGCGCGAAGGCGGGCTGCCGCAGGTGACCATCATGGACCTGCGCCACGGCGGCACGCGGCGGCTCCAGTTTCCCGAGCCCGACTATCACGTAAGCCCGGACCGGAACGAGGAGTTCAACCAATCGGCCTATCGCATCAATTATCAATCGCTGGTCTCGCCGCCGGCCGTCTACGATTACGACATGAAGACCGGCGCGCGGACCCTGGTGAAGCAGGTGCCGGTGCCGAATTACGATCCCTCGCGATACGAGGTGGAGCGCGTCTGGGCGCCCGCCCAGGACGGGGTGCGCATTCCGGTTGCGCTCGTGCACAAGAAAGGCGTCGCGCGCGACGGCAAGAGCCCCCTCTATCTCTATGCCTACGGCTCCTATGGCATCTCCATCCCCGACTTCTTCTCGCAGGAGCGCTTTTCGCTCGTCGATCGCGGCGTCACCTGCGCCATTGCCCACATCCGCGGCGGCGGCGAGATGGGCAAGAAATGGCACGACGCCGGGCGGATGATGAACAAGAAGAACACCTTCAGCGATTTCATTGCCGCGGCCGAATATCTGACTGGCGAGGGCTACACGGCGAAGGATCGGCTGGCCATCGCCGGAGGCAGCGCCGGCGGCCTGTTGATGGGCGCGGTCCTCAACATGCGGCCGGACTTGTTCAAGGTGGCCATCGCTTCGGTGCCGTTCGTGGACGTGATCAACACCATGCTCGACGAATCGCTGCCGCTGACGGTGGGCGAGTTCGAAGAGTGGGGGAATCCAAAGGAGGAGCCGGCCTACCGCTACATGCGCTCGTACAGCCCGTACGACAACGTCGAGCCGAAGGCGTATCCGATCATGCTCGTCCGCTCGAGCTACAACGACAGCCAGGTGATGTATTGGGAGCCGGCGAAGTGGGTGGCGAAGCTGCGCGCCACCAAGACCGATTCCAATCCGCTCCTGTTCAACATCAAGATGGACCCGGCGGGACACGGCGGCGCGAGCGGAAGGTACGACCGGCTGCACGACGTGGCCTATGACGACGCGTTCCTCTTGACGTACCTCGGCGTCACCAAGGGTGAGTCGACCGGCGGCGCGCCGAACGCAAGCCGCTGAAGCTCGCTCCCGAAACCGCAGCAACGGCTTTTGTCACTGCGCGCAGACGTTGATGAAGACGCTGACGGTGTTGTCGGCGCTGTTCGCGACGACCAGGTCCGGAAGCCCGTCGCCGTTCAAATCGCCGGCCGCGACCGAGGCGGGTGCGCCCCCGGTCGGGAACAACAGCGGAGCCGCGAATCCGCCGTCCGCGCCGTGCAAGAGGACGCCAAGGCGGTTCTGCGACGGCGCGGTGTAGACGAGGTCGTCGAGGTTGTCGAGGTCGACGTCCACCGCGGCGAGAAACGCCGGCAGTGTCCCCGACGCGACCTGCGTTTCGACACCGAACCCACCGTCCACTGCCTGCTGGGGGTGAATCAAGATCTGGCCGTTCGCGGCCGGAAAGGCGAGATCGACGAGGCCGTCGCCATCGAAATCTCCGGCCGCAATCCAGAGCGGCGCCGCTGACAGCGGATAGGAAACCGGCGTCACGAAGACTCCACCGTCGCCGGGATTGCCGAGAACTTGGAATGACGCCGCGCCGGGACTCGCAACCGCGAGGCTCGCCAGCCCATCGGTGTCGAAGTTGCCTGCGGCGATCAGCGTTGCCGCAGCGGCGCCGGGAATCAATTGCGCCGGCCCGAAGCCGCCGTCGCCATCGTCGAGCGCGACCTGCGGCGTCGTTCCACCCAACACGAGATCCGGAACACCGTCCAGGTTCACGTCCGCTGCAGCGAGCATCGAGCTGCTCCCGCCGATGTCGACGACGCCGCCGTCGCTGTACAGAACCGAGGTGGCGGCGCCGCCCGCAGCCAGGTCGAAGAGTCCGTCGAAGTTGAAGTCCGCGCTGACCAGCGAAGTGGGCGTGGCGGAAAGCGCCCGATCGGTGCGCGGCAACAAGGTGCCGGTGCGGTCGTTCATGAACACGCCGACGCCGCCCGCTTGCGTCACCGCCACGTCGAGAAAGCCGTCCTGGTCGAAGTCGCCCATCGCCACCATCCCGGGCGAAGCCAAGGTGGCGTAGGTGCGGTGGAGCGCGAACGACCGCGCGCAGGTCGCAGCCGGCGTGACGCTGATGGCGGCGGACGAAGGCCCGGTCCCTCCGGCCACGACCGCCGCAACCGTGACCGAGTACGCAGTTCCGTTCTCGAGCCCGGTCGCCAAGAGGCTGGTCTCGGCGGTGTGGAAGACCTGCGGCGTGCCGGAAGCAGGCGCGGCGACCACCGTGTAGCCGGTCACATTCGCAGCCCCTTGCGTCCAGCGCGCGAGCAGAAAGCCATTTCCTGCGTGCGCTTCGATCAGCGTCGGCGCCGGCAGTGCCGCGCAATCCGCCGCCGCGCACGACCCGCCGTCGAACGTCCCCGACGCCGCGCTCGTGCAGCCCGCGAGCAGGAGCGCGATGGACAGCCGGCGAAGCATCAGGCGAGAAGCTCTTGAAGCTGCGCATACGTGATGGCGCCTTTCAGCGCCTGGCAGGTGCCTTGCGTCAACAGCTCGCGCGCAGCCTGTTCCGCGTACGTGTAGGCGGCCCGTACGATTCCCGAACCGACGCTCACCCGCCGCACACCGATGCGCTTCAGCTCGGACAAGGGCGGCGACGCAGCCCCGTAGAGCACGTTCAACGGCCCCTTGATCTGCCGCGCGAGCTCTTCGATCTGCTGCACGTCGAAGACGAAGGGCACGAACGCGCAATCGGCCCCGGCGGCGAGGTAGGCGTTGGCGCGCTTCACCGACTCGCCCAGGCGGTCGGCAATCCCCGGCGCCGCATAGGCATCGGTGCGCGCATTCAAGATGAACCCGCGACCCACCGCCGCCCGCACCGCCTGGACGCGCTCCACCTGGCTCTCCAGCGAAAAGAGCGATCCGTCCGGAGCTGCATCTTCGAGGTTCATCCCCACCGCACCCGCCTCCAGCGAGAGCCGCGCAGTCTCGCCCGCGTCGCCGTAGCCGGCTTCCATGTCGGCCGTCACCGGCAAAGCCACCGCGGATGCGACGCGGCGTACCATGTCGAGCATCTCCGCCCGCGAGATCCTCCCGCCGTCCGGATAGCCGAAGACGTAGGCAACTCCCGCGCTGGAAGTGGCGATGGCCGTAGCGCCCGCGCGGGCGATCATCCGCGCGCTGGTTGCGTCCCAGGCATTGGGCAGGACGAGAAAGTCTTCGTGGAGCTGCCGCAGCCGATCCGCTTTGCTCATACCCGATATCCTTTCACCGCTTCCGCCGCTCCGGAGGAGACGACGCCCAGCTTGCTCGCGGCTTCGTTGGTGGCTTCGATGCTGCGCATGGTGTCGCTCATCATCCGGGTCAGGTCGCTCATCGCCTCGAACACCTGCGTCACCCCGGCGTTCTGCTGGCTGACCGCGGCGGCGATCTGCCGGGCGGAGGCGGAGTTCTCGCGCACGATGCCGGACAGCTCTTCCAGGTTTTTCCCTGACGCGCGCACCTGCTCGAGACCGGCTTCGATCCGCTGCGAGCCCGCCTGGGTGATGGCGACGACCTTGGTGATGCTGCCGCCGATGTCGCTCAAGACTTCGCCGACCCGGCGGGTGGCCGCGATGGACTGGTCGGCGAGCGCGCGGATCTCGCGGGCCACCACCGCGAAGCCCTTGCCGTGCTCGCCCGAGCGCACCGCTTCGATGGCCGCGTTCAAGGCCAGCATGTTCGATTGATCGGCCAGGTCTTTGACCGTTTCGGTGATGCCGGCGATCTGCGCGGCGCGGGTGCTCAGCTCGCGGATGCGGCCGGCGATCTCGTCCACCTGGGCGCGGATGTCGGTGAGGCCCGAGAGGCTGCGTTCGATGGCCTGCTCGCCCTTGCGCGAGACCTGGTCGGCGCGCTCGGCGTCCTGCAGCACGTGGTCGGCCTTCTCTGCCGCGAGCCGCGAGGTCTGCCGGATCTCCTGCGCGGTGACGTGCGTCTCTTGCAGCGCCGCCGCCTGCTGGCTCGCGTTCTGCGCCTGCTCGTCGGAGAGCCGGCGCAGTTCGTTCATCAAGCTGGACAACGTATCGTTGGCGCCGCGCAAGTTGTTGAGCACCGCGCGGAGCTTCTGCACCATCGCGGAGAAAGATGCCGCGAGCTGCCCCAATTCGTCGCGCGAGCGGACGTGGATGGGCTGGGTGAGATCGCCGTCGCGGACGATGATTTCGGTGGCGCGGATCAGCTCGCGCACCGGCCGGATCACCACCCGCAGCGTGATGGCCGCGCCGACGATC
>DASXHM010000241.1:0-3574 GCA_036488495.1 Myxococcales bacterium | reverse complement strand
CCGAACAGCGTGGTCAGGAAGGCGACCCGCGTGCCGTCCGTCGAGGGTGCGGGCGACCATGCCTGCGCCACCGAATCCAGGTGGTGGATCCGCAGCGCGAGATCGTCCGGTGCGACACACAAGAGCGCCATGAGAGCGAGCATTGAATGTCTTCCTCCGCCCGCCGTTCTACTGTGTGGCGTGGCCGAACGCGACTCCCGTGTGTCGAAGGCGTGCCACGCGAGACTTTGCAGCAGCAAAGAAACCCGTCCGGCAGGCCAGGCAAGACTTTCGGCGACGGCGCAGAAGGAGAAGGAACGGTCATGGCGAAGGCATCTTTTCTGCTCTTGATGTTGTGCGGCGGCTGCATCGCAGGCGGCACCGTGGTCGTCCACGGCGACCAGGGGGCACCGGACAACCACGTCATGCGGCAGGTGATGCGGCAGGACATGTGGGCGCAGCAGGCGGTCGATTCGCGCCCGAACGCGAGGCAGCTCGAGCGCATCCGCTCGGGCCGCGATCAGGCCTCGATGGATCGCGCGCGCAAGGAATTGACGAAGCTGCTCCAGGCCATCGACCGCGGCACCTGGATTCGCGACACCGTCGCCGACTTGATGCGCGAGGACAACGACCCGCGGCTGGCGCAGGAATTCGATCGCGCGGGGCATCTGCGCGCCGACGCTGCGCGCTCCGCGGGCGAGCTCGCGGAAGCGCTGATCGACGGCGGCGCCAACCTTTCGCCGAACGATCTGCGGCCCGGCGTCGACGCCCTGCGCAAGGCCCAGGCGAGCGAGGATCGGATCGCGCGCATTCCGGTCGGGCCGCAGTATCCGCGGCTCGCCCCGTCGCCGTTGCCGTCACCGTCGCCCTTGGATCGGCCGATGGCGAAGCTGAACGGCGGCGGCGCTGCGCCCCCGATGGTCACGGTCCAGCAGACTCCGAACACCCAGCCGAATCCGAGCATCGACAACACGCGGAACAACGGCATTGCCGGAGGCCTGCCGCCCATGACCGATCCGGCGCCGCCCGCCGGGGCCGACAGTTGGGGCACGCCGACCGGCAACGAGGCGCAAGGCCCGCAGAGCACGCTCACCATCCAGAACGACGCGCTGGAGATCATCACCCGCAAGCGCCCGAAGTCGATCACGCTGCGCGAGGATGGGCTGTTCGACCTGAGCTGCGCGGATGGCGAGTACCTGGTGTCGCCGGACGGGAAGCTGGTCCGCACCGAGCCTGCGCAGCCGTAGCGCGCGTCCGGGCCTGAGCCCTCGCCGGGGCCTGGGCCCTCGAGGCTCCGACTCCACCCACGCGCCTCGCGTCGGCAGCGTCTCACGACTGAAAGTCGTAGACGCTGCCGAGCTTCAGGATCTGCGTCAGCTCGTCCAGCGCCCGCAGCGTCTCCCGCGCGAGCTGCGGGTCGGCCAAGTCGGTCGCCGTGAGGTGGTCGCGATAGTTGCGGCGCACCCAGGCCTCGAGATCCTGCCCCAAGGTCTCGTCCCAAAAAACCCGGGCCGCCACCGCCGCGCGCTCGGCATCGCTCAGCACGACGCGCAGGCGCAGGCAGGCCGGCCCGCCCCCGTTCTGCATCGACTGCCGCAGGTCGAGGTAGTGCACCGTCCGGACCGGCCCTCCCGCAGCGACCACGCGGTCCAAGAACGCCCGCGCGCTCGGCTCCTCCCGCGACTCCTGCGGCGCGACGATGACCATGCTTCCATCCGGCAGCGCGAGGAGCTGCGAGTTGAATGGATACGCCGACACCGCTTTCACGGCCGGCAGCTCCGCCTCGCTCGCGACCGCCGAGAAGAGCGAAGGCCCTACGAGCTCGCGCAATTTTGCGAGCAGCTCCTGCGGCTGCACGAACGCGTGCTCGTGCAGCAGGAGCACGTTGCCGGTGCCGACCGCGAGCACGTCGGTGTGGAAGGCCCCCGCGTCGATGCCGAGCGGATGCTGCTGCGGAAAGAGCGCGCGCCCGGGCTGCACCTGGCCGATTCGCGCCAGCGCATGCGAGGCCTCGCGCGTTTGTCGGGCCGGATACCGCGACGGCTCTCCCGCAGCGGACGCCCCGCCGAACGCGCGCCTGCCCCAGGCGAAGAGATGCACCGCCGGACCGTTCCCGAAGAGCCGCGTGTGATTCGCCGCGCCTTCGTCGGCGAAGTGCGCGCCGCCGGGGAGCGGATGATGGACTTCGAAGTGCTGGTCGCTTGCGAAGATCGCGCGCAGCACGCGAGCTGTCGTCTCCGCCTCGAGCGAGCGGTGAAACATCGCGGTCAGGTTCGCCGGGACGAGATGGAGCCTTCCGTCGGCGGCATCCGACGAGGGCACGACGGTCGCCGCATTCGCGGTCCACATCGCCGCCGCGCTGGAGCTGATGCGCAAGAGCTGGTCGCCGACGTCCGGATCTGCCGCGGCCTTGGAAATCACCTCTTCATCGCTGCCGCGAAAGCCGAGCCGGCGCAGCGTGCGCAAGCTCGGGCGCTCATGCGGAGGCAGCACCGCCTGGCCCACCCCGAGCGAGGCGACGAAGCGCATCTTGGCGAGTCCCTGCAGGGCCGCTCCGCGCGGGTTCGCGGCCTGCCCCTGGTTCGAGATCGACGCCACGTTCCCGGGCGAAAGCCCCGCGTAGTTGTGGGTCGGGCCGACCAGGCCGTCGAAGTTGTACTCGCGCGCCGGCACGGACGGCTACTTCGCGTAGAAGCGGAAGACGACCTCGGCGGCGCAGGCCGGCTTTTGCTCGCCCTCGATCTCGACCGCGCAGAGCATCAGGCCCTCCTGCGCATTCTGCACGTCCTTGACCTCGCCCAGCTTGCAGCTCAGCCGGTAGCGCTGCCCTTCTTTGAGCGCCGCCGGAAAGCGCACTTTGTTGAGCCCGTAGTTGATGACCATGCCGAAGCCCTTCAGCTCGACCAGCTCGAAGAACAAGCCGGCGATGAGCGAGACGGTGAAGTAGCCGTGGGCGATGGGCTTCTTGTAGGGCGACTCGCGCGCAATCCGTTCCTTGTCGACGTGGATCCACTGGTGGTCGCCGGTCGCGTCGGCGAACTTCTCGATGGCCTCGAAGGTCATCGTCTTCCACTCGGTGACGCCGATGTCCTTGCCCACCAGCGCCTTCAACCCAGCCGCGCCCTCGATCACGGTCTTCGCCATCGAAGTGCTCCTCCTCCAAGGCGCGCTTTCGCGCTCCGCCCGTCGCCGGCAAAGCCGGCTCCGTCGAAAAGGCGCCTCTTCTAGCACGCAGGCGCGTTACAAGGATCGGTGACAACGAGGTGACGGACGTGGGCAGTGAGTTCTTCGCAGCAGAGCCGTTCCCGCACATCCTGGCGGTGTTCCGCCTCGGGCTCGCGCTCGGGCTCGGGCTCTTCGTGGGCCTCGAGCGCGAGTGGCGGCAGAAGGACGCCGGCCTGCGCACCTTCGGCTTCGCGGCGCTCTTGGGAGCGCTCGGCGGCGTCATGGGCCAGGCGTATGCGCTGGTCAGCCTGGGCCTCGTCGGCGTTCTCCTCACCCTGATGAACTGGCAGGTCATCCGCCGCGGCGAGCGCCCCGAGTTGACCACTTCGGCGGCGCTGATCGTCACCTGCTACGTCGGCGTTCTCGCCGG
>DASXHM010000228.1:0-1529 GCA_036488495.1 Myxococcales bacterium | reverse complement strand
ACGGCATCGACCCGCAAGACGTCATCGCGCTCTATGGCGCGGATGCATTGCGCTACACGCTCATCGCCGGGATGGGCCTCGGCGCCGACGTCTTCCTCGATCCCGCCGATCTCGAGAAGACCTTCGCACCTGGACGCAACTTCGCCACGAAGCTGTGGAACATCGGCCGCTTCCTTCTCGCAAACGTCGGCAGCGGCGAGGTGCGCCCGTTTGCCGAGGTCGCGCCCACGGAGTTGACCCGCGCGGATGCATGGATCCTCGAACGACTGGATGCGGCCGTGCGGGAAGCCGATCGAGCATTGGGGCCGGTCAATCCGGGGCCGCGCGGCGTCTGGCTCGCCGACGAGCAGACGGCCGGCCTTCGCCTCAATGATTTCGCCGAGACGGCGCGCCGCTTCGTCTGGAACGAGCTTGCCGATTGGTATCTCGAGGCCATCAAGACGCGGCTGCAGACGCCGGGCGCCGACCAGCAGGTGGCGCGCTCGGTGCTCGTGCACGTGTTCGACCGGGCGCTCCGCCTGCTGCACCCGATCGTTCCATACATCACCGAAGCGCTGTGGCAGCGGCTGCCCGGCCACGTGGACGGCACCTTCCTCGCCACGGCGAGTTGGCCGGAGCCGCGCGCCGATCGCGCCGCCGACGCCCGCGCCGGCGACTTCGAGCTGGTGAAGGACGTCGTCGAGGCGATGCGCCGCGTGCGCGCGGAGTACAACGTGCCGCCGGGCAAGACGATCGAGGCGTTCTGCGTCGCCACTCCGCAGCGCCGCGCGGTGTTGGAGCATGAGTTTTCTCTCATTGCTCGGCTATCGCGAACCGCGCTCGCATTTCTCGAGGGTGCGCCGGAGACCAAGGGGGCAAGCGTCATCCTCCCCGGCGGCACCGAGCTCGTGGTGCCGCTCGAAGGGCTGATTGACGTGAAGAAGGAGTGCGCGCGTCTCACGAGCGAGCTTGGGAGCCTCGAGAAGCAGCTTGCGTCGCTCGAGGGCCGGCTTGCGAACCCCGGGTTCATCGAGCGCGCGCCGTCGCAGGTGATCGAGGCGGAACGCGCAAAGCGGACGGAATGGAGCACGCGGCGCGATCAGCTCCGCGCCCGCATCGAGGAATTGTGCGGCGCGGGTTGATCGCGCGTCCAGCGGTGGTGCTCGGTCTCGTGGCATGCGCGTCCGCCTCGCCGCCGCCAGGCGGTCCGGTGGACGTCACGCCGCCGAAGCTGGTGCGCATCACCCCCGACAGCAACGCCATCAACGTCGCGGCGCGCTATGCCAGCTTCTACTTCGACGAGACGATCAACGACCGCGGGAGCGGTGCGCAGGAAGTGGGGAACTACTTCCTCGTATCGCCGTCGGACGGGGAGTCGCGCGTCTTCTGGCATCGCAGCCGGATCGATGTGCGGCCGCGCCGAGGCTTTCGGCCCAACACGGCCTACACGGTGACGCTGCTGCCGGGGCTTACCGACCTGCGCGGCAACCAGATGCGCAGCGGCGGGAGCGTCGTCTTCTCGACTGGTCCGACGATCCCGAAGGATCGCA
>DASXHM010000193.1:0-2442 GCA_036488495.1 Myxococcales bacterium | reverse complement strand
GCTCGCTCTCATGGCGCTCTTGTGTGTCGCACCGGACGATCTCGCGCTGCGGATCCACCACCTGGATTCGGTGGCGCAGGCATGGTCGCCCGCACCCTCGACGGACGGCACGCGGGTCGCCTTCCTGACCACGCTGTTCGGCACGCGCCAGGCGGCGTCGATGGCGGCGGACGGGAGCTATCCGACCCAGCTCACCGACGAGCCGGAAGGCGTGCGAGCGGTCCGCTGGGTGCCCGGACCGGCCAAGGAGCTCCTCGTCCTGGCGATGCGCAGCGGCCATCATCGCCTGTTGATCGTCGACGAGCAGGGCGACGCACCGGTGGAAGTCGACGGCCCGGGCGATCAGCTCTGGGGCGGTTTCAGCCGCGACGGCAAGCGCCTCTACTACGCCACCGTCGACGGTGGAAAAGCCACCCTGCGGGCCTACGCCCTCGACACGCACAAGATGGCCGAACTGTCTCCGCCGCCGCCCGCCGCGAAAGCAGTCATTCCCAAGGACACCGTGCCGCTCGAGGATGCGATGAAGGGCCTCATCTCGTTGGGGCCGATCTCGCCCGATCAGCGCTCGTTGCTCGCCACCTCGAAGCGGGGCGACGGCGAGGTCGTGTACAGCATCGATCTCGGCTCGACCCGCGCGATGAAGCTCACGCCGGAGCCGGGCCGATACCGGCTGCCGCATTACACGCCCGACAACAAGAACATCTACGTCTGGACCGACCAAGGGCGGCAGAAGGCCGGCGTCGATCTGCTCACCATCGCGAACCGCACCCGCAAGACCATGTACGTGCCGGCTGCCGGGGAGCTGAGCGCCTTTGCGGTCAGCGACGACGGACATCGCCTGGTGGTGGCGGTCGAGTCGGGCGGCGAGACGTTGTTCTCGCTTCTCGATCTTCCCAGCCTCCGGCCGCAGCCCCTTGCCGCGCCGCCTTCCGGGGCGTTGGCGAAGAGCGACGCCAGCGAACCGCCGATTCTCTGGGATCGCACCAGCGAGCGGCTCTTCTTCGGGTGGCGGCTCGCCAACGACACGACCGACATCTGGGAGCTTCGCCTCGGCTACGGCCAGGCGTTGCGGCTCACCCGCAGTCCGCGTCCGGGGCTCCCGCGCGACGCCATTCCCCGGGCTACGCTCGTGAAGGTGCCGTCCGGTGTGGCCTGGATGTGGATGCCGGAGGGAGTGACGAAGCCGAAGGTGGCGGTGCTCGCTTCGGCGCACGAGGTGCAGCCGGTCTTCGACAAGCGGGTCGCCGCGCTCAACTTCGCCGGGTTCGCCGTCTTCGCGGTGCAGGGCCCGGATGCGCAGAAGGTTGCGCTCGACTATCTGCGCACCGCGACCGAGGTGGACGGCCGTGAGCCGCTGCTCCTCGACTTCGACGGTGAAGGAGTGCAGGAGCAGTCGCGCTGGAGCGGGGTAGTGGGGCCGAAAGGCGCGAAGGGCGTCGGGCTGACGCTCGACGCCGACCAGCCCGATCTGCGCGCGCTGGTGAAGTACGCGCTCCGCAACGGGCGCGCTGGCGAATAGCGCGTGCCGCGGCGTCGGCATGGTGCCGGGACCAACCCCTGTTGCGGGCGTGGGCTACGCCAGCTCCGCCGCCAATTCCCGCGCGGTCCGGCGCAGCTCGAAGCCTGCCGCGGCTGACCCGCGCTCGAGGACCAGCAGCACGTAGTACCCGTCCGGCAATGCGCAGGACAAAAGCGCCCCTTTGGAGCTGGCGAGCCGCAATTCCACGAACCCGCCCGCGCCGCGCTGCCGCGCGCTCGCGTCGAGAGCCACGAACGCCGCCGCGAGCTGGGCGCCGAACACCTTCAGCTCGAACTCCGAGAGCCGCAGGTCCGCGATGGCCAGCTCGACCGACTCGCCTTCCTGGTCGCAGAAAATCGCGCCGCGCGCGAAAGGAACCCGCGTCAGGAGCGCGGTCAGGAGCCGGCGGAACGGCATGGGATGGCGCTTGTACGGGAGAGTTGCGAGTGGTAGCAAGCGCGTCTCTCGAAGGCCACAACGCCACTTGCGGTGGCGACGGAGAAGACGGTTTGGACAAGCGCGCGGCGGTCGTGCTCGCGGTGATCTTCGGCGGCCTCTTCGCCGTGCTCTTCGGCTTCATGTATCTCGCCTGGTCGACGGTGAAGACGGCCGGCGGAAGCGTCAGCCTGGAGAGCGAAACCTCGGTCGGGGCGCGCATCGGCATCGTCGAGGCGAAGGGCACCATCGGCGAGACGCCGGGCGTCGATGCGGACAAGATCGTCAAGCTGCTCAAGAAGTACGAGAAGGACGACGACATCCGCGCCATCGTCCTGCGGGTGGATTCGCCGGGCGGCGCGGTCGCGCCCTCGCAGGAGATCTACGACGCCATCAAGCGCATCAAGGCGCGCAAGAAGGTGGTGGTCTCGATGGGGAACCTGGCTGCCTCGGGCGGCTATTACATCTCGGCGCCGGCGGACAAGATC
>DASXHM010000136.1:0-3872 GCA_036488495.1 Myxococcales bacterium | reverse complement strand
CTTCGCCTGCAATGCCGGGTGCATCTCGCCGATTTCGTCGAGGAAGATGGTGCCCTTGTCGGCCAGCTCGAACTTGCCCGGCTTCTCGCTGGTGGCGCCGGTGAAGGCGCCGCGCTCGTGGCCGAACAGCTCGCTCTCGAGGAGCTCCGCCGGCAACGCCGCGCAGTTGATCTTGACGAACGGCTTCCCGCGGCGCGGAGAGCGCTCGTGCAAAGTGCGGGCGATTCCTTCCTTGCCGACGCCGCTCTCGCCGCGGATGAGCACCGGCACATCGGTCTCCGCGACGCGGTCCACCATGTCCCAGATGCCGAGCATGGCCGGGCTGGAAGCGACGAATTCTTGCGGCGCCCCGCGGCGGGCGCCGTCACCCGCGTTGAACGCCGGCGGCCTGGAAGCGACGATGGCGGGCTCCGGCGGACGCACCGCCGGAATGGGCGCCGCGATGCTCTCTTCCACTGTCTGCGGGCGCGCTTGCGAGCACCGTTCGATCGCCTGCTTCAGCTCATCCGGCTCGATGGGCTTCACCAGGTAGTCGCTGGCGCCGAGCCGCATCGCCTTCACCACGGCGGCCTTCTCGTCCATGGCCGAGAGCGCGATCACCGGCGCGTTGCCGCCCTCTTCCCGATAGCGCCGCAGGACTTCGAAGCCGTCGAGCCCCGGCATCCGGAGATCGAGCAGCACCGCCTGAGGCGGAGCGGCTGCACCTGCCAGCCATTCGAGCCCGGCCTTACCGTCCGCCGCCGCGAATGCGTGGTAGCCGATGCGCCCGAGCAACTCGACGAGAATTTCGCGCGCTGCTTCGTCGTCGTCGATGACGAGCACCTGGTTTGGTCGCTGCGACATTGACACCCCTCACCCGAATCGACCGGTCGTTCGTGAACATTACCCGGTCAAAGTTTCCGACCTGACCTAATCCAGGCCGTTCTGATGGGTGGAGTGAGCAATTGGTGTGCCACCTGTGGGTAGCGCGAGGGAACGTCAGGCTATGAACGTCTCCATGTGAGGCGCAATGCCTGATTGACTGCTCGCTGAGCCTCGATGTTCACGGCGTGCCCTACGTTCGGCAGGACGACCAGCTCGGCGCCCGGGATCAGTTTGGCGAGCTCTTCGCCGTTCGCGAGCGGTGAAAGCTGGTCGAGCGCTCCGTGCACCACCACGGTCGGGACGGCGAGCGCCGGCAGCCGCGCGCGGGTGTCGTGCGAAAGCGCGGCGTCGCATTGCCCCTGGAAACCTTCGATGGTTTGCGCGGGCTGGGTCTGCGCGAACTTCAGCGCCGCCCGCACGTTCGAGTCTCCGCGCCAGAACGAATCGGTGAACAGCCAGGAGTACGCCTGCAGCTCCCAAGCGCGCCGCAGTTCCGGCGTCGTTTGCGCTAACGGGTACAGCGCGCGCCAGGCCTGAAGGAGCGCGCGGCTCCTCGGCGGCTGGTAGGCGAACGTCGAGAGCAACGCAAGCGACCGCACTCTCGCGGGTGCCGCGAGAGCGAGCTCCTGCGCGACCGCGCCGCCGAGCGAAAGCCCGACCACGTGCGCCCGCTCGACGCCGCAGGCATCGAGGACTCGCAGCGCGTCGTCGGCCATCGCGCGGGTCGTGTAAGGAGGGGGCGGCGCATCGGTCTGCCCCACCCCGCGGCCGTCCGGTGCGATGCTTCGCTGGGTCTGGGCAAAGTGCGCAAGCTGCACCGCCCAGGCTGCTGCCGGCGCATTCAGCCCCTGCAGCCACAGCACGGGTTCGCCCTGCCCTTGCTCGACGACGTGGATGCGGATCCCGTCGCTCGCGGTCACGAACATGCGGCTTTTGCTGTCACGAGCGGCCGGGGCTGTAAAGCCGGCTCACATGTACTGGCCGCCGTTGATGTTGAGCTGCGCGCCGGTGATCCAATCGCCTTCGGTGCAGAGGAAGCGCACCAGGCGGGCCACCTCGTCGGCATCGCCGAAGCGCCCGAGCGGAATGCGGCTCTTCGCGCGCTCCTTCGCCGGCTGTGGAAGCCCGGCGACCATGTCGGTGTCGACGAAGCCCGGGCAGATGGCATTGACGGTGATGCCGTGCTTGGCGAGCTCCTGCGCGACGCTCTTCGTGAACGCGATCACCCCGGCCTTGGCGGCGGCATAGTTCGACTGGCCGAACGCGCCGGTCTGCCCGGTGATGGAGGCGATGTTGATCACCCTTCCCCAGCCGCGGGTGATCATCGGCTCGAGCGCGGCCTTGGTGCAGTGGAAGACCGAGCTCAAGTTGGTTGAGATGACCTCGTCCCATTCGGCTGCCGACATCTTGCGCAGCGTGCGGTCGCGGTTCATGCCGGCGTTGTTGACGAGGATGTCGATCTGCCCGAGCTGCTTTCCCGCCTGTTCGATCAGCCGGTGGCATTCTTCCGGACGCGAGACGTCGGCCTGGAAGACCCCCACCCGCGCTCCGGCGCGCTCGACGTCGCCCGCCACCTGATCGGCCTGCTCGCGGCCGCGCAGGTAGTGGATGCCGACCGTCGCGCCTTCCTGCGCGAGCGCCTTGGCGATGGCCTTGCCGATGCCGCGCGAAGAGCCGGTGACGATGGCGACCTTCCCGGTGAGTCTCTTTGCGGGAGCTCCGTTCACGCGATCTCCTTCGCCCGGGCCAGCACCGCGTCGATCATCTTCGGCGTCAACTTGCCCGTGTTCGTGTTCTGCTGGCTCACGTGATAGCAGCCGAGGAGCGTCAGGCGCTCGTCGATCTTCGCTTCCGCGCCGTGCCCGAACTTGGGCCGCGGGCTCTGCAGCGCGATGCCGCGCCGGACGAAGTGGACGAGCGCCGCGTTCCAGCCGATCGCGCCGAGCGCGAGCACCACCCGGACGTTCTTCAGGAACGCGACCTCCCGATCGAACCAGACGCTGCAGTTCAGAAGCTCGCTCGGCAGCGGCTTGTTCGCCGGCGGCGCGCAACGGACGGGCGCGGTGATGAAGGCGTCCCGCAGCGCGAGGCCATCATTGCGGTGATCGCTCTTCGGCTGGTTGGCGTAGCCCATGCGGTGCAGCGCCGCAAAGAGGAAGTCGCCGCTGCGGTCGCCGGTGAACATGCGGCCGGTGCGGTTTCCGCCGTGCGCCGCAGGCGCGAGCCCGACGATGAGCAGCCGCGCTTTCGCATCGCCGAAGCCCGGCAGCGGCCGCGCCCAGTAATCCCACTCGCGGAAGCGGCGCACCTTCACGCGCGCCACCTCCTCGCGCCAGGCCACCAGCCGCGGGCAAGCGCGACACTCGACGATCTGCGCCTGCAGCGTCTTCAGCGCGGGATGCTTCAAGAGCCGCGGGTGCCGCCTCGCCCACCGCCGCGCTGGCTGCCGCGCGGCATGTTCTGACCGCGGATGCCGAAGCCGCCTCCTCCGCCGCCGCGCTGGTCCTCGCGTCCGTGCGGAGTCCCGCGGAACCCTCCGCCTCCTCCGCCGCCGGC
This sequence comes from Myxococcales bacterium, assembly GCA_036488495.1. Lineage (GTDB taxonomy): Bacteria > Myxococcota > Myxococcia > Myxococcales > 40CM-4-68-19 > 40CM-4-68-19. Next base: position 452 of record DASXHM010000136.1, on the reverse strand, counting down.
AAACTTGCCGCCGCGCTCCTGCGCCTCGTTGACCACCACCGCGCGCCCGTTCAGCTCCTTGCCGTTCAGCGCCGAAATCGCCGCTTTCGCCTCTTCGTCGGAGCCCATGTCGACGAACGCGAACCCGCGCGGCCGCCCGGTGTCCTTGTCCATCACGATCTTCACCGAAGAAACCGTGCGCCCTTCACCCTCGATGAAGTGCCGCACGTCCTCTTCGCCCACGTCGAACGGCAGGTTCCCGACGAACAACCGATTGCCCATGGCAACTGTCCTTTCTGGTACGGCGCCGGAACATAGTCGAACCGCGCGCCGCGCGCACCGGCTGCTCCGCTGTGGCATCTTCTCGCGACCATGCACGAAGCGGTGCGCCTCCGCGGCGCCAGCAAGAAATACGGCGCCTTCACGGCGTTGGACGGGGTCGATCTGGACATTCGCCGGGGTGAGGTCTTCGC
>DASXHM010000123.1:0-22704 GCA_036488495.1 Myxococcales bacterium | reverse complement strand
GCTTCAACAAAGTCATGCTGAAAACCAAGACTGTTTCGGCAAAGGCTACGTCGGGCGGCATTAAAGTGAAATTCGAAGGTGAGAATGCGCCAGCCGAGCCCCAGGTCTACGAGATGGTGCTGGTGGCGGTCGGTCGCAGCCCGAACGGCAAGCGCATCGGGGCCGAAAAGGCGGGCGTGAAGGTGGACGAGCGCGGCTTCATCCGCACCGACAAGCAGATGCGCACGAACGTCCCGCACATCTTCGCCATCGGCGACATCGCCGGCGCCCCGATGCTCGCGCACAAGGCAACGCACGAAGGGCATGTCGCGGCGGAAGTCGCTGCCGGGCACAAGTCGGCCTTCGACGCGCGGCAGATTCCCTCGGTCGCCTATACCGATCCGGAGATCGCCTGGGCCGGCGCCACCGAGGATTCGCTGAAGGGCCAGAAGTTCGGCAAGTCGGTCTTCCCCTGGACCGCCAGTGGCCGCGCCATCGCCAACGGCCGCGACGAAGGCTTCGTGAAGCTGCTCTTCGACGAGAAGACGCACCGCGTGATCGGCGGCGGCATCGTCGGGGTTTCGGCGGGCGATCTGATCAGCGAGATCGGCCTTGCCATCGAGATGGGCGCGGACGCCGAGGACATTGGCAAGACCATCCACCCGCACCCGACGCTGGGAGAGTCGGTGGGCCTCGCGGCGGAGGTGTTCGCCGGCACCTGCACCGATCTGCCGCCGCCGCGCAAACGCCCTTCATGAGTCTTGCAGCACCGCCGACTGCTGCATGATAGAACGCGCGGAACTGGCCGCCTGGCGGAACAGGCAGACGCAGTGGACTCAAAATCCACCGATCGCAAGATCGTCCCGGTTCGATTCCGGGGGCGGCCACTCTCCCAAACCACTCGGGAATTGCCCAGTCGACCGACGCTCGATCTGTGCGGATCGCCGCCGCAGGAATGTGCCCCACTGCGCCCCCGGCCAGAAGAGCGGGAAGCTCGTCCTGGTCGAGCAACTTGGCTGGAGCCACGGCGAGGTGCGTGGCTCGCCCGATGTCGCTGCAGCCGGACTGTCTACGTGGTCCCGACGAACGCGACGCCACGGCGCTCCTGCGAGCTCTGTGCAGGCCGGATGATCGAGCATGATGGGATCGCCGATGCGGTTCGAGGTTGGGCCATGCGGATCGGCATTTCGCATCAGGCGATGCACTACCGGCTGAAGCGTCATCCGGCGTGTATTGCCTTGGCAGCGCGGAAGCGGGCCGCCATGGCGCGCACGAAGCCTTAACCGAAAGCGAACCTGTCCGCCGAACATAAGGGAATGCCCATGTTAAACTCGGCCTCCGCCGTGCGCGGCTCATTTGCCCTTCCGGAACCTCTTGAACCGCTCGGCGAACTCCAGCCACCCGATAGCGATCGGTAAGCAATAGGCAAAGAACTCCACAATCTCCTTCCCGCGGGACACCACCTCTGAAACGTCTCTTGTCATCATCTTTGTCTCCATCCTCATTTGGGTAATAGCTTCGAGGCACCGTTTGTGGCTCCTCACGTCTTGTATAGCGCCTGCTTGCTCGTGCCTTATGGGCCGTGAGAACCAGCCTGAACCCGGAATCGTTGGGTGGGAAGGAGAACTTTCTCCCTCTCCGGCTGTGAGACCCGGCTATCACTTCGATCCCCCGCGCGGCGGTTTCGGCGGCAACTTGCGGCGCTCCCGCCAAGCCACGATTCCGATTATCAGCGTCCAGACCGCAGTACCGGCGCGCGCCCAATCCCACACTGCGAGCGCGGCCTGTCGTACGTCCTCAATGTTCACCATTCACGCTCCTTGTGCCCCGCTATAGGACGCTGATTTAGTTCCGTGACTGCGACCCTCTACACGTACACAGGGTTCCTGCCTTCCCGATCCCTTGGGTACGGGCGCGCGCCCGCGCCGTCAAACGCCCGCGAAACTCGTTCGCTCACGGATATCCACAGGCAGCCGCAGATTTAGCCCTTCTCTTTTACGCTGTCCCTCTGACAGCGACGCGCCCAGTGACTGTGAAGAAGTCCTCCACGCTCGGCGTCTTGGTGCAAACACACTCGATGCCTTCGGCTGTACCAGCGGCGCGCAACCCTCCGCCATCCAAATCCGCACGCGAACGCCCCCGCGCGACCCGGCCTGCTGCACGCCAATGGCCGAAGGCGTGTTTTCACCCTCTTTCTCGGATCTCTAGATGCGAATGCGGTGGCGGATGAACTGGTGGCCGACGAGGAGAAACATGGTCGGCACCTCATTGGTGGTCCCGCTGATGCCCGGGTCAAGAGGGGCGACGGCAGTCGCCGGCGCGCTTCTTCTTCGCGATGAGAAGCACATCGCTTTCCCCGCATCAGGTGGCATGGTCCCAATGTGCTGCCTCGATCCGCCTGCGTCGAGACTCGACCGCTCCGCAGATCGTGCCGCCGCGCCCCGGCGCGGCTGCCCCGCACCGCCCCGAGCAGCCAAGCTTCCTAAGAATGAATGAACGTTCAGCAATAACAGACGACATCGCCCCGTAACCATATCCGCGTGGTGGATGGTTCGTCGGCTGGGCCTGCCATTTCGTTCACCAACGAGACCGGTACTGGCCTCTATCGGGTTAGCGCGAGCGACCTCGGGGTTTCGATCTCAGGAACCAAGATCGCCGACTTCACCGCGAGCGGCTTGAGCGTCACCGGCAACGTCTCGGCCGTAATCCAGAGCCCGTCCGTCAGTACGTTCACGGGATCGGCGAGCCGCGCCCCCGATCAACCTGGTTCCCCAGGCTGCTCCCTCCGCGCCTTCGAACGGCGACATCTGGGTGGACACCGGAACGAACCAACTGAAGGCGCAGGTAAACGGATCCGCACAAGCGTTCCTAACGAATCCGATCGTGAAGGGCTCCCTCCCGACGGTCGGCCAGCAGTCCAGCTCCAGCTCGGGTGCGACCTCGATGACCGGAGCGCTGGCGCAGCAGGACTACGTAAACCCGATTTAGGTTTCGATCACGACGACGGGACGGCCGGTCATGCTGTCGATGCAGCCCGACGGCTCGGCGAGCGCGGCCAGCATGGGCGAAGGCGGCGGTCAGGTTCCCACGATCTACCTAGTGAGGGACGGCACGGCGATCGCAAGGTGGTCCTGGTCGACGTCCGCAGGCGGCCAGATTCCGATGGGTTTGACTTACCTCGACGTGAGCGCCACCGCGACGACGCACACCTACAAGATCCAGGTGTCTCAGGCGTCCGGCATCCTGAGCATCACCAACTACGTTTTGATCGCATACGAATTGTAAGACATCAGGAGTTCACGAGGCTTCTCGCAGACGCAGGCACAATCCAGGTGACTACAGGGCAGATAGTCGTTGTACCGATCCTACTCGGCATTGCCGGATTCGCTTTCAGGTGGCTGGCTTCGTCGGTGCTCACCTCAAACAAAGAGGCAATGGACGCCATCAAGACCGCCTTCCAGAAGATGGGCGAGACGATCGGCGTCCACTCTCAAGACATTGCGGTCCTCAAGGTGCAGGACCAAGCGCTGGTAGCAGATTTTCACGCACAGGCGGGCGAAGTTCTCGCGCTCCGCGAGCGGCAGCATGAGCACGCGAATCTGCTCCAACAGATAGCGGGCAAGGTCGAAATCCTCATGCAGGCGAAGAAGGCGGACTAGATGGACCAGCCGATCCAAAACCTCAAGAGCGGTTGGAAGACCACCGAGTTCTGGATGTGCGCCGCCCTGGTCGCGTGGGGCGCGATTCAGACTCGCGACGCCTCGCAAGCGTGGTGGATGCAGACGCTACACGTGGCCATGGCGGTAGTGCCGACGTGCTTCTGCAGCGCGCACCGCAGGAGCCTCAAGCTCGCCGCGTTGGACCCGGAACTAGCGGCCAACGATGCGTAGCCATCTGCTACGCTGGCGGCCATGACAGTTGCGGCAGTTACCGAGTCCCACTGCAAGACGGCCCCGGAGTTCCTTGCAGCGCTCGGAGTCAATTTCACCGCATCGGGCAGACTTCCGGAAACGACCGGAGATCGATGGATCTATCGTGGGCAAGCGTCGGCGATCTGGCCTTTACTGCCGACTGCCCTGCGCCGCGAACCGCCTCCTGCTCTATTCGACGGATCGAAGTGGACTACTGACGCTCAAGAGACGGCCGAGAAGCAAATCAAAGCTGAGTACGCCACGCTCCAACGGTTCTTCGATGCCGCGGATCAATCAGGCATTCGACTCCCGGGTGACTCTGCATCGGTGCGGCGGAAGGTACGCCGTGGCGAGCACTTTCCGCTTTCACCGGAGGCTATGTTCGACGCATCTCATGTTTGGCCGCCGGACGAGTTGTTAGGCGTTCTCGCTCTGGCTCAGCACCATGGCCTCCCAACCCGCCTGCTCGATTGGAGCTACCAGCCTCTTGTCGCCGCATACTTCGCCGCACGCGGAGCATTGGAGGATTTGGGGCGTAGCGCCATGCCGCCTCCAGCCGGATTTCCGGTGCAAAAGCTGTGCGTCTGGGCGTTGAACACCGAAACTGTCGAGAACCACGATCTGTGGGATGTCGCGTGGGAAAGTGGCCTGCCACCGCTCCAAGTCGCGTTGCCACCGCGCTCTGACAACGAGAATTTGCACGCGCAGAGCGGTGTTTTTACCTTCCAACGATGGGGGCTGGTACACGGCGACGCACCAACGAGACGCGACCCGGTGGACGAGCTGCTGAGAACAGCCAAAATGAACTTGGCCGATATCCTTCGACTGATAACGCTGCCGTTCACCGAGGCGCGCGACTTGTTTGACCGCCTTCGGAGGGCGGGGATGACCGCGGGAAAAGTCTTCCCTGGTACAGGCGGAGTCGTCGAGACGCTACGAGAAGATCGATTGTGGCAGGACACCGCGCCCGAACCTGTAGATGCGGGAGCCGAAACACCGCCGCCCGCAGGATGAACGTTTTCAAGTCCCTACCGCTCTCGCTCCAACTCGTCCGGGATCTTGGGCACGATCTTCGTGAGCGAGATGGAGTTGTCGATCAGCAGCTCTTGGATGTGCTCGATCCAAAGCGCGATTGCCGCCAACGCTGCGAACGCGATCCCGCACGCAACGCGCGGATGATCGAAGAGCCACGTGCCGCCGTAATAGGCGAGCCCGAGCATGCCGATCCACTTCAGCATCTCCTCAATTCGTCGAGCCTTCACGGTAACCTCCGGGCCTGAGTGATCGTATCGGCGTCCTGGGACGGATCAGTCGCCATAATCCCACAGGCCGTAAAGAAACCGAGGGCAGCGGCAGCACGGCGCTAGAGGGTTGTCCGCGTCCCACGCGATCGGGAGACGGCAATTCGGACACGTTGCAGATACTCGGGGGCGTTTGGTCATCGCCCCTGAGCATGCTGTAGCGGCCTGACAAATTGACCTAGGCGTGTTTGAGCATCTTCGCGCACGGGCACGCATTTCGGTGCAAACCGCTCATCGACGCGGCGGCTGCGTCGCCTTCTGCACCGGCTCCGAGGCGTCGAAGTGCGGCCGGGTCAGCATGCTCCAAGCGACTTCGAGGAGCGCCCCGATCGCGTGATGCTGAGCGAGCCGGGAATCCAGCGCAAGGTGAGTGATTTTCTTCGCCAGTGCGGCCCCGCGTGGTCCTCCGCCACACCGCGGCCAAGGCTTCCTGACGGCCCTGGATGAACCCGTGTTCGTAACCGGTGTCGAACATCGCCGACTCACGGACGGCGATCCGGTTGCCTACCAATTCTTCGAGGGCGAAATAGAGCGGCTTCTGCTCTCCGAGTGCGGCGGTAACGCGGTCCTGAGCGGCGATGATCTCGCGCCTCAGCCCTTCGTTTCCCGCACGGCGCTCAACCTCGTCGTCCACGCGGTGCTCGCCGGAAGCGGTGCCGTTTACCTCGGCGTAGAAGTTGATCTTGCGGCCTGCGTACACTGGACGCCTCCCCGATCAGGTAGCCCGTCAGCCGGATTTCAAGTCTCGTCAGGTTCGTCGAGTCCCGGCCAGGGGACGAAAGCTCTCGCGACTTCCGTCCCCTCGGCTTGAGACCCAACTAGTGCTTCTGCTTGTCTGCGGGCGAGAGCGCGTGGCCACTGTGGATCGCGTCGATGCCGATGAGATAGTCCACCGCCTTGATGAAGTCGCCCATCCCCGCGGACGACAGCCACGTCTTTTCGCACAAGTGCGCGATCCACTCGGTGAAGCTCTCGGCAGTGACAAGCTTCTCCAACTGCACTTGGTAGTCGTACTCGCGGTGGGTGAGCGCGTTCGCCTCCGAGCTGTACACCCAGTCGCCCCAGCGGTCTCCGCTCTCAGCGTCCGGCTTCTGCAAGAGGGCGAAGTTGATCTTCGAAGGACCGTCGGGATCCTGCCATTGCCAATGGCCGTCTTTTTTCACCCACCGGCCGGTGTCCTTTCCTTCCATGGCTCTCCTCCTTCCCCGGAAATCGGGGAGGGGGCGTTTACGGCGGTGCTCGCCGTTTTTCAAGCGCCAGCCCACCCCTAGACGAGCCGAGGTAGTAGCCGAAGGGCAGCCCCCTTGCTGGTTGGGGTGAGCGCTGGATGGGAGTGCCGCGGCCGTTTTTGCTTGCCACGCCGTTGCTGTTGGCGCGACAAGCCGCGGCCCTTAGCGCTGAGCAAGGAGCGAGCACATGCCGAAGCCGCGTCCTGGTTGGATCTGCGACACCTGTAGGCAGCCCATCAAGAGGCGGGAAGACGGTTGGGTGGAGTGGTTGACTACGATGGACAAGAAGACGGGCGCATCAAAGGCGTCGGGGCTGCGCCTTGTTCACCACAAGCCCGCGAGCCCGCGGGAAGGACGGTATGGCTGCCAGTACAACGAAGATGTCGTCTGCCGCGACAATGAAACGATGATCACCGATGCAGCGCTGGACGAGTTTGTTGGTCCGGGCGGACTGGTAGATTTGACCGCCATGCTTTCCGATGGCTTCACGCCCGCGGAGGAAGTCTTGGAAATGATCAAGCGCCTCCACGTTCCTGGTTATGAGCACGCTAGGAAATTCTTCAAAGCGGCAATTTCGGACGGCGCGTTCGAGCCCAATACCAAGCCCGGCTACCACTCGCCCCAGGAGATCGCCGCGACGCTGAAATGGATGGATGACAACGACTACTAGACGACGAAGAGGCGATCGCTCGCTGGCGACCGGCCCCTCGCGAAACCTCACGCTGCATCGGTGGAACGAGTGAGCCCGACTGTGCCCCAGTGTGCCCCGATCGAGTCCTTTTTGGCCCTTTTTAGTCCCTCGCTGTCCCGCGTCGTAGAGTGAGCGCTACGGCGAAGGCCGACTCAAAATCCACCGATCGCAAGATCGTCCCGGTTCGATTCCGGGGGCGGCCACTCAATCACTAGCCTCCGCCTCCGACGCCCCCGGCGGGACCGCCGGTGATGCCGTCATTGGGGCCGACCGGAGGCGGGTTCCGCGAGGGGTTACCTGTCATCCCGTCGTTGGGCGAGACCTGCGCTGGATTGGTGGCGGGCGCTCGGCCCGGTGTCGTTCCTCCGAAGAGCGCGGCGAGAAAGGCGAGAATCTGGGCCATTGGCGATCTCCTTTCGAGCAGGAGCCGAGACACTACCTTGCGCGCGGGTGCTTCACCAGGACAGGCCATTCCGCTCCCGCCGCGTTGGCGCTTGCGCGGGACGGCGGCAGAGGCTAGAGCAGCCCGGCCGTGATCAACCTCATCCTCTCCCTCGCTGCTGGCGTCCTCGGCTTCCTGCTCTTCTATCTGACCGGCATCGCCCACGCGGCCGGGTCGATCGTGCCTGGCGTCGTCGCCGCAATTGCCGTCTTCGTCCTGCTCGCCCGGAGGAGCGGCAAGCAGCTCGAGGCAGTGATGGCGCTGGCGCAGAAGGAGATGGCGGCGCGCAAGCCGGAGCGCGCCGTCGCGGTGCTGGAGGACGCATTCAAGCTGGCGGCGTGGCAGTTCGGCGTCTCCGCCAGCCTGCACGCCAACATCGGCGTGCTCCTTTACGTGCAGAAGAAGTTCGACGAGGCGGAGCCGCATCTGAAGAAGAGCGGCGCCACCCTGCTCAAGCTCTGGCAGGCGCAGGCGATGCTGGCGGCCATCCACTATCGGAAGAAGCAATGGCCGGAGATGGAGAAGGTCTTCGACGGCGCGCTCCGCGGCAACAAGAAGGAGACGCTCCTCTACGCGGTGTACGCCTGGTGCGAGAACCAGCGCGGCGAGAAGAAGAAGGCCATCGAGGTGCTGCAGAACGGCGTCACCGAGAACCCTTCCGACGAGAAGCTGAAGACGCTCCTCGGCCGAGCCCAGAACGACAAGCGGCTCAAGCTCGACGGCTTCGGCGAGATGTGGTGGCAATTCTGGTTGGAGACGCCCCCGATGATGGCCGGGCCACAGGGCGGAGGCGGTTTTGCGTTCACTGGCCGTCAGCGCTTCGGGCGCGGCGGCTATCGCCGGTAGGCGCAGCGCGGCACAACCTCGAGACGCCCCGTCGGCCTGTTATGAATAACGCGCTCGCTCGGCGTGATCGCCGGTAGCACCCCGCTCGACCAGACTGCCGTTTCCCGCTTGCCTACATCTTGGCGAGTGGGCAACCCCATCGCTACCTTCGAGTCGGGCGTTGGGTGGGCGTGGTCGCGCGGGGAGTTCAATTTTGAACGTACGGGTTGTCGGGGCGGGGGATACGGCGGAGGCGCTCCGAAAAGCGCTGACGGCGGCAGGGCTTGCCGAACGCGCGGGGACGCCGGCGGCATTCGTCTGCGCTCTCGACGATCTGTCGCGGGCAGTCGCCATGCGCGAGCTGTCGCAGGTAGACGGGCCGATCGTGGTCCTCTCCGCCGATGCGGGGGCAGCCATCGAGGCCGGGGCCGACGACGCCGGAGGCACGGCCGAGGAGGTGGCGCGCCGGCTGAGCGCTCGCCTGCGCGCTCCGAAGGCGGTTCGCACCGAGGAGGCGACCGTCGACACCAACGCCGCAGGCAAGCGCGGGCGCGCGCTCATCCTGGTGGTCGAGGACGACGAGGACGCCCGGATGGTGCTCACCGAGCTGCTCCGTCCCCGCTACGACGTCGACGCGGTCGGCGATGGCGAGACCGCGCTCAAGCGCGCCGCCGAGCTCAAGCCCGACCTGGTGCTGCTCGACCTGTTTCTGCCCGGCATGGACGGCTTCGGCGCCCTCACCGGCTTGCGCCGCAACTCCAAGACGGCGGACACGCCGGTCATCTTTCTCTCGGCGCAGGGCGATGCGGAAACCAAGAGCCAGGGCCTCTCGCTCGGCGCGGCGGATTATCTGGCAAAGCCGTTCAGCGAGCAGGAGTTGATGGCGCGCGTCGACCGCACCCTCAAGCTCACCGCGCAGAAGGAACACTACCGCGCGCTCGCCCAGACCGACGGACTGACCGGCCTGCCCAACTTCCGCTCCTTCCACGCGCGGCTCGAAGAGGAAGTCTCGCGCGCGACCCGCTACGGCCATCCGCTGGCCTGCGCGATGGTCGATCTCGATGGCCTCAAGACCATCAACGACAAGATGGGCCACGCGGCGGGAAACCGCGCCATCGTCGCCTTGGCGGACGCCGTTCGAGAGGAACTGCGCGACACCGACTTTGCCGCCCGCTACGGCGGCGACGAGTTCGTGGTGCTCTTGCCGCAGACCAGCGAGCCGCAAGCCGCGCTCTTCGCCGAACGCTTGCGGCGGCGGCTGGTCGAGGCGAGCGAGCGGGCCGGCTTGCCGGTGCGGGGGTCCATCGGCGTCGCCGCGGTCAGCGCGGACGAACTCGAGGCGCCCGACGCTTCCGAGGATCTGCTCCGCCGCGCCGACGAAGCGCTCTACCGGGCCAAGCGGTCAGGACGCGACCGGGTGGAAGTCGCGCACGTGCACCACTGAGCGGCCTTATCCGATGCCGGTGATTTTCAGCGGGCCGACGTCCGGCGGGAGCGCCTCGCCCTCGTCTTCGGCGTCGTCCTCGCGGCGCGACTTGCCCGAATACCGGTACAGTTTGTTGTAGAGCGTCTTCTCGCTGATGCCCAGCGCTTGGGAAGTGCGCGCCTTGTTGTTCTGCAGCCGGGTCAGGGTCGAGAGGATGTATTCCTTTTCGATCTCTCGCAGCGGCAACCCGTACGGCAACTTCAGATAGGCGCTCTCGCCCCCGCCGGCCGCCAGCTCCGCGGGCAGGTGCTCGACGTCGATCGTGGCGCCTCCGCAGAGGATCACCGCCCGCTCGAGCGTGTTGCGCAATTCGCGGATGTTCCCCGGCCAGCCATAGTCAGCGAGCAGCTTCATCGCCTGCGCCGACACCCCCGAAGGCTTTCTGCCGCCTTCGCGGCCGAACTTGTCGATGAAGTGCTGGACGAGGAGCGGGATGTCGTCGCGGCGCTCTTTCAAGGGCGCGAGGTTCACGTGGAAGACGTTCAAGCGGAAGAAGAGGTCCTCGCGGAACTGGCCCGCTTTGATCTCCTCCTTGAGGTCCTTGTTGGTGGCGCTGACCACCCGCACGTCCACCGTGATCTCACCCTTGCCGCCCAGCCTGCGCACCCGCTCTTCCTCGAGCACGCGGAGGAACTTGGCCTGCAGATCGATGGGGATCTCGCCCACCTCGTCGAGGAACAGGGTGCCGCCGTCGGCCAGCTCCCAGCAGCCCAGGCGGCGCTGGTCGGCGCCGGTGAACGCGCCGCGCTCGTGGCCGAACATCTCGCTCTCCATCAGGCTCGCGGGGATGGCGGAGCAGTTGATGGCGATGAACGGCTTGTCGCGCCGCGGGCTGAGCTGGTGGATGGCCCTCGCCACCATCTCCTTGCCGGTGCCGGATTGGCCGGTGATGACCACGCTGGCCTTGGAGGGCGCCACCTTCTCGAGCAGCTCCATGGTGCGGCGCATGGGCGGCGAGTTGCCGATCATGCCGACGCCGGCGTCCATCTGGCCGATGCGGCGGCGGAGGATCTGCATCTCGTGCAGCGTCTCCTTCTTCTCCAGCGCCCTCTGCAAAATCACCTTGAGCCGCGCCGGATCGAGCGGCTTTTCGACGAAGTCGAAGACCCCTTCGCGCACCGCCTCCACCGCCGCGTCGATGGTGCCCTTGCCGGTGATGATGACCACCGGGGTATCGGGCTGTTCCTCGCGGAGCGCCCGGACGAGCGCAAGGCCGTCCAGCTTGGGCATCACGAGGTCGCTGATGATCACGTCCGGCCTGGTTTCCGCCGCCATCTTCAAGGCGCCGTGGCCGTCGGAAGTTTGACCGACCTCATAGCCCCAGCGCTGGAGCAGCTCGGCGAACACCTCGCGAGTCTGCTCCTCGTCGTCCACGATCAGGATGCGGGCCAAAGACATGGGTCCTCTTAGCGCGGTTGCAAGAATTGCAGGGAGAGCCGTGCAGCCCCTCCCGAAGGGGCGTCGATCGAGAGCTCGCATGCCGCGTCGGCGGCGAGCCTTCGGAGGGCGTCGAGATGGACTACGGCCTGCTCGCGATTGCCCGCCCCGCCCTCGCAGCGAACCAGCAGCGCGGCCACCACACCTTGCTGCTGGACCTCCATGCTAACGCTGCCCCCCCCGCGCGAAAGCTCGATTGCGGAAACGAGCGCGTGTGCGACCAGATCGCCGAGCCAGCGCCCGTCCGAGCGCACGAGGAGCGAGTCGGGCCCGGCCACCGCCACGCGCACCGTCGCCCGGCGCGCTTCGTGCGCGAAGAGATGCGCTGCGCGGTGGGCGGCGGCGGCGAGATCCGGCGGCAGCCGCTCGGGCGTCGCGAACTCCGCGAAGGACTTCAGCAGCGAGTCGACGCGGCCGATGCCGTCGCGCAACGCGGTGAGATGCTTCGTCACCGGCACGCCCGGCGAGGTGAGCTTCTCGGCCATCAACTGCACGTGCAGTACCATGTTGTGGAGAGGGTTCTTGCCTTCGTGGGCGAGGCCGGAAGCGACGCGCTCGAGCAAGAGTGCGCGATCGGCGGCGCGGGAAGACGCCGAGGCGTCGATGGGCCTTGCGATTCTTTGCACTGGTTGCACGACGCCGCCCTTCGCTCTCTCGGCGCACCCTTATTCGCAGCGGCCGTAAGCGCAATGGACCGAAACGGGGACTTTCTCCTGGCGAACGGTCCGCGCGTCCCAAGGAGTTGAAAAGACTACGGTCACGCGCCGGGCGGGTCAGGCGGTCTTCTTTTCCTCAACCAGCGCCGCGGGAGGCGTCTTGGACGAGGAGAGATCGACCAGCTCGATGCCGACTTTCTGCGCGACGTCGAAGATGCGGTCGTCGCGGTAGAACTCGCGGTAGACGATGCGCTTGAGCCCCGCGTTGGCGATCAGCTTGAAGCACGGCCAACAGGGGCTGGCGGTGGTGTAGATATCGGCGCCTTCGATGCGAACGCCGTTCTTGGCGGCCTGGAGAATGGCGTTGGCCTCGGCGTGGATGGTGGCGACGCAGTGGCCGTTTTCCAGCATGTGGCCGGCGTCATCGCAATGCGGCATGCCCCGGATGGAGCCGTTGTAGCCGGTCGACAGGATGATCCGGTCGCGCACCAGGAGCGCGCCCACGTGCTTTCGATCGCAGGTCGCCCGGGAAGCGACGACCATGGCGATCTCCATGAAGTACGAATCCCAATCCGCCCGCATGGCGGACCAGTCTATCGCGCGCGCGCCACCGGCGCAGCAGGGTCCTCGCGGAGCTCGCCCGGAGCGGGCTCGCGGAGTCCGGCCAGGCGGGCAACTCCCGCGCGGGCGAGAAAGCCGTGGATCTTGCTCGGAGGAGAGAGGAACGTCTCGCCGGGCATCGGCACGTCGAAGGAGAAGTCGTCCTTGCTGATGCCGCCGAAGGCGACCTTGGCGGTGCGGTAGCCCTCGACGAGGCCGCAGAGCCGGCCGGACGGCAATTCGAAGACGCCGCCGCCGGACGCGCCGTAGCCAATCGGGGCGTCCGTCTTCATCGAGCGCTGGACCTTGGGATCCTGTTCGTCGGTCTCGATCTGGCTGACGATGCCCGCGGAGACGCTGAGCGACTTCCCGTAGGGCGCGCCCACCACCACCACGTCGTCGCCGACGTCGACCTGCGTCTCGGAGGCGATCTCGACCGCCGCCAGCTTTTCGCCGTCGACGGCCAGGAGCGCGAGATCCTCCTCGGGGACGTGGCCTTCGAAAATCACCCGGGCGGGCACCCGGTGCAGCTTCGGGCGCTCGACGACGATCACGAACGACGCGGTGCCGGAGAGGCCTTCGCGCGAGACGACGTGCTCGTTGGTGAGGATGTACGAGTTGGATCCTTCATTCGCGACCACCACCCCGCTCGCCGCCCGCACCACCTTGCCCCGCACCATCACTTCGACGCGGACGCTCTGGCGCAAAGCGCGCTGCACGATGCGGCTTTTCTCGCTCTTGAAGGAAGCCGGCGTGGCCGCCGCCCCCCGGATTTGACTGGGTGCGGCGGAGGCTGGAATCGCAAAACACAAGAGCGCGGCCGCTGCGAGGATCGTGTTGGTCAAACGCGGAACCCTCCCTCTGCTCTTCTCTCAACACTACAGCCTCTCCAGAAGATTCCAAAACCCGGCCGAAGGCCCGAAGGAAGGGTGCCGCTTTCTGCTACCTTGCGCGCGTGGCGCCACGCAGGTACGGCCTGATCGTCCTTGGTTTCTTCGTCGGGCTTTTGCTCGCGAGCCTCGACCACATCCTCCCTGCAGCCAGCTTTCGCTCCGGCCCGACCATGTGGGTCGTGGTCTTCGTCGACTGGGTGGCGCCGCCCCTGGCGGGCATCCTGGTCGCCTCCGCTCTCCTCTACGCGCAGCGGGCGCGGAGGCTGCACGCCGCCGAGCGCGCCGCCGCAGAGGTCCTGGCGGAGCGGCTCGCGGGCACCGAGCGGCGCCAGGCCATCTGGGTGGTCGCGGCAGCGGTCGCGCACGACCTGAAGAACCCGCTCCACAACGCGCAGCTCCTCCTGGAGGAGCTCTCCGACGAGGCGGATCCGGGCGCCCGAGCCCAGCTCCTCGACAGGCTGCGCGACAACGTGCTTCGTGCGACCGAGCGGCTCGCGGAACTTTCCCGGGCCGGACAGCGTCAACAAGACACGGTGGATCAGAAGGTGGACCTCTCGAACACGCTGGAAGAGGTCCGCGAGCGCATCAAGCCGCGGGTGCAGGCGACCCGTTCGGCGCTGGAGGTGGAGTGCCCGCGCGGCCTCGCCGTCCGCGGCGATGCGCACGCGCTGCGCTCGGCGGTGGAGAACGTCGCCGTCAACGCCCTCGAGGCGCTGCACGATCGCGGCGGGGGGAAGCTCGCGCTCAAGGCGCGTCCGCCGAGAGAGGGTATGGTGGAGCTGCTCATCCAAGACGATGGTCCTGGGATTTCGAGCGACGTGCGCGACAAGCTGTTCGCGCCGTTCTCGTCCGGGCACGGTGGGACCGGCCTTGGTCTCGCCATCGCACGCGCGCTCGCCAGGGCGGGTGGCGGCGACCTGGACTGCCCCGAGTCGCGCCCTGGCCGTACGACCTTCCGCTTTACCTTTCAGGCCGACTAAGAGTTACGCTTGCAGGATCCAGGGAGCCAGATGATCAACGACCGCATCGAAACGGCAGCGCCGCGCACCGCCCCCCGCACCATCCTCCTCGTCGAGGACGAGCCCGACGCCCGCACCATCCTCGCGCGGCGGCTCCAGGCCTTCGGTTGGACCTGCCTCGCACACGTGAGCGTCGAGGGGGCGCTCCAGGATCCGGAGCTGCGCTACGTCGAAGCGGTGGTCGCCGACGTGGTCCTGGGCGACGGCAGGGCGATGTCGGGCATCGAGCTGATCCCGGCCTTGCGCAAAGCGGAAGTGCGCGCGCCGGTGGTGCTGGTGACGGCCTTTGCCGACGCCCAGCGGCTCAAGGCCGCGTTGAACGCGGGCGCCGCATATCTGCTCGAGAAGCCTTTCACCACCGAAGCGCTTCGGCAGGTGCTCGACAAGGTGATGGCGGTCGACGTCGATCTGGGACGGCTCGTCAACAAGGCGCTGTCGAAGGCGCGGCTGACCCGCAAGGAAGAAGAGGTGGCGCGACTGGTCTTGAAGGGGCTCACCTCGGCCGAGATCGGCGCGATGATGGGGAACAGCGAGAAGACCATCAAGCAGCACCTGACGCAGGTGTATGCGAAGCTCGGCGTCGCCGGCCGCGCCGAATTCTTCCACCTGGTGTTTCCGTCGTAGCCGCGGCCGCCGCTCAGTCGGTGTAGCGCTTCGAGAGCAGAAGGACGATGGCGTCCTTCGCGCAGTACTCGCAGTACCCGCGGTTGTCGCGCATCTTGAGAAGCGTCTCCTGCACCTGCTGCTGCTCGCGGGCGGAGAGCTGGGCGCGCTCGTCGCCGAGATACTTCAAGACCCTCTCCGCGCCCTTGCGCAAGGTGCGCTTGCGCTCGTCGAAGAAATGGTCGCGAAGCCTTCGGAACAGATCGGGAAAGATCTGCGAGTAGTCGATGGCGCCTTCCGGATGCTCGAGCCTGTGCGCGCCGACCGCGGAGATGAGGCCGCGGCGGAACTCGCGACGGTCCTCGACGCCCGCCATGACGATGGCCTCGGTCTGCGCCATCATCTCTTCGTCGGGCCGCTCCATCTCGGAGGTGTGCGGGTTGCGAAGCCGCTCGCCGCGGGTCCAGGCGAGGACGTGGAGCACGTACCGCTCGAACATGGTGCGGTATTGCTTCTCGCTGACGAGACCCATCGCCTCGCGCACTTCCTCGTCGAGGATGTCGAGGTATTCGCCCTCCGCCACGCGGACGAACTCTTCGTGGTCGTGATAGCCGTCGACGATCTCCTGCTGCAGGAATTCGTAGACCGACTTGTCGCGGGTGAGCGCCTCCAGCTCTTCCAGCACCGCCTGAGGGGTCAGGCAGCGGTAGTGATTGTTCTGCGCGGCATTGCTGATCACCGTCTTGAGCTCGCGCGCCGAGGCGCCGCTGCGGCCTTCGTAGTTCGGATACACGTCCGACTCGCGCCAGAGATCCTGCAAGTGCTTGCGCAGCTCGCGCGCCTGGTTGTTGCCGAGCCGGTCCGGCGCGCGCGCCGAATCGTAGAGCCGCGCCTTCTCCAAGGGAGTCAGGTGATCGGCGATCTTGCGCAGGTCGCCCTTGTAGCGATCGCCGACCGGCTTCTTGAGCCGCGTCATCACCGCCCACAACGCCGCCACCCAGGTGGCGTGGGGGGCCACGTGCTTTCCCACCGTCTCGCGCAGGCGGTGGTCGTAGACGCGCTCCTCTTCCTCGATGCGGCGCAGGTAAGGCACCCGCACCAGCTCGATGCGGCCCTTGAAGGAAGCGAAGTCGCCCATCTCCTTGAAGGCGGAGAGGTGCTTCTCGTTGCTGCTGGAGAGCAGGATGGAGTCGAGATGCAAGAGGAAGTGACTCATCCGCGCGATGCCGGTCTCGATGGTGCCGAGCATGTACTTGTAATGCTCGAGCGGCCGCTTCAGCATGTCCGAGAATTCAATCACCCCGCGATTGCCGGCGACGAGCGGACCGTAGGGCTCGTACAGGGAGAGGTTCTGCAGCGCGCCCGGCAACGCGCCGTGGCTTCGGTCGGAAGTCACCTGCCGGTAGTCGGCGTCCACCGCCATCTGCGGCTCGACCGTGACCGCGCCGATCATGTAGCGCCGGGAGACGTAGAACCGCTCCACCTGCACGTGGCGCAGCACCTTGAGGACGTCGCCGTTGTAGCTCTGCAAGAGCGCCGCGTAGATCTGCCGGCACTTGTGGCACAGCTCGCCCTCGAGGACGCCGGCTGCCAATTGAAAATCCGAGCCGGGCTTGCACTTTTCGACGAGCAGGCGCTGCCGCTCCCCGCGCGGGACCAGGAAGAGCGGGTGGTCCTTCATCTCGCAGGCGATGCGCGCGTCGATCTGCTCGCCTTCGAGGTGCGCGCAGCTTTCCACCTCGCCGCTGACCTTGTCGCCGAAGCCGATTGAACCTTTGATCAAACGTTCGTTGGGAAAGATCCAATTGAACCGGTAGAGCGCTCCTTCGGGCTTGCGCGAATAATCCTCCAATGCGCGCTGCAGCGCCCCGACGATGGAGCTCTTGGCGGAACCGTTCGGGCCGTGCAGGAGCATGAGCTTGTTCACCCGGCCCGCCCGGACGAACGAATTGAGGATGCGGTAGATGGCGTTCTGGACGTCTTCCTGGCCCACCACCGGCGCCCCGCCCTCGCCCTCCTGGATGGCGGCGACGCCCTGGTCGAAGGGCCGATCGAAGAGCTTGAAGCGGCGCACGCTGCCCGACGGCTTCTGCACCGTCTCGGTCCCGTAGTAGTCGAAGCAGTCGCGCACGTACTGCGCCGAGTCGCGCGCGTGCACCCGCGGCGCGTCGAAGAACGCCTCGACGTACTCCTGGAAGGTGAGAATGGTCTTGTTGCCGAGGAAGGAACGCTGCGCCTGCTCCCCGACGGTCTTCAGGTAGCGGAGTGAATCCACCATGATAGTCTAGCACTCCGTGAGCAAGATCATCGGCATCGATCTCGGAACCACCAACAGCTGCGCGGCCATCGTCGAACAAGGGTCGGTGAAGCTCATCCCCTACAAGGGCGGCGAGTTCATCATCCCGTCCATCTTCGCCATCGACGAAAAGGGCAACGAGCTGATCGGGCACGAGGCCAAGCGCCAGTGGCAATTGAATCCGCGCAACACGGTCTATGCGGCCAAGCGGCTCGTCGGGCGCTCCTACGGCAGCGACGTCGTCGACCTGATGAAGAAGACGGTCGCCTACGAGCTGAAGCCGGGCGAGCGCAACGACGTAGTCTTGGACATCGGCAAGAAGAATTTCCGCCTCGCCGAGATCAGCGCCAAGATTTTGAACAAGATCCGCGGCGTCGCCCAGGACTACCTGCAGGAAAAGGTCAGCCGGGCGGTGGTCACGGTGCCTGCCTACTTCACCGATCGGCAGCGGCAAGCGGTGAAGGACGCCGGCAAGATGATCCAGCTCGAGGTGGTGCGGATCATCAACGAGCCCACCGCTGCCGCCCTCGCCTACGGCATCGGCAAGGGACTTCACGAGACCACCGTCATCTACGACCTCGGCGGCGGCACCTTCGACGTCTCGATCATCGAGATCCGCGACCGGGTCTTCGAAGTGAAGGCGACCGGCGGCGACATCTTCTTGGGCGGGCTCGATTTCGACCAGGCGATGATCCGCCACGTGCTGGCCGACTTCGAGAAGAAGCACGCCATCGACCTGTCGGGCGACCCGGTGGCGATGCAGCGGATCAAGGACCTGGCGGAGCGGGTGAAGATCGATCTCAGCTCGCGCGAGCAGGCGCCGTTCAGCGTGCCGTTCGTGACCATGACGCCCGCGGGCCAGCCGCTCAACATCGACTTCGTCTTCACCCGCAAGATGCTCGACGAGCTCACCAAGGATCTCGTCGATCGCACGGTCGCCATCTTGAAGCGGGTGATGGACGACGCCGGGCTCGACCCGAAGAAGGTCGACGAATTGCTCCTGGTCGGCGGGCAGACGCGGATGCCGCTGGTTCAGCAGCGGCTGACGGAGATCTTCGGCAAGCCCCCGAGCAAGGGCGTGCACCCGGACGAGGCGGTGGCCATCGGCGCCGCTTTGTATGCGCACTCGCTGGAGGACAATTCCGATCTGCGGCTCCAGCTCCTGGACGTGATTCCGATGGCGATTGGCCTGGAGAAGGCGGGCGGCGAATTCCACGTGGTCTTCCCGCGCAACGCAGCCATCCCCAACGCCAAGGCGGTGGAGGCGACCACGAGCTACGACGGCCAGACCGAAGTGGCCATGCGCATTTTCCAAGGCGATGCCGCGCAGGTGGCGCAGAACGAATTGCTCGGCGACTTCCTCTTCAGCGGCCTCAAGCCGGCGCAGGCCGGCAAGGCGCGGCTGGAGATCACCTTCGACGTGAGCATCGAAGGCATCCTCACCATGTCCGCGCGCGATCTCGACACCGGCAAGCAGATGAAGACGACCGTGCGCGTGACGCAGCACTAGCCTCGGCTGCGTCTGTGGCGCCGCAGCTCTTCGGGTTATGAATGGTCTGTGCTGGTCTTCCGCGAAGGCGCGCAGGAGCTGGATGCGCGCGCGGTGCACGCAGCTGCGCCGGTGGCGGACCTGCATGCGCACCCTTCCCTGAACGCGTTCTACTTGCGGCGCGATTTGGGGCGGGAACGCAAGGCGCCGCGCCGCTGGAATCCGCTCCGCCAGCAGCTCGACCTGCCACGTGCGGTCGCGGGCGGACTGCGCGTCCTCACCAACTGCGCCTATGCGCCGGCGGTCTTGCCGGTGGGACCGTTCCGGGCGGCGGTGGGCGCGTTCGACGCGATCGAGGCGATCTGCGCGCGAAACCCGCTGCTCGCTCGAGTGGCGCCGCGGGGCGAAGTGGCCTCGGTGCTCGCAGCGGGAAAGCTCGCCGTCATTCATGCCGCCGAAGGCGGGCATCACCTCGAGCGGTCGCTTTCCAAGCTGGAAGATCTGGCGGCGCGCGGGCTGCGCTACCTGACCTTGACCCACTTCATCCACAACGGCATCGCCCAGCCGGCGAGGCTTCGCGGGCGCCCGTTCTTCAGCGTGCTGCGGGGAAAGCCGGGACTGACGAAGCTCGGCGCGCAGGTGGTGCGCCGCTGCGAAGAGCTCTCGGTGCTGGTCGACGTCACGCACTGTTCGGACCGCTCGTTCGCGGACGTGGTTTCGCTCGCGAGCAGGCCCGTCTTGGCGACGCACACCGGCTTTCGCAGGTTCGCGGCGGTCGAACGGAACCTGTCCGACGAGCAGCTCCGGCTCGTGGCGGGGACGGGCGGCATGGTGGGAGTCATCACCTGGCGCGATCTGTTGGGCGGCCCGTCGATCGAGGCGATGCTCGATTCCATCGTCCATGGCGCGCTCGTCGCTGGCGCTGAGCACGTCGGCATCGGCACCGACTTCGACGGTTGGGTGTACAGCGCCGAAGGCATTCGCGAGGCGCGCGACTATCCCAACATCACCGAAGGATTGGTGCGGCGCGGCTTCGCTGCGAGGGAGATCGCCGGCATCCTCGGCGGAAATTACCTCCGCGTCCTCGGCGAGACGTAGCTACTTTTTCTGCTCGTCGGGCCGGTTCGGCTGCACGACGATGGGGCGCGGCCGGACCTGCGGCCGCTGCTGCGGCTGAGCGCGCTGCTGCTGCGCTCCCGGCTGCGGCTGAGCTGCGCGCTGCTGGGCACCCGGCTGCGGCTGACCTGCGCGCGGCTGTTGCTGGAGCGTGCGCGGCTGTTGCCACGGCGGCGGCTGAGCCGTGCGCTGCGGTTGTGGCTGCCCATTGCGCTGCTGCGCTCCCGGCTGCGGCTGCCCATTGCGCTGCTGCTGCGCTCCCGGTTGCGGCTGCCCGAGGCGCTGCTGCTGCCACGGCGCCGCGCGCTGCTGCGGCTGCACCAGGGTTTCAGGCTGAGTGGTGCGGACGTGGTTGGGTGTCTCGATCGGCCGCGCCTCCCGCGGGCGGTTCATGACCGGTCGATTGAGGACCGGCTGGCGATTGACGATCGGCTGCCGATTGATGACGGGCTGCCGGTTGATGACCGGCGATCGGTTGACGACGACCGGCGCGGTGCGCGGCCGGTAGAAGGTCACCGATCCGCCGCCGACCGACGTCCTCCGCGCGTTGCCGTCGACGACCACCAGCGGCCGCACCTCGTGACCCGTCGCCCTTCCGATGGCCACGACCGGCGGCCCCGCGCGCGGCCCGCGATACACGGGCGCACGCACCACCACTTCGCGACGGCGCTGCAGCGGCAGGACGTAGCGATGCGCGGGGTCGAGGAAATGGCGGTTGTCGACCACCACCCACTCGCGCGGCCGCTCATAGACGACGCCGCGCGGACCGAGCGGGCACCACGCCGAGTAGCCGTTGTCGTAACGCCACGCGACCCAGGCCGGCCCCCAGACGCGGCCCGGCAGCCACGCCCAGCCGCCATCGCCCAGCACCGCCCAGCGGCCGTAGTGATAGGTGGCCCAACCGAACGGCTCGTCGCTGATCCACGCCCAACCCGCTTCGGTATAGGCCCAGTGCCCGTAGAGGTAAGGCTGCCAGTCCGGGCTGACGCGGGTGGGGCGCCAGACGCGGCCGTAGTCGGACGTCTCGACCCAGACACCGGAAGAGGAGAGGCTCGGGTCGCTCTGGAAGTCGGCGTAGGTCGGCCCTGAGTCGGGCGGCGCATAGCCCGGAGGCTCGCCCGGCTGACCATAGCTGGGCGGCTGAGCATACGGCTGCGCGTCGGGCGGGGGAGCGTCGGGCTCGCCGTAGGCGTCACCCGGCATCGGCGGCGGCGGAGCTTGCGGCTGCCCGTACGGAGGCTGGCCGGTTTGCTGCTGCGGCTGTCCGTACTGCTGGGGCGGCGGCTGGTCGTTCTGCCAGGAATCGTCGTCGCCCGGGTACGACTGGGCAAACGCAGGTGCTGCGAGGAGCAAAGCCGCAACCAGGGCGAGCCGCTTCATTCGAACCTCCTACCGTCTTGGACTACGGACCTAAGTCCGTGTTCAAAACAACGTAGCCAGGTTGCTCGCGCCGCGCCTCTTTTACGCGCTCTTGCGGTCCTTTTCGAAGGAGAGCGTCGGCTCTTCGCCGCGGGCGATGACGCCCTCGGTGATTTTGCACTCCTTGATGCTCTCCCGGTACGGGACGTCGTACTGGATGTCGAGCATCGCGTTCTCCATGATGGCGCGGAGACCGCGGGCGCCCGCCTTGCGCCGCATCGCCTCGTGGGCGATGGCGCGCAGCGCTTCCTTGGTGAAGTTGAGCTTCACCCGCTCCATCTCGAAGAGCTTCTGGTACTGCTTCACCAGCGCGTTCTTCGGCTGGGTGAGGATGGTGACGAGATCTTCCTCGGTCAGGTCGTCCAAGGTCGCGAGCATGGGCAGGCGGCCGACGAACTCCGGGATCATGCCGAACTTGATCAGATCGGACGGCTCGATCATGGTCAGCATCTCGCCGACCCCGCGGTTGTCCTTGGGCAGGACCTGTGCGCCGAAGCCGAGGCCCTTTTCGCCCGCCCGCCGCTTGATGATGTTCTCGATGCCGTAGAACGCTCCTCCGCAGATGAAGAGGATGTTCGAGGTGTCGACCTGGATGTACTCCTGCTGGTTGTACTTCTTGCCGCCGCGGGGAGTGACGTTGGCGCGGGTGCCTTCGATGATCTTGAGCAGCGCCTGCTGCACACCCTCTCCGCCCACGTCTCGAGTGGGGGAAGGCGTGTCGCCCTTGCGCGCGATCTTGTCGATCTCGTCGATGTAGACGATGCCGCGCGAGGCCTTCTCCACGTCGTAGTCGGCAGCGTGGAGGAGGTTCTGGATGATGTTCTCGACGTCCTCGCCCACGTAGCCTGCCTCGGTCAGAGAGGTGGCGTCGGCGATGGTGAAAGGGACGTTCAAGAAGCGCGCGAGGGACTGCGCGAGCAGCGTCTTGCCCGAGCCGGTGGGCCCGATGAGGAGGATGTTCGACTTCTGCAGCTCGACGTCCGCGTCGCCCTGCTGCCGCGCGGCCTGCATGCCCGGCCGCTGGCGGGCCGGCTTCTTCGAGTAGATGCGCTTGTAGTGGTTGTAGACGGCGACCGCGAGGATCTTCTTGGCGCGGTCCTGGCCGACCACGTAGTCGTCGAGGAAGGTCTTGATCTCCATCGGCGCGGGGAGCGTTACGGCGGGGCGATTTTCCTCGCGCTCGCTCTCTTCCGCGATGATGTCGTTGCACAGCTTGATGCACTCGTCGCAGATGTAGACGGTGGGGCCGGCGATGAGCTTGCGGACCTCCCTCTGCCCCTTCCCGCAGAACGAGCATGAGAGATTGCCGTGG
>DASXHM010000110.1:0-2029 GCA_036488495.1 Myxococcales bacterium | reverse complement strand
GGGTGGTGTTGGGCGCGCTGCCGCCGCGCGCCCGGATGCGGCAGGAGCCGGGCGAAATCGTCGAATTGCAAGGACCGCTGCGCTCGGTGCTGCGCGCCTTGGCAAAGCGCGGTATCACCAGCGTGCTGGTCGAAGGTGGCGCCCATGTGCACGGCGAGTTTCTGCGGCGCGGATTGTGGGACGAGCTGCGCCTCTTCATCGCGCCTCGGATCGCGGGCGCGGACGCGCTCTCCTGGGCGGGCTTCGCGGGGAAGCGGCGCATGCAGGATGCCCTGCAGGCGACGCTGAAGGACATCCACCGCATCGGCCCCGACGTGCTGATGGTGCTGCGCCCGAAACAGTGACCGCCAGCGGCTAGTGGCGGCGGCCCGGGGTCGTGTGGTGCGGCTGCGGTGCGACAACGCCGCGGCGCACCGGTTGCACCGGCCGATACCGCAGCGATCCGAATCCTCGCACTGGCCGCGCTGCCCGCACGATCACCCCGACCCGCGACGGCGGAACTGCCCAGCGGCGGATGGGTTGATTGAAGTGCTGGTGCGGCACCGCCACCCAGCCCGGCCAGCGCTGGCCATAGACGTAGCCGCGCGGCGCCAGCGGCGACCAGGCTGCGTAACCGTTCGCGTGGCGCCAGGCGACCCACGCCGGCGCCCATCGATATCCCGGCACCCAATACCAGCCAAATCCCGAACGAAATCCCCAGCGGCCGTAATGGAAGGTCGCCCAACCCCACGGCACGGTCGAATAGAACGACCACCCGTACGAGGTGTCGACCCACTGTCCGTCGGTGTAAGGCTGCCAGTCGGCGGAGACGTTCCCGGGCACCCAGACGCGACCGTAGTCGGGCGTGTCCACCCAGCGGCCGTAGGGCGAGAGCGATTGATCGAAGGTCTCTTGCGTCGGCTCCTGCGCAGGCGGCGCGAGCGCTGCCGGATCCTGGTTGCCCTGCGGCGGCTGCTCCTCCTCGATTGGCGGCGGCGGCGGTGCCATCTCGTCGGCAGGCGATTCGACGTCGTCCTGCGCGCGCGCGGCAAAGCTTGCCAGAGACCCTGCGAGCAACAATCCGCAAAACAAGCTGCGACTCATGATCATGCTCCTTCGATGCCCGGACGCTCCGTCCAATTCACCTTTTCTACTGGAATGGTGTAGTAGCGGCGCAAGATGTTCACCGGGCTGATCGAAGACTTGGGAACGGTTGCCTCCGCCACCGCCGTCCCCCAGGGAATGCGCGTCGTCGTCCAGACGCGACTGACCGGTTTGACGCATGGCGCGAGCATCGCAGTGGACGGCGCCTGCCTGACCGCAATTGACCTCCCCGAAGGTGCTTTCGCCGCCGATGTCAGCGCGGAGACGCTCGCGCGCACCACGCTCGGTTCGCTCAAATCGGGCGACCCGGTCAACCTGGAACGGCCGCTCGCGCTCGGCGACCGCCTCGGCGGCCATCTCGTGCTCGGCCACATCGACGGCATCGGCGAGATCGTCGATCGCGAGCCGGTGGGCAACGGCGAGCGCGTCCGGCTGCGGCTTCCGGAAGGCCTCGCGAAGTATGTCGTCGAGAAGGGCTCCATCGCGCTCGACGGCATTTCGCTCACCGTCAATTCCTTGCCTTCGCGAGACGAGATTGAGCTGTTCCTCATTCCCGAAACGCTCCGCGCCACCACCTGGGGCCAAAAGCCCAAAGGCGCGCGAGTCAACGTCGAGGCCGATATCCTCGGCAAGCACGTCGCGCGCCTCTTACAATTCAAGCCATGACGACGGAGATCTTCCACATGGACGAGAACATCGCCCGGGTCGAACGAGCGCTCGAGGAGCTGCGCAAAGGGCGCATGGTCATCCTCGTCGACGACGCCGACCGCGAGAACGAGGGCGATCTCGTCCTCGCCGCGCAGTTCGTCACCCCGGAAGCCATCAACTTCATGGCCAAGCACGCGCGCGGCCTCATCTGCCTGAGCCTCACCGAAGAGCAGGTGAAGCGGCTCGGCCTCACCATGATGGTGAGCGAAAACCAGAGCACCTATTCGACCGCGTTCAC
>DASXHM010000060.1:0-2397 GCA_036488495.1 Myxococcales bacterium | reverse complement strand
GTGAACGGCGCGCGGACGCAGAAGAAGTAGAACATCTGCGCGAGCGCGAGCGTGATCATGGCGAAGTAGATGCCCTGCCTGCGGATGGCGAGGAGCCCGACGATGGTGCCGAGCACGAGCGCGGTCGCCATGCCGAGCAGGATGGCGGTCTCCGGATGCCAGCCCCAGGTCTGCGCCGCGTAAGCCGTCGCGTAGGCGGCGCCGCCGAAGAAGAGCGCGTGCCCGAAGGAGAGGAGCCCGCTGTAGCCGAGCAGCATGTTGAAGGCGCAGGCGAAGAGCGCGAAGCAGAGCGCCTTCATCAGGAAGACCGGGTAGACGAAGAACGGCGCCACCGCGATGAGCAGCACCATGACGGCGATGGGAATCCGCTGCGACTTGCGCGAAGTGGGGACCGCTGCGCGGACGCCGGGGGCCTCCGCCACCGCCGGTTCGACTGCCTCGCTCATGCCTGCCGCCCGAAGAGTCCCGCCGGCCGTACCAAAAGCACGATGGCCATGACGAAGAAGATGACCGTGTCGGACGCCTCCGGGTAGTACACCTTGGTCAGCCCCTCGAGGACGCCGAGCGCAAATCCGGTGACGACCGATCCGAGGATCGATCCCATCCCGCCGATGACCACCACCGTGAAGACGACGATGATGAGATCGCCGCCCATCAACGGGCTCACCCGGTAGATGGGTGCGGCCATCACTCCGGCAAGCGCCGCGAGCGCAACGCCCACGGCGTAGGTGACGGTGACGAGCCGGGGAACGTCGATGCCGAACGCGCCCACCAGCGGAGCGTTCTCGGTGGCGGCGCGGAGCCGGGCGCCCAAGGCGGTGCGCTCGATGACGGCCCACACCGCGAGGCAGACGATGAGCGAGAACCCGACCACCCACACCCGGTAGTTGGGCAGGAACATGAACGGCAGCGCCTGTCCGCCCTGGAGCTGCTTCGGCATCTCGTAGGGCATGCCGGAGGAGCCGAACCAGTTGCTGAACAGCCCCTGCAGGACCAGCACCACTCCGAAGGTGAGGAGAAGGCCGTAGAGCGGATCCAGCCCGGCCAGCCGCTTCAAGAAAAGCCGCTCGAGGAAGATGCCGAAGATGCCCACCGCGAGCGGCGCCAACAGAAGGGCCGGCCAGTAGCCGATGCCGGCCTTGTCCAGCAGGAACCAGGCCACGAACGCGCCCAGCATGTAGAGCGCGCCGTGGCAGAAATTGATCACGTTGAGGAGGCCGAAGATGATCGCGAGCCCCAGGGACAACAGCGCATAGAACGAGCCGTTGATGAGCCCGATCAGGAGTTGCCCGAAGAGGGCCTGGATGGGGACGGCCAGCATCGACGCGATCTCTTCTGGCTACTTCTGCGCCGCGGTGACGAGCGCGCAGCTGCCTTCGTTGAGCGGGCGGAACGCCTGGTCGCCGGGCACTTCCTTGACCAGCTTGTAGAGGTCCCATTCGCCCTTCGACTCGGACGGCTTCTTCACCTCGTACAGATAGAAGGGATGGATCTTGCGGCCGTCCTCGCGGATCTTGCCCTTGCCGAAGAGCTCGTCGTCGGTGGGCAGCTTCTTCATCTCGTCCACCACCGCCTTGCCGTCCGCGTCCGCCTTGGTCGCCTTGAGCGCCTTCAGGTAGTGCAGGATCGAGGCGTAGACGCCGGCGTGGACCATGGTCGGCATCCTGCAGTCGTACTTCTTGGCGAACTTCTTCGACCAGGCGCGGGTCTTGGCGTCGCGGTCCCAGTAGAACGACTCGGAGAGGAGGAGGCCCTGCGCGGTCTCCAGCCCGAGCGAGTGGACGTCGGTGACGAAGACGAGAAGGCCGGCAAGCTTCTGCTGCCCGCCCTTGGTCAAGCCGAACTCGTGCGCGGCCTTGATGGAGTTGACGGTGTCGCCGCCGGCGTTGGCGAGGCCGATGACCTGCGCGCCCGACGACTGCGCCTGCAGCAAGTACGAGGAGAAGTCGGAGGTGTTGAGCGGGTGGCGGACTGCCCCCAGCACCTTGCCGCCTGCCGCCTGCACCACCTTGGTCGTGTCGCGCTCCAGGGCCTGGCCGAAGGCGTAGTCGGCGGTGAGGAAGAACCAGGTCTTGCCGCCCGCCTGCACCTCGGCGGTGCCGGTCACGTTGCCGAGCGCGTAGGTGTCGTAGGTCCAGTGGACGGTGTTGGGCGTGCACGCTTTGCCGGTGAGATCGCTCGACCCGGGGCCGCTCGCCAGGAACACCTTGTTCTTCTCCTTCACCACCTGCGCGACCGCCAGCGCCACCGAGGAGGTGGGCACGTCGACGATGACGTCCACGTGGTCGACGTCGATCCATTGCCGCACGATGTTGGAGCCGACGTCCGGCTTGTTCTGGTGATCGGCGTACACCACCTGGATGGGGGTGTTGCCGATCTTGCCGCCGAAGTCCTCGA
>DASXHM010000331.1:0-3209 GCA_036488495.1 Myxococcales bacterium | reverse complement strand
GCGACCACCCTGCGCGCGAGCGTGGTCTTGCCCGTTCCCGACGGGGCGCTGAGGATGAGGAGCAGCGGCTTCATTCGACGTTCTGCACCTGCTCGCGGACGCGCTCGAGCTCGGCCTTCATCTCCACCACCAGCGCGGCGATGGCCGCGTGCTGCGACTTCGAGCCGATGGTGTTGATCTCGCGGTTCACTTCCTGCACCAAAAATTCGAGTTTGCGGCCGGCGGGTGCGGTGGAGCCGATCAGGCCGCGCGCCTGCTCGAGGTGGCTCGCGAGCCGGGTCAGCTCTTCCGCCACGTCGGTGCGGTCGGCGATGAGCGCGATCTCCTGGGCGAGCCGGGCGGGATCGATGGGCGAGCCGCTCAATTCTCCGATGCGGCGGTGCAGCCGGTCGCGCGCGGCCTCCACCTGCTGGGGAACGAGCTTCTGGATCTTCTGCGCGCCGCGCTCGATGGTGTCGAAGCGCGCGTGCAGATCGCGCGCGAGCGCCGCGCCTTCCCGGGCCCGCATCTCCTCGAGCGCGGTGATGGCCCCTGCGAGCGCCTGCTGCAGCGCCTCGGCGACCTGGGCCAGGTCCGGCGTTCCTTCCCCGAGCTTGATCACGCCTTCGAAGCTGGCGACGTCGTTGACGCTGGGCTCCCCGGCGAGCCCGAGTGAATCGCGCAGCTCGCGCAGCGCGCGCACGTAGGCGGAGGCGAGAACCAGGTCCACCTCCGGAACCAGGCCGTGGCTCGCGCCGTTGTCGCGGCGGACGAAGGCGTCGATGGAGCCGCGCTGGATGCGCGCCTTGATCGACTTCGACACCTCGTTTTCGAGCGCGGAAAGCTCCCGCGGGATGCGCACTTTCACTTCGCAGAACTTGGCGTTCACCGAGCGGAGCTCGACGGTCAACGACTCGGCGCCGGATTCGAAGCGAGAGGCGCCAAAGCCGGTCATCGAGCGGATCAAGGCGGGTCCTCCAGAGGGATTGCAGGTTCCGCCGCGGCTCCTGGGCTGTCAAGAAGCCGGCCCGCGGCCACCAGGGCTTCGTCGTCGGAAGGGTTGACGAGCGCGGCGAAGCCTTCGCGGTCGTGCGCCCAGCGCAGGCCGTCCTGGTCGAGGAAGATGGCGAGCACTTTTGCGCCGCACGCCGAGGCGAGGTGCATGGGGCCGGTGTCGTTCGTCACCACCAGGGCTGCCCTGCGAAACGAAGAGGCGAGCTGCTCGACGCTCGTTTGTGGCGCGAGCTCGGCGGCCGCGTCGGCAGCGACGGCGGCTGCGAGATCGCGCTCGCCCGGACCCCAGAAGACGATCGAACGCAGGCCGTGACGGGCGGAGAGGCCCCGCGCCAGCGCTGCGAACCGCTCGGGGGGCCAGCGATGGTCTGCCTTGCGCGCGCCCGGGTTGATGGCCGCGTATGCAGGATTGGGTGAGACGACTGGCGGCGAGAACCCCAAGGCGGTCTCCTCGCGCGATGGTTGCAGCGCGATGCCGAGCGCAGCGCCCAGGGAGAGCTTTGCGTCGAGCTCCCGGGTCCCTTCGGCCGGGACCGGCGCTACCGCCTGGTAAAAAAAATCGCAGCCGCCGCGCGAATGGCCGACGACGGCGCGCCGCGCTGCCCAGCGCGACAGCAGCGCGGAGGTGAGCGAGAACGCGTGCCAGTGCGCGGCGTCGACCGCGACGTCGTAGCTGCCGCGCAAGCCGCGCAGGAAGCGCAAGAAGCGAAGCGGGTGGCGGAACGAGTCGCGCTTCTCGAAGCGCAGGACGCGAAGGCGGGGAAGTCCCTCCGCGACCTGCGCGCGCGGCGCGGCCAGGAGCAGGTCCACTTGCGCTGCGGGCAACGCGCTTTGCAACGAGCGCACGAGCGGAATGGTGAGGAGCGCGTTGCCGACGCGGTCGTCGGTGCGCAGCACGAGGACGCTGCGCGGGTTGCGCGGCACGCCCTCCGGCAACGGCAAGAGAGAGCGCGCGAGCCTCAGGGTGAGCCGCACCCAGAAGCTCGCGGGTGGATCCAAGCTCACGCCGCGCCCTTTCGCGCGACCTGCAGGCAGGCGGTGGCGACGCGGGCTGCGTCAAGGTCGCGCAGGCAGCGGTGGTGGCCAAGAGGGCACCTGCGCGAGCCGTGGGCGCTGCAGGGAGAGCAGGAGAGATCGAGCGAAACCGCCAGCTCGCGCTCGCCGAAATGGTGCACCGCGGGGGTGGTGGGACCGAACAGCGCGACCGTCGGCACCGAGAGGGCGCGCGCGGCGTGGACGAGCCCCGTGTCGCCTCCCACCGCGAGCGAACAGAAGGACAGGATGGCGAGCGCCTCGCCGATGGAGTTGCCGGTGGTGTCGAGACAGTCGGTGGCGGAAGCGATCTCGCGCGCGGTTGCGCGCTCGCGCGGACCGCCGAGGAGCACCGGGCGATAGCCGCGCTCGCGCAGGCTGACTGCCAGCTCGGCCATCCGCTGCTCGGGCCAGATCTTCGTCTCCCATTCCGAGCCGAGGCAGATGCCGGCGAGGGGATGGTCCGATGCTTCCGAGAGGGTCGCGCGGGCGGCGTCGATCCATTCCGGGCGCGGAAGCAAACGCATCGGCTGCGGCGTGGCGCCGAAGTGACGGCCGAGATCTGCTTCGCGATCGAGAAAGCCGCGCTGGCTGCTGGCGACGCGTGCCGTGTAGAGGAGCGACGGGAGCGTTCCCGAGAAGCCCACCCGCTCGGGGATGCGCGCGAGCCTGGCGAGGAGCGCGGTGCGCAGCGAGCGGTGGGGAAGGACGGCGAGATCGAATTTGCGCTCGCGCAAGACCATCGCCATCCGGCGCAGCCCCGCAAGCCGCCTGGCCGTGCCGCGCTTGTCGAAGACGTGGACGGCTGCGGCGGCCGGCATGGCGAGGGCGACGTCGCGGCCTCGCGGAGAGACGCAGAGCTCGATGCGCGCGGAGGGCCAGCGCGCGGCCAGCGAAGCCACCAGCGCGGAGGTGAAGACGGTGTCGCCTAAGTACGCAGTCTGGACGACGAGGACGCTCTTCGGATCGCTCACGGGAGCGGAGTCGCCTCGTCGCCAGGCGACAGCGGCGTCGCCTCGTCGATGAGCATGACCGGGATGTCGTCTTCGATGCGGTAGACGAGCTTGCAGGCGTGACAGACGATCTTCCGTTCCTCTTCGCGGAACTCGAGCTCGCCCTTGCACTTGGGACAGGCGAGCACGTCCTTCAGCTCTTTGGCGATGGCCATGCCTGCCTCTCTAGCC
>DASXHM010000016.1:0-29238 GCA_036488495.1 Myxococcales bacterium | reverse complement strand
AGCTTGGCCTTGGCGCGGATTTCGAGCTGCCGCGCGCGCTCGCGCGAGAAGCCGAAGTGCTCGCCCAGCTCCTTCAAGGTCATCGGCTTGTCGTTCATGATCCGCTGCTCGATGATGTAGCGCTCGCGCGGATCCAGCCGGCCCAGCGCCTCGAGCACGCGCTCCTGCACGATGTGGCGCTCTTCCTGCTCGGCGATCTCCGCGTCCGGCCCGTTGGCGCCGTCCTGCACGAAGTCCACGTGCGAGCTGCCGCCGTCCTCGCCCATCGGCGCGTCGAGCGAGAGGTCGCGGCCTTCCATGCGCTGCTGCATCTCCAAGACTTCGCCGGGCTTCACCCGCAGCTTCTTGGCGATGGCGCCTTCCGAGGCCTTGGCCATGTCTCCGGTGGCGCCGTCGAACTTCTCCAGCTCGCGGCGGGTGCGGGCGAGCGAGAAGAACAGCTTGCGCTGCGCCTGGGTGGTCCCGAGCTTCACCAAGGACCAGCTCTTGAGGATGTAGTTCTGGATGAAGGCGCGGATCCACCACACTGCGTAGCTGATCAGGCGGATGCCCTTGTCCGGATCGAACTTCTGCACCGCCTTCATCAGGCCGATGTTGCCCTCCTGGATGAGGTCGGCCATCTTGATGCCGTAGCTGCGGTACTCGTAGGAGACCTTCACCACGAAGCGGAGATTCGAAGTGACGAGCTTGTGGGCTGCGTCGAGATCGCCGCTCTTGGCGTACAGCCGCGCGAGACGCTGCTCTTCATCGACGGTGAGTAGGGGATACTTGTTGATCTCGGCCAGGTACATGGCGAGCGAGCCATTGTTCGACGGGAAGCTTTGTGCCTGCATTGGAACCCTCCGGGAGTAGGCGTTGTTGACGCTTGCCTTCAGCAAGCGGGATGCCAGTTCCGGCCAAACCGGGTTCTCCGAGGGACTTGACGTCCGGAGCCGCAGTGGACGTGCCTCGATCCGGTAAAAAGTGCATGCCCGGATGTCCGCTCGACCGGTAACTTCGGAGCAGGCGTGCGCTTGCGAACTGCCGGTCGTGCTGCTTACGTTTCACCGATATGTCTTCCGGGAAGCGTGGCAAGTACCTCGGGTTCGTCGCCCACGAGATCAAGAATCCGCTCGCGACGGCGCTCTGGTCCTGCGACTTGCTCAAGCGGATGGAAGGCGCGGACCGCACAGGTGAACGCGCCGAGAAGATGATCGACGTTTCGTTGCGTGCGCTGCGCCGCATGCGACGGCTCATCGACGACTACTTCACCATCGAGCGGCTCGGCGAAGCGGGCTATGACCTGCCGCGCGAAGAGGTGACGCTGAAGGACCTGATCGCACCGCTTTTGCCCATCATGGCCGAAAAAGATGGAATTCCGACGGATGCCTGGACGCTGGAGCTCGGCGAGGATCGCATCAAAGGCGACGTCGACATGCTCCGCCGGGGGATTCGCGCCGCGCTCGAGTACATGGCCCGCGGGGCCAGCGGGAAATCCCGGCTTGCCATCAGCGCGCGCCCGGGGCCGGTCGTCCTCATCCGCGCCGAGACGCCCCCGAATCCGCTCTTGCCGCCGCCGCCGGAGGATCGGCAGTCCGGCGACCCGACTGGCGCCATCCTCGGCTTCGCGCTCGCGTCGCGAATCCTCGAGGCGCATGGCGGCCGCATCGAGGAGCGCGACGGAGCGTTGGCACTCTCCTTCGGCTGAGCGACGCCGCGGTCACCGCCGCGCGTCGCGTCGTTGCCTCAGGGCCTCAGGGCTTCTTGTCGAGGTTGTCGAGCCCGTCCTTGATGCCCTGGCGCAGGTCGCCGGCCAAGTCCTTTACCTTGCCCTTCACCTGGTCGAGCTTGCCTTCGCCTTCCAGGTCGCGGTCGTTGGTGGCAACTCCCACCGTCTCCTTGATCCGGCCCTTCACGTTGTCGATGCCGCCTTCGATGTTTTTCTTGTCCATGTCGTCAGTGCCTCCTCGTATCTTGAGAGGGTGCGCACCGCGCGGCGTCAGCGGAAGCCTCAGCGGGCGGCCAGCCGCTCCTGCGGCGAGAGCAGGGTGCGATAGGCCGCGAGGACCGATTGCGGATACGACGACAGCCGCTTGAACGCCTTGCTGTGCGGCGTGAGCGAGTGCGCGGTGCCCGGCCCGGCGTTGTAGGCGATGAGTGCGAGGCTCAGGTCGCCGTCGAAGCGGTCCATGAGCTGCGCGAGATAGGCGGTGCCGAGCTGGATGTTGAAGACCGGGTTGAAGAGGTGCGCCGCGCGGATCTTCGCTTCCACGCCGTTCTTCTGGAGCAGCCACTGCGCGGTGGGCGGCATCAACTGCATCAGGCCGCAGGCGCCGACACCGGAGACCGCAAAGGGATTGAAGTGCGATTCGACGTGGATGACCGCCGCCACCAGCATCGGGTCGAGGCCGTTCTTGCGCGCCTCCCGCACGATGGCGATTTCCACCCGGCGCCGGTCGTCGCCGAAGAGAAAGGCGGAGTCGTTCATGAAGCGCGCGATGCCGAGCCGCTCCGCTTCCTGGAAGTCCTTGGCGTCCTGCACCGCGCCGCTTGCCTCGAGGGAAGCGAGCTGCGCCTGCAGCTTCGAGAGCGCGTCCTTGGTGGCGGCGAGCTCGGTCGCGCTCGCCTTGGAGTGCGTCTGTGCCTCGCGGGCCGTCTCCACCGCGGCAGCGGCCGCGTAGGCGAGTTGCTCGCCCGTGCGGCCTGGCTGAGTCTGCTTGACGAGTCCGAGCACTGCGCCGGAAAGCCCTGCGCCGACCGCCATGGCAAGCGCGAGCGCAAGATTCCGGCGCCGGCTGGCCGCTCCCCCGCGGCCAGCCGGGCCTTCGCCCCCCGACGTCAGAGTCGAGATTTCCCCCGCCCCAAAAGCCACCGACCCCGTCATCCCAACCCCCTGGAGAGCGCCTCGACTGCCGCTCCCATTCCCCGTCCGGGTGGGGCCTAGAGCAGCCGGCGTGCCAGCGGCCGAGCAGGGGCTTCAGCTCGGAAAGAAGAGGGTTTCTTGGCCGCACCCCGCGAGAAGTTGGGAATCCGCGTTCCCACCTGAGGTGGCAAACCGGAGCAGCGCGCGGTCGTTTTGCCCGCCGGCGACTTGCCCTGGTGCTGCAAGCTGTGCTAGAGACGCCGCCCCTTCCGAAAGGGAGGAGCAACACCTCCGTGCGGCAGTGAACGACGCCGCCCGCAGCCGCTGCCAGAAGGCATGCTGCGCGCGCTCTCGCGGGAGGTCGAGAAAAGGAAGCACGTCATGGCCACGGGCCTCATCGCCAAGAAAGTTGGAATGACCACGGTGTTTGCCGAGGACGGAACGGCAGTCGCCGTCACCGTCGTCGAGGCGACGCCGAACATGGTCGCGGGTCACCGCACTGCCGAGCGCGACGGCTACAGCGCGCTGATCGTCGCCCACGAAGAGCTGGACGAGAAGAAGGCCCTGCGGCGCAAGACGAAGCCGTTCTTGCAGCAGTTCGCGAAGAAGAGCCAGAAGCCGTACGCCCGGCTGCGCGAGTTCCGCGTCGAGGGCAAGGAGCTGGACGGCCGCGCCATCGGCTCCGCGCTCACCGTCGAGGTCTTCAAGAAGGGCGACAAGGTCGACGTCACCGGCGTCACCCGCGGCATGGGCTTTCAAGGCGTGATGAAGCGCCACCATATGAAGGGCCAGGCGCGCAACGCCGCTTCCGCGCACGAAGTCCATCGCCACATGGGCGCCGTCGGAATGCGCAAGACGCCGGGCCGCGTGTTCAAGGGGAAGCGCATGCCGGGCCACATGGGCGTGGTCGTGCGCACCGTGCAGAACCTCACCGTCGTGGACGTGGTTCCGGAGAGCAATCTCTTGCTCATCGCCGGCAGCGTCCCGGGCAGCGACAGGGCGCTCATCACCGTCCGCCCGACCGTGAAGTAGTCGCGAGGAAGGCTGCGCGGGCCTTCGCCTCAGTCGGCGAGCGTCGTGCGGGGTTCGGCTCAGTCGGCGAGCGAGACCAAGACTTCGCTCGCGCTGATGATCTGCTTTTGCAAGAGGAAGCGCGCGTAGTCGACCGCCGGCAGAAGCGCGCCGTCGGCCAGCGCGTCGTTGCGCACCTCCGCGAACGACTTGCCGGACGAGACCGCCTCGCGCAGCCCGTCCGTCATCTGCAAGCACTCCAGCACCGCGGCGCGTCCGACGTAGCCGGTTCCCGCGCACGCGTCGCAGCCGACCGCTCGCGGCAGCATCACGTCGTCCTTGCCGATGATGCGCCGGGCGACCAGGCTCGCGTGCAACACCGGCAGCACCGGGTCGAGCTTGCGGCAGTTGGAGCAAAGCCTGCGCACGAGCCGCTGCACGAGGACGAGGTGCACCGACTGCGCGATCATCGCCCGCGAGCAGCCCAGGTTCTCCAGCCGGGCCAGCGCCGCCACCGAATTGTTCGCGTGCAGCGAGGTGAGAAGGAGGTGGCCGGTCATCGCCGACTCGAGCGCGATCTGCGCGGTCTCGTCGTCGCGCATCTCGCCCACCACCATCACGTCCGGGTCCTGCCGCAGCATCGAGCGGAGCACCTGCGCGAACCCCAGGCCCACACCGGCGTTCACCTGCACCTGGGTGACGCCCGGCAGCCGGTACTCGATCGGGTCTTCCACCATGATGATGTTGGTGTCCGGCCGGGTGACCTTGCGCTCGTTCAAGATGCTGTACATCGACGACGTCTTGCCGGAGCCGGTCGGGCCCGCGACGATGATGCCGCCGTACGGCCGGTTCAGCGCCTTGCGCACGGCGCTCAGCACCGACGGCTCGAAGAAGATCTGCTCGAGCTGCCGGGTCGAGCCGGACGCCTCGAGGATGCGCAGCACGATCTTCTCCCCGCGGTTCGCGGGCAGGGTGGAGACGCGAAGATCGATCTCGCGGCGGCCGGCGTTGAGGCCGATGCGTCCGTCCTGAGGCAGCCGGCGCTCGGTGATGTCGAGGCCGGCGAGCACCTTGATGCGGGCGGTGATGCCCTTGAGCGACGCGGTGGCGGGGACCGGCTCGTTCCAGTCTGCGAGGACGCCGTTGATGCGCAGCCGCACCCGGAAGCCTTGCGCGGTGGGCTCGATGTGGATGTCGGATGCCTCGCGCTCGATGCCGGCGGCGATGATGCGGTTGACGAGCTTGATGGCCTCGTCGCCCATGGCGGCGCGGCCTTCGCGCGTCTCCTCGCGCTCGGCGATGGTCTCGAAGTTGAAGCTGTCGGGGTTGACGCGCTGGCTGCTGGAGGTTCGGGCGATGCCGCGGGCGTCGTCGAGCTTGAGCCGCACCAGCGCGCTGTTGAAGTCCTCGAGGCCGATGGCGACCGGCACCAGATCGACCGACACCAAGGCCCGGGACACCTCGGCGAGGGCCGCTTGATCGCGCGGGTTGACCATGGCGAGCGTGAGCTCCTTGCCGTGCAGCTTCACCGGCAGGAGCCGGTATTGGCGGACGAGCTTCGTCGGCACCATGGTCAGGACGGTCGGCGAGAGATCGAACTCGCGCAGCTCGTGGAAGGCGATCGGGCGCTGCGGTCCCATCATCGCCGAACCGTCGGACGCGCTCTCCGGCGTCGCCACCATCAGAAGCTGCGCTTCGACGTCGGTCATCACTTCCGGCAAGGGCGCGGTCTGCACTGCCGCCAGGCCCGCGAGGCGCTCCGCGAGCCGCTTCGTCACCGCGTCGGCGACCTGCGGAACGTTGGCGACGAGTCCCTGGACGGCGATGGCCGGGATGAAGAGCAAGCGCGAGGGATCGCTCGCGATGACATAGAACGGGCTCGGCTTGCCGAGGAGCGCGCCGATTTCGCCGAAGTGGGCGCCGGGTCCGAGATCCTCGACCGGAATCAAGTCGCCGCCGGCGCCGGGCAAGAGGATCTGCGCGCTGCCGGAGAAGAGCACGAAGACGCCGTCGTTCGGCTTGCCGGCGCTGATGATTTCGCTGCCGGAAGCGCACTCGAGCCCCTGCACCAGCGCGGCGACGCGGGTGACGGTTTCCTTGCTGCACGCTTTGAAGAGCGTCGTCTTGGTGGCGAGAAAAGGAGCGATCCGCTCGGGCGGCACCTTGACCCTGACGATGCCTTCGAGGAGAGGCGGCGGTTCGCTCGAAGACTGGAGCGCGCGATCTTGCGGCTCACGCGCGGGGTCGGGCGTCCTTCCCGAATCAGCCATCGTGGGCAACGGATACCACGTGTGCCCGGCATCGGATACATCTTGGCCGTGGACTGGGACTCGTTGAGCGAGCGGCTTCCCGCCTGGAAGCGCATCTTCGATGCGGACGCCTACGCTGCGTTCATGGAGGAGGTCGCGCAGGCGCTCTCGGCTCACCCGGAGCGCCACGAGCTGCACGCGGACCATGTCCGCCTCGACGGATGGGACCTGCCGCTGTTGCCGCTGGCAGAGGAGTGCGCGGCCCTTCCGCGCGCGGAGTGGTCCGCGCGGGTCCGCTCGCTCCTCGAGCAGCGGAGCGCCGAAGCGAAGCTCGGGCGCGAGCTGGATGCGGTCCGCGGCGACTTCACGAAGGCGAGCCGGATTCTCAAGCTGCGCGTGCAGCGGTCGGTTTCCGCGAACACCATCTCGGCCCCGATTGCGGGTGGCCTGCACGCGGTGCTGGTGCTCGATCTGCCGAGCTTCGTCACCCCGGTGCGGCCGGCGGATCTCGCGTCGTGGGAAAAGCCGGCGCCGGAATTGGTGTCGCTTGCGATCGAGAACGTCAAGGGACAGGAGCACGTGGAGCTGAAGCCGCTCGAGGTGGCCGGAGCGCGCATCTTCGCCGTGTCGGGGCTGTCGCCGTTCGTCGCGACGTTGGGCCTCGCCGCCGACGATCTGCTCGGTGCGCCCGGGCCGCTCGGCGCGCTCGTGGCCATGCCGAGCCAGCACATCCTGCTCTGCCATTCCATTGCCGCGAAGAGCAGCCTGAAGGCGCTGGAGGCGATGGCAGCGGGATCGCTGCAGGCTTTCGAGGGCGGGCCTTCGCCGCTCTCGCCCGATTTGTTCTGGAAGGTTTCCGACCGGTTCGTCGCGCTACCGGTCCGGCGCGAGAACGGAGAGGTGAAATGCGAGCTGCCGCGCGAGTTCGACGAACGGGTTGTGTCGCAGCTCTCCTGATCGCCGCGGGCTGCGCGCACTACGGCCCGCCCGCCGACGACCACGCCGCGATCGCTGCGCACGATGGCAGCCCGGTCGCCGCGCGCCACGATGCTGCGCCGGCGGCCATCGAAGCGATGCTCGACGACTTTCACGGCGCGGCTGCTCACGCGGACGAGGAGCGCTACTTCGCGCATTTTGCCGCCGACGGAGTCTTTCTCGGCACCGACGCGAGCGAGCGATGGGACGTGCAGGCTTTCCGCGCCTACGCGCATCCGTATTTCGCGCGCGGCCACGGGTGGACCTTTCACGGCGTCCGCCGGCGCATCGCCGTCCGCGGCGACCTCGCCTGGTTCGAGGAGGACCTGGAGACGAAGAACTTGGGCCCGGCCCGCGGCAGCGGCGTGCTTGCTCTCCAGGGTGGCCGCTGGCTGGTCGAGCAATACGTCCTCTCGATCACGGTGCCGAACGACAAGATGGCCGGTGTCAAAACGCTGCTCGCGCAGTAAGCTCGCGGCATGGCAAAGGTCTGGTTCATCACCGGCACGTCGAAAGGGTTCGGCCGCATCTGGGCGGAGGCCGCGCTCTCCCGCGGCGACAAGGTCGTCGCCACCGCGCGCAAGATCGAGACGCTGCGCGACCTGCCGGCAAAGTTCGGGGACAACGTGCTGCCGCTCGCCTTGGACGTGACGGACCCGGCCGCAGTCGCCGCCGCGGTCGAGCGCGCACACCGCCACTTCGGCAGGCTGGACGTGGTGGTCAACAATGCGGGCTTCGGCCTCTTCGGAACCGTCGAGGAGGTCACGCCGCAGCAGGCGCGCGACCAGATGGAGACGAATTTCTTCGGCGCGCTCTGGGTGACCAAGGCGGCGCTGCCCATCCTGCGCGCGCAGAAGTCGGGGCACATCATCCAGGTGTCGTCGATCGCGGGGGTGATGGCCTTTCCGACGCTGGGCCTCTACCACGCCTCGAAGTGGGCGCTCGAAGGCATGAGCCAGTCGCTCGCGGCCGAGGTGGCCGAGCTCGGCATCAAGGTCACGCTGGTCGAGCCGACCGGCTACCAGACCGACTGGAACGGCGCCTCTTCCGTGCAGGCTGAGCACCAGCCGCAGTACGAGAACCTGCGCAAGAACCTCGCCGACCATTTCGGCCCCATCCGCAAGAACCCGCGCGGCGATCCCAACGCGACCGGCAAGGCCATCCTCGAATTGGTCGACATGCCGAACCCGCCTCTGCGCATTTTCTTCGGCAAGGGACCGCTCGAGATCATGAAGACGGAGTATCCGAAGCGCCTCGCCACCTGGCAGGAGTGGGACGCGCTCTCGCAAGCAGCGCACGGGAACGTTTAGTCGAACACCACCGTCTTGCGGCCGTACACCAGGATGCGGCTCTCGACGTGCCAGCGGACCGCGCGCGAGAGCACTTCCTTCTCCAGCTCGCGGCCCTTCTGGAGCAGATCGGCGAGTTGGTCGCGGTGGGAGATGCGGGTGGTGACCTGATCGATGATCGGCCCCTGGTCGAGCTCTTCGGTGACGTAGTGGCTGGTGGCGCCGATCAGCTTCACGCCCCGCTCGAAAGCCTGGTGGTAGGGCTTGGCGCCGATGAACGCCGGCAGGAACGAATGGTGCACGTTGATGATCCGCTGCGGGTAGCGCGCGACGAAGCGCGGCGAGAGGATCTGCATGTAGCGCGCGAGCACCACCAGATCGATCTGCTCCCGATCGAAGAGCGCGAGCTGCGCGTCCTCGGCGGCGGCCTTTCCGCCCGGCAGTACCGGGATGTGGCGGAACGGCACTCCGTAGAAGCGTGACAGCGCCTCGCCGTGCGGGTGATTGCCGGCGACCAGCGCCACCTCCGCGCGCAATTCACCGCACTTCTTCCGGTAGAGCAGATCGGCGAGGCAGTGATCGTACTGCGACACGAGGATGGCAATCCGCCGCGGCGACGACGACCGCGTCACCCGCCAGCGCATCCCGAACGGCTTCGCCACCTCTTCGAACGCAGGCGGGAACTGTTCGAGCGAGAGATTGAAGTCGTTCAGCTCCCATTCGACCCGCATGAAGAAGAGCCGAACCTCGGCGTCCTGGTGCTGGTCGGCGTGGACGATGTTCGCGCCGTGGTCGAGGAGAAAGCGCGAGACGGCGGCGACGATGCCGCGCTGGTCCGGGCAGTCGATGAGAAGCGTTGCCGTATTGCCCATCAGACGACGGTAGGGCGCAGGCGCGCCGGCGGCAGCTCATCCGCGCAGGAACCGTTCACTTCTCCTTGCCGCGCATCGCTTTCAGCATCTGTTTCAAGTTCTCGCGATCGTAGTCGGTGCCCCAGGAGAACTCGCCGCCGTTGCGCAGCCACTCGCCGCCGTCCACGGTGAGGCAGTCGCCGGTGACGTAGCCGGCGCCGGGCGACATCAGGTAGACGGCAGCGTCCGCGATCTCGTCCGGGGTTCCGAAGCGCTTGAGCGGCACCCGGTTGCGAGCCATCTCCTCGAGCGAGGGATCGGGCAAGAGCCGCGAGAACGCGCCCTCGGTCGGCACCGGGCCGGGGGCAATCGCGTTGACGCGGATCTTGTAATGCGCCCACTCGACCGCGAGGGAACGAGTCATCGCGAGCACGCCGGCTTTCGCGCACGCGGAAGGCAGGACGAAAGCGCTGCCGGTCCACGCGTAGCTCGTGACGATGTTCACGATCGAGCCCCCACTTCCACCTTCAATCATCCGGTTTCCGAAGGCGTTCGTACCGTGGAAGCTGCCGTTCAGGACGATGTCCACCACCGACTTGAAGGCGTTGGCGCTCAGGTCTTCGGAGGCGGCGAGGAAGTTGCCGGCGGCGTTGTTGACGAGGCCGTGGACCGCCGGCAGCGAGGCGGCGATCTCGCGGACTGCCGCGAAATCGCGGATGTCGCATGGGTGCGCTGTCGCCTTACCTCCGGCGGAGGCGATGGAAGAAGCCACCTCGTCGAGCTTCTCCTTGCGGCGGCCGATCAGCGCCACTTCCGCGCCGAGCCCGGCGAACCTGCGTGCCATGGCCGCGCCGAGCCCGGTGCCGCCGCCGGTGACGACGATGCGCTGACCTCTGAGCAGACCCGCTTGGAACATGGCGTCCCTCCGGATAGAAGGAGCGCACCATGCAGGCTCTCGAGCCATCGGGCAAGAAGTGATCGCGGCGCTTCTTCTCGGCCTGGCAGCCGCACCGAAGACGCAAGGAAAGCTGGTGGTCCTGGTCGTCGTGGATCAGCTTCGCTACCAGGACGTGCTCTGGCTTTCGCCGGAATTCGGGGCGCGCGGCTTCGCGGGCCTCGGCGAGGCCAAGCCCATGCGCTACGAAACCGTCGTCACCGAGACGGCGGCCGATCACGCGGTGCTCGGCACCGGCGCGTATGCGGAGCTGAACGGCATCATCGGCAATCGCTTTTGGGACACGGGCACGCCGCGCGAAGCGGTGGAAGACGAGCAGTGTCCGGTCTGGGGCGCGCCGAAGCTCGGCAAGAGCGCCGCCGCGTTGCGCGTTCCTACCGTGGGCGATGCGCTCAAGCTCGGCACCGACGGGGCGGGCAGGGTGGTGACCGTCGCCATCAAGGATCGCACCGCGCTGTTCCTCGCCGGCACCTCGGCGGACCTGGCGCTGTGGTGGGAGAACGAGTTGGGTGAGTTCGTCTCCACCTCTTGCTACGCGAAGGCGGCTCCGAGCTGGATCCCGCGACACCCTGGCGCTGCGTACAAGGACTGGGTGTGGACGCCGCTGCGCGATCTGTCCGGCATCGTCCCCGAGGGGCGGGCCGCGGGCGCCGTGCCGCTCTTCGACATCGGTCCGGCCTTCCCGCACCACGTCGGCCAGGGAAAGCTCGACAAGCGGTTGTACAGCGCGTTGCGATACACGCCTGCGAGCACGACGCTTGCCCTGGCAGCGGCGCGCGCTGCAGTGGAGGGCATGCAGCTCGGCTCTTCCGGCACGACCGACTACCTCGCGGTTGGGCTCTCGGCGCTGGACGGAGTGGGCCACATGTTCGGCACCACCGCGCCCGAGCGCGTGGACACGCTCCTGCGCATGCACGAAGAGCTGGGCGCGTTCGTTTCCGATCTGCGGGCGCGCTTCGGCCGGCGTTTGTCGGTCGTGCTCACCTCCGATCACGGCCTCACCCCGACCGCTGACGACCAGCACAGGCTTCGGGTGGCGCAGGGTGGCTCGATGAACCCGGTCGAGCTGGCGCAGAAGGTCGAGCGCGCCATCGAGCGCGAGCTCGGCCCGCGCCAGACGCAGCGAGAGCTCGGCCCGCAGAAAACGCAGTGGGTCGTCGGCATCGACGGGAGCGCGCTGACGCTTTCGAAGCCGTTTCCCGACCGCGCGGCCGAGATTGCCGCCGACACGCTGCGAAAAGAGCCCGGCGTCTGGAAGGCGATCGTCACCAGCCGCGTCGCCGACGAGGACGAGAATGCGCGCCACGCCGTCTATCCGGGGCGCAGCGGCGAGGTGCTGATCGTGGTGCGGCCGCTGTGGACCTTGCGCAAGCCGAGCGATGCCGCCGATCACGGGTCGCCCTGGAACGACGACGCGCTGGTTCCGCTCTTCCTGCAGGCGCCGGGGTTCCATTTCCGCGACGAGCCGCGCTTTCGCGCCACGCAAGTCGCGCCCACGGTGTCCCTCTTGTTGTCTGCAGCGCCACCGGCAGCGGCCTTCGACGTTCCCGCTGCGAGCCCCGACCGATGAGGAGATCCTTTGCAACCGGGCACT
Source organism: Myxococcales bacterium (assembly GCA_036488495.1). Taxonomy (GTDB): domain Bacteria; phylum Myxococcota; class Myxococcia; order Myxococcales; family 40CM-4-68-19; genus 40CM-4-68-19. The sequence continues at coordinate 17,472 of DASXHM010000016.1, read as the reverse complement.
GACGCGCCCACCAGAAGCTATGAAGATGAGCTGAGGTCGGCGCAGAAGGGCTCGTTGCGGATCGCGTGTCTCGTCGCGGCCGCGCTCTTACTCGCGTTCGCGCTCCTCGACCGGTGGTACTCGCCGTCGGCGTGGATGCACGTGCTCGGCGTGCGGGTCGTGGCCGCCGTGCTGCTCTGCGCTTGCGCCGCGGTGAGCACGCGCTTTCCGCCGATGGTGGTGGCGGCGCTCGGCGTCGGCATCGCCGCCGGCACCGTGGAAATCGCGATGCTGCGGCTGCACACAGAGGACCCGTACCTGTTCTCGATCATGTTGGTGCAGGCCGGATTGACCATCCTCTTGCCGCTCTCGCCGATGCAGGCGCTGGCGCTGAACCTCGAAGCCGTCTTCATCAGCCTCGTGCCGCTCATTCCCCGGATGCACTGGGGGATGATGCCTGCGACCACCTTCCTCTTCTCGATGGCGCTCGTCTGCGTCGGCGGCGCGGCGGTGCAGGACCAGCTCCGCCGCCGCGAGCAGAAGGCGCGGACGGAGTTCGCGCGGCACTACGGCCTCGTCAACCTGGGCACGCTCGCGGGCGGCCTCGCGCACGAGCTCGCCAATCCGCTGAACGCGATGGCGCTGCAGGTCGAGCTCCTCGACAAGGACTCAGGGCCGCCGCAAGCGCGGCTCTCGATGCTGCGGAGGCAGATCGAAAGGATGAAGAACATCCTCGAGGCGATGCGCAACGGCGCGCGCATCACCGGCGGGGAGCAGCGCCTCGTCGACCTGACCCACGAAGCGGATCTGGCGTACGCGTTGCTCGAGACCAAGCTGCGCGCGCAGGCCTCGTTCGTTCGCGCCTATGCGGACGTGCCGCAGGTGTACGCGCAGCCGACGCTGCTCGGGCAGGTGTTGGTGAACCTGCTCAGCAACGCGGCGGAGGCGGTGGCCGGCCGGGAGGAGGCGCGCATCGCGCTGCGGGTCCGGCGCCGCGGCAACCAGGCTTGCATCGAGGTGGAAGACAACGGGCCGGGCGTCCCTGACGAGCTGCAGGAGAAGATCTTCGAGCCGTTCTTCAGCACCAAGGGCGAAGGCGGCAACGGGCTCGGCCTCTGGATCTCCTCCGAGATCGCGCGGCTGCACGGGGGCGATCTGACGGTGGAGCGCGGCGGAGCGGGCGGGGCGCTGTTCCGCTTCTCGTTGCCCATTCCCAAGGAGGTTTGAGGCGTGACGCGGGAAGAGGCGTGGGCGAAGCTGTGCGAATGGACCGAGACGCAGTCGCTGCGCAATCACGCGCGCACGGTGGAAGTGGCGATGCGAGCGGCGGCCGTGCGGTACGGCGGCGACGCTGAGCAGTTCGGGCTCGCCGGCATGCTGCACGATGCCGATTACGAGAAGTGGCCTTCGGAGCACCCGAACCGCATCGTCGCCTGGCTGCGCTCGCAGGGCGAAGTAGCCGTCGCCCACGCGGTGTCCGCCCATTACACGAAGTGGAACGTGCCGTACGAGACGCAGCTCGACCGCGCGCTGCTCGCTTGCGATGAGCTGTCGGGCTTCATCGTCGCCTGCTGCTTGATCCGGCCGGACGGGATCCACGGGGTCACGCCTGACAAGGTGCTGAAGCGGCTGAAGGAGAAGAAGTTCGCGGCGTCGGTGGACCGCGAGGAGGTCTTCGCCGGCGCGCGCCTGCTCGGCGTGGAGCTTTCAGACCACATCGCGTTTCTGATCGACGCGCTCACGCCGCACGCCGCCGAGCTCGGCATCGGCGGCAAGACCTGACCCGCGCGTCTCAGTGAAGAACGGCGGGCCAGAACCGCAGCGTGCAGCTGACAACGTCGCAACGCGCGGGGCATTCGTTGGGCTCGCGGTCGTTCGGAAGCATCTGCAGGATGGTTCCGTCGAGGCCGACGCGGAGGTCGCGCGAGGTGCAAGCCGCGGAGTCGACCACGAACGACACCGAGCCGCAGGAGTCTCCGGAGACGGCGACCAGATCGACCTGTTGGCTGCAGTGATCGAGCGCGGCGGCGCGGGGCAGGAACGCGTAGGCGCGGCCTCCACGGACGAGCTCGAAGGTCGTGTTCGGGCGCGACGTCAGCCAGGTCGGCGCGGCCTCCGACGAGGCGGCGCCGGAAGGCAAGAGTGCGACCCATTCGCTGGTGCGGACGCCGGTGACGTGGTCCTCGACCCTGCTCAGGGCGAGGCCGGAGCCGGCCAGCGCGGAGGTCTCGAAGTGCGTGAATCCGTTGTTGGGCGCGCCGCTGAGCACCTCGAAGTCGGCTGTGAGCAGTCCGCCGCCTGGGTCGAGCCAGATGGCGGAGAAGGCGCCGTTTCCGGAGGCGTCGGCGCCGTCGAAGATCACCACGGCGCGGCCGAGACGATCGACGCCGACACCAAGGACCGCTCGCTCCCCCAACGAGACGGGCCCGTAGCGGACGGTGCCGTCGTCGTTGAACATGATGGCCACTGCCGGCGTGCCCGGGTCCGGGAGCACGTTCGCAGCGGTGAGGGGCCCTGCCGCGAATACGCCTCCGGCCGGGTTTCGCGCGAACAACGCGTGTCCATTGACCGCGCTGCGTCCAAGCATCGTTCCCACGTCGTCGTAGCCGGTGACCTGGAGCAGGAAGCTGGAGTCTCCCGAATGGAGGACGAAGCCTGCCGCGGCGGGAAGGAGATCGCCGTTGTGGGCGCCGACCGTGCCGTGTTCGCCGCCCGTTGGATCGAGCAGCGTCCACGAGACCGAGCTGGTGGTCGTCGTGCCATACGCAACGAAGCCGTCGCCGTTGCCGGCTGGCATTCCGCACGCCTGGTTGTCGGTGCCGGAGATGAACGTCGAATGGACGATGTCGGTGCCGAGGGTTGCGGGGACGATGCCCTCGCAGGCGCTCGCGCCGCCTGTGCCGCCGTCCGCCGGTGGAGGCGTTCCCGCATCGGCCGGGGTTCCTGCGTCGGTGGCGCCGGACCCTGAGCCCGCGTCGGCATTGCCCGCTGCGCCGGCGTCAGGAATGCCGCCGTCCGGACCAGTCACTGCGCCGCCGTCCGGAGCGTTCACCGTGCCCGCGTCCGCGGCGCCGCCATCGGAAGCCGTCACGCCGGCGTCGTTTGCCGGAGGCGCGGTCGATGCCCCACCGCCGGAAGAGCCGGAGCCCGAGCATGCCGCCACGAGGAGGAGCGCAGTGAAAAGCGAGAGACCAGGCGAGCGCACGACCGCTGTGTGAGGGCGCATCCCGCAAACTACTCATTGACCGTATGACGGGCAGCACTTCGGGCGTGCGCGCCCTGCCGCAAGGCGTAAGCGCCTACGGCTGGTTGATCGTCGCCGCAGTACGCTGCTAGCGGTTTGCGAAGGCGCGGAAAACCTTCTCCAGCTCGCGCGCCACCGGCTCCGGAACGGTGATGCCGGAGACCATCGTGTTCCAATTCATCGGGCCGAGCGTCGAGAGGAGCTCGCGCGGCAGGATGGGTTCGCGCGCGGCGTCGAGCAGCACTTCAATCTCCCAATCGACGTAGTGGCAGGGCACGCCCAACCTGCGCCAGCCCGGGCCTTCGTACCAGTCGCTGACCGCGCGGCCGCGGGCGACGATGCCGCGCGGCTCGACTCCCTGTCGGAGGAGCCAAAGCCGGTCGCCCTTGCGGATGCGCTTCGAGCGCGCGCAGCTCCAGTCGGTGACGAGCTTCCGCCCGCCACGCAGCTTCGCGATGTCGCGTTGCAGGTCCGACCAGGGGAACACGCGCGGATTCCAGGTGAGGAGAAAGGCTGCCACTCGCCCACCGTACCAGCGCCGCTCATAGACGCTGCGCACCGACCACCAGCACGAGCCCCAGCACGTGCTCGAAACCGGCCACGAAAACGCGGACGAGGACCAGCACGCTTCAAGGTGGGTCGCGGCTCAGATGAGCCCGTCGGCCCGCTTCCGCTGGCGCTCGAGCCGGTACCGCTCGCCGGCGGGCAAGACCTTCTTGCGCAGCCGGATGCTCTTCGGCGTCACCTCGACCAGCTCGTCTTCATTGATCCACTCCAGCGCCTTCTCAAGCCCCATGTCGCGCGGCGGGGTGAGGACCACGTTTTCGTCCTTGTTGACGGTGCGGATGTTGGTCAGTTTCTTGGCGCGACAGACGTTGACGTCCAAGTCGTTCGGATGCGCGTTCTCGCCGCAGATCATCCCCTCGTAGACCGGCACGCCGGCGCCGACGAAGAGGTCGCCGCGCTCCTGCAAGTCGAAGAGACCGTAGGCGACGGTCTCGCCCTGGCGGTCCGAGACGATGGCGCCGTTCGAGCGCTTGGGGATCTTCCCCTGCCAGGGCTCGTAGCCGTCGAACTGCGAGGACATGATGCCTTCGCCGCGGGTGATGGTGAGGAACTCGTTGCGGAAGCCGACCAGGCCGCGCGCCGGGATGCGGAACTGCAGGCGCACGCGGTTCGAGCCGAGCTGCGCCATCTCCACCATGCGACCCTTGCGCGGACCCATCCGCTCGGTGACCACGCCGACCGAGGTCTGGGGAACGTCGCAGACCATCAGCTCCATCGGCTCGTGAGTCTGGCCGTCCACTTCCTTGGTGACGGGCTCGGGGTTGGAAGCCGTCAGCTCGTAGCCCTCGCGGCGCATGGTCTCGATGATGACGGCGAGCTGAAGCTCGCCGCGGCCGATGACGCGGAATGAATCGGGCGAGTCGGTGTCGAAGACGCGGATGGAGACGTTCCGGTACGCCTCGCGCTGGAGCCGCTCGCGCAGGTTGCGCGAGGTGACGTACTTGCCTTCCTTGCCCGCGAAGGGCCCGTCGTTGACCTTGAAGATCATCGACATGGTGGGCTCGTCGACGTGGATGCGCTCGAGCGGAATCGGATGTTCGGGATCGGCGAGAGTGTCGCCGATCGAGATCTCGTCGATGCCGGCGATGGAGATGATTTCGCCGGGCCCGGCTTCATTGATTTCGGTGCGCTTCAATCCTTCAAAAGCGAAGATCTTGACCACCTTGCCGCGCGGGGTGCTGCCATCCGCCTTGCAGACCGCCACCTGCTGGCCCACCTCCACCGAGCCGGACGACAGCCGCCCGATGGCGAGACGGCCGACGTAGTCGTCATAATCGAGGTTGGCGACCAGCATCTGCAGCTTCTCGTGCGTCGTCTGGGCGACTTTGGGCGGCGGAATGGTTTCGAGAATCGAATCGAGCAGCGGTTCGAGCGTCCTCGCGCGCGAGCCGGGGACCTCGTCCTTGTGGGGAGTGGCTCCGGGAGCCGCAGCCTGACCGACCGGCAGGTCGTCGAAGTCCGACAATCGAAGCGACGCGCGGCCCGCGCGGGCCACCGCATAGACGACGGGGAATTCGATCTGGTGCTCGTTCGCGCCCATGTCGATGAAGAGCGCGTACACCGCGTCCAGCACCTCCGCCGGCCGGGCATCCTGGCGGTCCACCTTGTTGATGACCACCACGGCCGGAAGCCCCAAGGCCAGCGCCTTCGAGAGGACGAAGCGCGTCTGCGGAAGAGGCCCTTCCGCGGCGTCCACCAGCAGGAGCACGCCGTCGACGAGGCGCAACCCGCGCTCCACCTCGCCGCCGAAGTCGGCGTGGCCGGGCGTGTCCACGATGTTGATCTTCACCCCGCGATAATTGATCGCGGTGTTCTTGGCGAGAATGGTGATGCCCTTCTCGCGCTCCAGGTCGTTCGAGTCCATGGCGCGATCGACCATCGCTTCGTTGGCGCGATAGACGCCCGTCTGGCGCAGCATGAAATCGACCAGCGTGGTCTTGCCGTGGTCGACGTGCGCGACGATGGCGATGTTGCGGATTTTCTCGCGGAGCAGCATGAACGTCTCTTTCCAAGATTGAAGGCGCGCGCTTAGTAGCGCGCCACGCAGAGTGGAGCAACAGAATGAGTCCAGCGGTGCTCGGGCCACACCATCTGGCCATCCAGGTTACGGACCTCACCGCTGCGGAGCGCTTCTACCACGGTGTGCTCGGTCTCGCCGTCGTTCAACGATGGCCGTTCGAGGACGGGCGGACGGGGGAGCGCTCGCTCTGGCTGCGCCTGGGTGACACCTTCGTGGCGCTGGAGCAGTGCGCGGCGAAGGCGGAGCCTTCGGACTTCAAGGATCCCAAGGCGCGACTGCACCTCTTCGCGCTGCGCATCTCGCCGCAAGAGCGAAAGGCGTGGGAGGAGAAGCTGCGGGCGGCGGGCGTCGAGATTGTGCACCGCTCGCGCTGGACCCTGTACCTGCGCGATCCGGACGGCAACCGGATCGGGCTTTCGCACCATCCGCACGACGAAGGGGCCGAGACCGGCTTCGGTTCACGGCTGCGCGCGCAAGGCATCTCCGACGAGCGCGTCCTGGCCGCGTTCGAGCGGGTGCAAAGGGCTGCCTTCGTCCCCGAGGAGTCGCGCACGTTCGCGCATGAGGATCGCCCGCTCGACATCGGGTTTGGTCAGACCATCTCGCAGCCGTTCATCGTCGCGCTGATGACGCAGGCGCTGCAGATTGCGCCGGGCCAGCGCGTGCTGGAGATCGGCACCGGCAGCGGCTACCAGACCGCCATCCTGGCGTCGCTCGGCGCCAAGGTCTTCTCCGTCGAGGTGGTGACGGCGCTGGCGCGGCGGGCGGCGGAAACGCTGAAGGCGCACGGTTTCTCCGGCATCGGTTTGCGGGTTTCGGATGGCGCGCTGGGGTGGCCGGAGCTCGCGCCGTTCGACGCCATTTTGGTCACCGCAGCCCCGAAGACGGTCCCCCCGGCCCTCCTCGAACAGCTCGCGCCCGGGGGACGGCTCGTCATTCCCGTCGGCGAGGACCTGGAAAACCAATTGCTCGAATTGTGGACCAAGGACGCGAACACCGGCGCGCTCGAGCGCCGCGTGCTCGCGCCTGTCCGCTTCGTGCCGCTCACCTGACCCGGTAGCGCACCCACAAGGCGCCTCCGGGAAGCCGCTGCACCGATTTGAGCGACAAGCTGCGCGCCTTGCGCCGCGTCGTTCCGGGTTCCACGTCGAACATCGTCGGCGTTTCGAGCGATCCGTCCGCGACCGGCGCGACGATGTGGCTGATCTCGTCCACGAGCCCCGCGCGCAAGAACGAGCCGTTCACCGTCCCTCCGCCGTCGATGCGCACCCGCCGGATTCCGAAGATCGACCGCAACTTCTCGAGCGCCGTCAACAGGTCCAGCTCGCGCTCGCCGGCAAAGATGTAGGAGACGCCGGCAGTGCGCAGGTGATCGAGATATTCGCCCGACACGCGCGTCGTCAGCACCTCCACCACGTGCTCGGTGTCGGTCATGTTGGTCTCCCAATTGCACTTTCCGGAGGGATCGACGGCGACGGCGTACGTCTCCGCGTCCGGCTTGCCGACGAAGTCCGTCTTGGGAATGCGGAAGCTGCCGCGGCGCTTCTTGCGCGGCTTCTGCGAGGAGAACTCCTGCATGGTGGTGCGCCCGACAATCCACGCGTCGACCTGGATCCTGGCCGCCGTGCTCTCGAACAACTTGGGCGCATTCGGCAGCTTCCAGCGAAAAGACTGGATCCGGCCGTCGATCGAGCTGAGCGAATGGCAGATGACGTAAGGTCGCACACGGTCTCCTGTTCGGTAGCGCTTCGTCGCGCCCTTTGGCTGATGCTACCTTGCGTCGCGATGCGCTGCGCGCTGTGCGAGACCGAAAATCCGGACGACCTGGCGGAGTGCGCGAACTGCGGCAAGCAACTTCACGCGGACGCGCAGTTGCTCGAGCAGGTCCGGCCGCTCGAAGGGCTGGAAGAGACGGTGCGCGATCCGCTCGAGAGCGGCGTCGATCCCGAGCGCATGCCCGAGATCGAAGCGACGCAGATCGCGAGCCGCGGCCTGCGCATCGCCGACGAGCGCGTCCCCGACATCGAGCGCACGCCGATCGAAGCGGATGCTTCCGCGCCCTCGGCGTGGACGGTAGGGCGCCTGGAATTGGAGAGCGGCCGGGAAACCGATGCATCGCCGCGGACGGCCGCTCCGGAAGATCGAGGCCTTTGTCCCTGGTGCGGCGCGCAGTCGGAAGGGGCGGTGTGCGATTCGTGCGGCAGGCGGCGTTCGAAGTACACCGAAGCGGCTCCCGTCACCGCGGCCGTCGCCAGCGGCGAGACCGTCTTGTGCCCGGCCTGCTTCGCCCGCGTCGCGGCGGACGCGCGTTGCGCCGAGTGCGGCGTGAGGCTGCACGGGTCGTGAGCTCCGAACCGATTGACGCCACCCGCCGCGGGGAGTACGAGCCGCCGATGGATCGCAACGCGCTCGAAGAACAGCTCGCGCTGCTCGCGAAGGCGTCGCGCCAGCGGCGGTCGGTGGACGGCTTCATGCGCGCCGCGATCGAAGGGTTCGTCTGGGCCATCGTCGCGGGTGTCTGCGGCAAGCTGCTCTGGGATTCGGCCCGGCTGCCGTTCTTCTTCTATCCGCTCGCGCTCCTCGACCTGCTGCTCTTTTGGGACGCCGCGAGAAGCTACCTGCAGGCCCGCACCGACCTGCGCCGCGAGCTGTTGCTGGAGGAGCGCGTCCGCGAATTGCGGCTGCAGCTCGGCATCGACGAGCCGAGGACCGCAACCGACACTCCCGCGCCGGGCGATGCGGCCCGCGATGCGGAAGGCGAGGCGGCTTGATGGCCGGGCGCTTCATCGTCTTCGAAGGCCTCGACGGCGCCGGGACCACCACCCAGGCGAAGCTGCTCGCCGACAGGCTGACCAAGCAGGGCCGCGCGGTCTACCTCGCGCACCAACCCAGCGAAGGTCCGGCCGGGCTCCTCATCCGCCAGATCCTCGCCGGCCGCACCGCCACCCCGCAGGCCGATGGAAAGCTGGGCGTCGTCGACGAGCGGGTGATGGCGCTCCTCTTTGCCGCCGACCGCCTCGATCACCTGGGCGCGCAGATCGAGCCGCGCCTTGCCCGCGGCGAGGACGTGATCCTCGACCGCTACACGTTGAGCTCGCTTGCGTACCAGGGCGCTTCGGTCTCCCACGACTTCATCGCCCAGGCGAACCGCTTCGCCCGCAAGCCCGACCTGACCCTGTTCCTCTACGTGCCGGCCGCGATCGCGCTCGATCGGGTGCGCTCGCGCGGGGCGAAGCTCGAGCGCTACGAGACCTCGCAGCAGCTCCAGGTGATCGAGCGCGAGTATTCGCGCCTGGTCGGGACGCTCGCCTCGGTCGTCTCCATCGACGGCACCCGGCCCATCGCCGACGTGGAAGAGCAGTGCAACGCGGCCGTGCAGCAGCAACTCGGATGAGCCCGATGCCCATCGACGCCGCCCGAGTGGAAGAGCTGCAGATCGTGCGCCGGATCCGGCAGACGGTCCGTCGCTGGTGGGGCGTCGAGCTTTCCTTCGCCGGCCCGGAAGGCAGCGTCCTCGACCCTGAGAAGGGCATCGTGGTGCCGGCGCAAAACCGGCTCTGCACGAGCTGCCTCGCGAATGGCGAGGGTCTGAAGCGCTGTCTGCAAAGCATCGAACGCGCCGCCACCGCGCTCTCCCGCGGGACCCAGCTTCTCGGTCCCTGCCACATGGGCCTCTCCATCATCGCGACGCCCATCCAATCCGGCGGCGAACGGCTCGGGTCGCTCTTCGCCTGCGGCTTTGTGGTCGAGGAAAAGGCTGCGCTCGCGCGCGGCCGCGCCGCCGACGAGCTGCGCGAATTGGGCATCGCGGTCGACGCGCAGGCCTTCGACAGCGTGCAGCGCATCGAGGCGCGAGAAGTCCCGCGGCTCGCCGACCTGATGGACACGACCGTCGAGGAGATCGACGCGTACCAGGCGGCGGTGTCACAGCGCGAGAAGCGCATCCACGATCTGCAGGCGGAGCTTCACGGCCGCTACCGCTTCGCCGACATCATCGGCAAGAGCGACCCGATGCGCAGGCTCTACGGCATCCTCGACAAGCTCTTGGCGAGCGACGTCACCGTCCTCATCCACGGCGAAAACGGCACCGGCAAGGAGCTGATCGCGCGCGCCTTGCACTTCAGCGGACCGCGCAAGGACAAGCAGTTCGTCGCGCAGAACTGCTCCGCCTTGAACGACCAGCTCCTCGAGAGCGAGCTGTTCGGTCACGTGAAAGGCAGCTTCACCGGCGCCACCCGCGACAAGCCCGGGCTCTTCAAGGTCGCCGACGGCGGCACCTTCTTCCTCGACGAAGTGGCCGACATGTCGCCCGCGATGCAGGTGAAGGTGCTGCGCGTGCTCCAGGAAGGGACCTTCGTGCCGGTGGGCGGCACCAAGCCGGAAAAGGTGGACGTGCGGATCATCGCCGCCTCCAACAAGGACCTGCGCGAGGCGGTGCTCAAGCGCGAGTTCCGCGAGGACCTCTTCTACCGGCTGCACGTGGTCGCCCTGGAAGTGCCGCCGCTCCGCGAGCGGCTCGACGATCTGCCGGTCCTGGTCGAGCACTTCTTGGACGCCTGGTCGAAGCGCACCCAGAAGCCGCGCAAGAAGCTGCATGCCGACCTGATGGCCACCCTCTACGAATGGAGCTGGCCGGGGAACGTGCGCGAGCTCGAGAACGAGATCGAGCGGCTCTGCGTGCTGGCGGGCGACCTCGACGTCGTCCCGGCTGAGCTGCGGCCGCAGCGGGCGGCGGCGCGGCCGCAGCTTCCGCTGTCGTCTTTCGTGCAGCGCGGGCTCGCGACCGATCTGACCACCGCGGTGGGCGCGCTGGAGAAGGAGCTGATCGAGGCCGGGCTGCGAGAGACGCGCGGCAACAAGAGCAAGCTCGCCGAGCGGCTCGGGGTCTCGCGGACCACCCTGATCAAGAAGATCCGCGACTACGGGATCGTCGAGCGATGAGCTCGCAGGACGGCGACCGATGAGCTCGCAGGCGGGCGCCGCTCAGCCGCCGCCGGGGACGGCCGCGATCCTGATCATCGGCAACGAGATCCTCTCCGCCAAAGTGCGAGACGAGAACGGACCGTTCCTCGCCCGCGAGCTGCGGGCGCTCGGCGTGGAGCTGCGCCGGATCGAAACGGTGCCGGACGAGATTCCGCTGATCGTCGACGCCCTGCATCGCTGCCTCGAAAGCGCCGCGCACGTCTTCACTTCCGGCGGCATCGGACCGACCCACGACGACGTCACCATCGCCGCCATCGCGCGGGCCTATGGGGTCCCGGTGGTGCACGACGAGCGAACGCTGCAGCTCCTCGCGGGCTATTACGGGGACAAGCTGAACGCGGCCCGGCGGCGCCTCTCCGAGATCCCCGAGGGCGGCAAGGCCGAGTTCCTCGACGGCGCCACCTTCCCGGTGTTGTCGAAGGACCGGGTGGTGATCTTGCCGGGCGTGCCGCAGCTCTTGCGGGCGAGCTTCTCGCGGGTCCGCGAGCGGTTCCGGCAGGCGCCCATCTTTTCGGCGTCCATCTACTTCAGCCTCGGCGAGGGCGCTCTCGCGGAGCATCTCGATGCGACGGTCGCGAGATATCCGTCGGTGTCGATCGGCAGCTACCCGCGCTTCGACGAAGGGTGCGACCACAAGGTCAAGGTCACCTTCGATGGGCGCGACGCGGCGGACGTGCAGGCCGCTTTTTCCGACCTGCGCGGCCGGGTGCCGCCGTCGGCGGTGGTCCGCGAAGAGCCGCGCTAGCCGCGTCGACCGCGACGTCTCTTTGTCATGAGCTGCGCGAGCGCGAGCCGAGGTGCGCCTCGCTGACGGTGAAGCGGACCAGCCGCGCCACTTCGGGTTTCTCGAGCCCGCCCTGCACCTCGGCAACGACGATGCCGATGGCGGCTGCGGGGTCCGCGCAGGCGACAAGCCCGGCGCGCTCGGCGCTCTCGCGCATGCCGAGGACAAGCGGCTCCCAGTTGGTCGGCAAGTCCGCCGCCGCCTTCTCGGCGAGCGGGGCGAGCCGCTGCCGCGCCTCGGGTCCGATCTTCTGCGCGAGCGTTTCGCTCAGCGCCGCGTCGCTCTGCGGGAGCCGGCCCAGGTCCGCACCGGCGGGCGCAGACAGGCGGATGAGCTCCGCGACGATGCTCGAGAGCCGCGCTGCCGAAAGTCCCACCAGCATGTGGGCGCCGCGCCGGATGTGCGCGAGCGCGCGGGTGTAGAGAAAGCGCTGCTGACGCGGGCCGAACCGCTTCGGCACTTCGCCGCCGACCAACACTCCCGGCGACTCACCGGCGACCGGCTGCACCACGAACGGGTCATTGCGCGCGAGGTAGAGCTGCGGCTCGGCGATGCCGATGGCGCGGGCGATGGCGGCGACGACGCGGCGGACTGGATTGTCGCCTTTGACGACCGCCCCACGGCCGGAGCTCATGTCGGTGGGGAGCGCGCGGGCAAGCTCGGCGGCCGCGGCCAGCAAGAGCTCGCGCACCGCGCCTTCGTCGCCGGGGGCCACCACGAGCGCACTGTCCTTGAGCTGCGGCAGATCGACGGGCGGCGGTTTCGCCAGCGCACCCTCGTGCACCGCGCGCTCTTCCGGGGTCGCCGCAGAGAGGCCCACCAGCGCTGCCGCTGCGCACGCCGCTGCATCCGGCTGCCCGACCGATTCAAAGAGCCCGACCAGCTTGTGCAGCGGCTCGACCGACGGCGGCGTCATGTCGAGGAGCGCGCGGTGGGCGGCGAGGGATTCGTGAGGCGCGACCTGCTCCGAGAGATCGGCTACGTGCAACAGCGCTGCGCGGTTGCGCGGCTCGAGTTGCAAGGAGCGCTTGAACGTCGCCAGCGCCTCCACGGGCTGGTCGGCCGCGAGGTAGCCGCGAGCGAGCTCGTCCGTCCATTCCGCGAGCTGCACGCGGGTCGGGGCCGGATCCTGCGGGACCGGGAAGACGTCGAGCAGCCGCGCGTAGAGGCGCACCGCATCCGGCGGCAACAGCGCTCGCGCCCCGGCTGCGAGCTTGAGCAGGATCGGCGGCTCCAGGCTGTCCAGCGCCGGCCCGAGCAAGGGCAGGGCGCCCGCCGCATCGCCGAGCTCGGCGAGAAATCGACCGAGGCGGAGCTTCCAGTTCGGAGCGCGCGGCTCGTCCGGCGCCGCCATCGAGAGCCGTTTCTGCAGCGCTTCGGCGGCGTCCTGCGCCCGGCCGGCTGCCTCTGCTGCGTCGGCGCGGGCATCCAGCGCCTTGGCGCTCTCCGGATCGCGCGCGACCGCCCGTCCGGAGGCGAAGAACGCGCCGTCCGCATCGCGCAGCTCGTGCAGCTTGATGTTCGCCGCCTGCGTCCAGGCGAGCGCGGCGAGCTTCGCATCGCGGTGCTCCTGGCCGATGCGCTCGTAGATCTCGACCAACGCTCGCGGGCCGTCCTCGCCCATCATTGCCCGCAGCTTGAGCGCCACTTCCGAATTGGCGGGGTCCGTCTGCAGCACGGCGCCCAGGTGTTGGACTGCCTCGGCGCGGTCGCCCATGTCGGCAGCGAGCAAGGCCGCTTCCACCATGGCGCCCGCGGCCACGCCCGGGTCGTGCGCGAGCGACGCTTCGCGCGCGAGGAGGCGCATCACCTCCTGCTTGTCGCCGCGGAGCTGCGCCATCCGTCGGGCGCCTTTGACCGCGAGGAGCGAGTCGGGGTCGCTTCGGAGGGCCTCTTGGTAAGCCGTCGCGGCGTCGTCGGTGCGCCCTTGTTCGGCGAAGATCTCCGCCTGCTGCAACGAGAGCGCAGTGCGCGTCTCGCCGGTGGAGAATGCGCTTCGGAAGGCGAGGTGCTCGGCGAGCAGGTCCTTCTTTCCGCCGCTGCGCAACGCCTCCTCGACCAGGTCGAGCGCGAGCCGGTCGTGGGGATTGAGCGCGAGGGCGCGGCGGTATTCGCTGATGCCCTGGTCGCGGTCGCCGGACAGAAGCCGGTCGGCGCCAGCCTGGGCGCGCAAGAGCGCGGCGACGCGCGGATCCTGGCACTGCGAGGCGAGCTGGGCGCGCAAGCCTGCCCGCGCGCTGCGCGCCTCGTCGGTGTCGTCGCGCTCGAGGAGGACGAGCAGATCGGTCGCTGCACCCGTATCCTCGGGCGATTCGGCAAGGAGCGTGCGCAAGAGCATTGTGGCTTTGGCTTTTGCATCCCCGCGGGAGTAGAGCGACGCCGCCCACCTCTGCGCCTCTTTGCGCTCGGCCGGAGACTGCGAGACCTCCGCGAGTTTCTCGTACGCCTCCGCCGCTTCGGGGGCAGAGGTCCAGGTCAGGAGTCGAGCGAGGTTTGCCTGCGCGCCTGTCGATCGTGGATGTGCGGAGACGGCCGCCCGATAGAGCTCGGCTGCGCGCCCTTCATCGGAAAGCCTCCACTCGGCCAGCTCGCCAGCGCGCAGATACGCCTGCGCGCGCGGCTCGCCTTCCGGCACCGCCTCGGCGATCTGCACCAACACCGCCAGCGCCGCAGCGTGGTCGCCCCGCTGCAACTGCAGCCGCGAGAGCCTGCGCAGGACGGCGAGATCGACGCCGCCGAGCGCGAGCGCCTGGGCGCAGGCCTGCACCGCCTCGTCGACCCGGTCGTCGGCCTCCAAGACGGCTGCGCGTTCGGCATGCAGGGCCGCCGCTCGTTCCGGCGCCGAGGCGCGCGCGTCTTCGAGGAGCAGCTCGGCGCGGGTCGCGGCAGCCAACCCGGGCAACGCAAGCAGCGCCGTTCGCGCTGCCGACGACGACGGATCGACGCCGCGCGCTTTGCGCAAGAGCGTGGTGGAGCGCGCCTCGTCCCCCGCGGCGCGGGAGATCTCACTCGCCTCCAAGAGCAGCTCGGCGGCGTCGGCGCCGGAGGTGAAGTCGGCGCGTGCTTCCAAGGCCTGCGAGAGCTGCGGCAGATCGCCTGCCTTGAAGGCGAGAGCGCCCCACAGTTCAAGCCAGCGCGGGCTGGCGTGGCCGCGGCCCAGGTCCGCCGCTCGCCGCGCGAGGTGCACCGCCCGGCCTGCATCGGAATCGGTGATGAGCGCTGCCGCCCGGGCGAGCATCTCCGCCCCAAGCGCGCGAGGAAGCTGCGCCGCCGCCGCGTCGAGGATGTCCGCCAGATCGGCAGCTCCGTCCATCGCGGGCAGGGTGCGCATGAGCAGGCGCAGCGCTCCCATGTGCCGCGGAACCACCGAGAGGGCCCGCCGCGCCATGTCCGCCGCGCGCTCGCGATTCTTGGCCCGCTCGTAGAACGCGCCCGACTCCAAGTAGTCGGCCGCTGCTTCGTCGGCTGCGTGCTCTTCGATGGCTTCGCCGAGCGCCGCATAGCGTTCGGCGGCAGCCTGTGGATCGCGCTGGGCGACGCTCCGCGCGTGCAGCGCGATGGCCGCCGCGTCGCCCGGATTCTCCGCCAGCGCCTCGGAGAGAAGCTGCTCGCGCTCGATCGGGTCTTCGACGAGGAGCGCGGCGCGCACCGACAGGTCCGCCCGCTCGCTCGAATCCGCCGCGATTCTCGCGCGCTGCCGCAACAGATCGGCGAGATTGGGCGAGCGCTGGATCTCCGCGAGCTCGGTGCGGAGCGCGTGCAGCGCCGGATCCCCCCGATCCTTCTCCAGGGCAGCGTCGAGCTGCGAAAGCGCCTCTGAAACCCGCCCGAGCTTGTACGCCAGCGCCGCCGCTGCCGCTGCGCGATCGGCTGTGCTCCCGGTCCGCTCCGCCCGCTTCTCGAGCAGCCGGTGCAGCTCTTCCCAGTCGTTGACCGCGCGGGCGTTGGCGAGCGCCGCGATGGAATCGTTGTCGCCGCCCGCCGACAGCTTCGCCAGCGCTCCTTTGCGAAGCTCGTCGCCCTCGTCCAACGAGAGCACTGCCCGGCGAAGGAGGTACGCTTTGTAGAGCGGATCGGAAGCTGCCTCTGCCGAGCGCAGAAGCAGCTTCGCCGCGCCTTGCCGGTCCCCCGAACGCTCCGTCGCCGACACCGCCACCGCGAGGAGCGCCGGGTGCTCCGGAGCGAGCGCGAGGCCCGCCTGGGCGACCTTCACCGCGTCCTCGCCGCGCCCCATCTTTTCCAGGAGCAGCGCCTGCGCCCGCAACGACTCCGCTTTCTGCGCCGGATCCTCGAGCAGCGCCGCCTCGCGCTCGTGCAGCGCAACCGCGCGGTCGAGCTGTCCTGCGGTGGCGAAGAGCCTGCGCGCCGCTTCGATGGTCGGCAGGTGCCGCGGCGCCAGCCGGAAGGCGTTCTGGTAGCAGACGGCGCCGCTCTTCAAATCGAACAACCGCTCCACGTAGATGCGCCCCATCGCATAGTGCAAGGGCGCTGCGCGTTCGGTCTTCCCCAAGGCGCGCGCTTCGGCGTCGAGCTGCTCCAGCACTTCGCGCGCCGCCTGCACTTCGGCGTCGGTCGGTTCGCGAACGGCCGCAGAGAGGTTCAGCTCGGTCGTGACGATGGCGTCCATTGGGGCGCAAACCTACCGCGGAACCGCCTCGATGTCCGGCAACAGCTCGCGCACCGCGGCGATGTCCTTGTGCAGCTCGCGGTCCTCGGCCATGTACGGCACTCGCGAGCGGATGATCTCGTACGCCGCTTCGACCCCGCGACCCGCCTTGAGCGGCCGGCGAAAGTCGAGCGCCTGCGCCGCGACGAGAAGCTCGATGGCGAGGCCGCTCCGCGCATTCGCGACCACCGTCCGCGCTTTCACGGCCGCCGTCATTCCCATGCTGACGTGGTCCTCGCGGCCGGCCGAGGAGGGGATGCTGTCCACGCAGGCCGGGTGCGAGAGCACTTTACTCTCTGCGGCCAGCGCGGCGGCCGTCACCTGCGCGATCATGAAGCCGGAATTGAGCCCGCTGTTCTTGGCGAGAAAGGGCGGCAGCCCCGACAGCGAAGGATTGACGAGCTGTTCCACCCGCCGCTCCGAGATGGTCTGAAGCTGGGTGCAGGCGATGGCGAGCAGATCGAGCGCCTGCGAGACGGGCTGGCCGTGGAAGTTCCCGCCGCTGACGATGGTGCCGGCTTTCACGTCCTCGAAATCCTCGGCGAAGACGAGCGGGTTGTCGGTGGCCGCGTTGGCTTCGATTTCGAGCGTCCTGCGCACGAACGACAGCGCATCGCGCGCGGCGCCGTGTACCTGCGGCGCGCAGCGGAGCGAGTAGGGATCCTGGACCTTCGCGCAGTGCGCGTCCTGGTGGCTCTTGTTGATCTCGCTCTCGGACAGGAGGGCGCGCAGGTGCTCCGCCACCATCGCCTGGCCGGCGTGCCCGCGGATGAGGTGGATGGCGGCGAGGAACGGCTTGTGCGAGCCGAGCAGGCCCTCCACCGTCATCGCCGCCGCCACGTCCGCGACTTTCGCGCAGCGCTCCGCCTCGAGCAGCGCGAGGATCCCGACCGCCTGCATCGCCTGCGTGCCGTTGACGAGCGCGAGCCCTTCTTTCGCCTCGAGCACGACCGGCGAAAGCCCCGCCTTGGCCAGCGCTTCACGCCCTTGCAGCCGCTGCCCCTCTAAGAACGCTTCGCCTTCGCCGATCAGCACCAGCGCGAGGTGCGCGAGCGGAGCCAGATCGCCGCTCGCGCCCACCGACCCCTTCTCGGGAATGACGGGAACCACTCCGCGCTCGAGCATCGCGAGCAAAAGGTCGAGCGTCGTCTCGCGAATGCCGGAGTAGCCACCCGAGAGCACGTTGGCGCGCAAGAGCATCAGCGCCCGCACTTCCTGCAAAGGCAGCG
>DASXHM010000013.1:0-5414 GCA_036488495.1 Myxococcales bacterium | reverse complement strand
CAAGGGCCGCACCAAGCTGGGCGTCTTGAAGCCGGGCGAGAGCAAGAGCGCGACCTTCGTCATCGAGGTGAAGAAGCAGCTCGACGAGAGCGTGCCGGTGCGGCTGGAAGTGGGCGACAAGGACTTGTACGAAGCGCAGCGCGACAAGCTTCTCTTGCCCGCGGGCGCGGCGACGCCGGTTGCGCAGGGTTCCGGAGCGGTGCGGGTCACCGTCGACACCGCCGTCCTCGCCACCGCGCAGGACGCGGGGCAGAAGCTCGCCACCGTGAAGAAGGGTGCGGTCCTGGCCTCTTCCGGCAAGGTGGGAAGCTTCCTGCGGGTCGAATGGCAGAAGGGCCGCACCGGCTTCTTGCCGGTGGGCGCGGCGCGCGAGGCGCCAGGCGCGCGGCCGAGGCTCGCCGCGGTGAACGAAGTCATCCAGAGCGAGCCGCCCTTGATCAAGCTCTCCAACGTCGACACTTCGCGCGGCGGCATCGAGGTCGACGCAGACCACTTGCCCATCGCCGGCAACGCCAGCGATCCGAACGGCATGCGCGACCTGCAGATCTTCGTCCAGCACGAGAACGACTACCGCAAGGTGTTCTTCATGACCGCGCGCAAGCCCGGTCAGCAGGCGCCGAAGGGTGGCATCTCGATGGACTTCGCGACCGACTTGCCGCTCAAGCCGGGCAACAGCACGGTCGTGATCATCGCCCGCGAGGACGACGACCTGCAGTCGCAGCGGACGCTGGTCGTCCACCGCAAGGCACCGGTGGTGGCGCAGAAGCAGGCCGGCCAGCGCGCGGAACGGTAGTCGCCGCGACAGGCGCCGGAGCCGAGGGCGCCTGTCGTCTACGCATGGCGTGGGTGCGAAAGCCTTGCGGGCTTTCCGCTGCATGGTAGCTTTTCGCGCCCATGCGTCTTCGCACCTTCGCTGGGGGCCTTCTCGCGGTTGCGCCCCTGGCCGCAGGCTGCCACCTGCGATCGAATCCACTCGCGAGCGCGCCTGCCTATGACGTAGCCCAGGACGCGATCGAGGGGACGTTCGGGCAGACGCTTTCGACCACCCTGAGCGACGACGGCACCCACTACGCGCAGGCCTTCCGCTTCGAAGTGAAAGCGAAGGGCAGTCTCTCGGCGACGGCGAAGGCGCTCGACTCGCGGGCGCCCATCAGCGTCGCCGTCTACCGCGAAGGATCGCCGGTCGCGATGGGCGAACCGGGCAAGAAGGTCGAGGTCAAAGAGCTCGCGCCGGGCACTTACTACGTGGCGGTGGCTGAGCCCTGGAAGGACGCCGTCCGCACCAAGGTCGCGCTGCGGGTCGTGTACAAGCCGCAGGATCCGGACGCCGCCGAGACCGTCTGCAAGACGAAGGCGACCGCGCGGGACCTGCGTCCCGACGCGCCTGCGGTGGAAGACTCCGTCGACTACTCGCAGCAGCGCCGCACCTGCTACTTCCTGGTCTCGCTCGCAAGCGACGGCGCCATCGCGCTCAAGTTCGACAATCTCGGCAACAACATCAGCGCCGAATTCGTGCCCCCTGGTGGCGTGGCGGAGAGGATCGACGCCGCGGCAGGGCTCCAGAAAGACCTGCCTGCCGGCGATTACTACGTGAAGGTCTACGCCAACGACGCGGGCGACGGAGGCCGCTACGCGCTCTCGGCAACCTTCACCCAGGTGGACACCTGCAAGAACGGCGGCCCCGCCTGCTCCATCGACGGCGCCGAAGAGCTGAAGCTGCCTTCCGACGCGAAGACGGGCGAGGTCGACTACCAGAAGAGCGAGCAGTTCCACTTCTACAAGGTGTCCCCGAAGGAGAAGGGGAAGCTCACCATCGGCTTCAAGATCGCGCAGCCGCGCGGATCGAAAGTGCAGGCGTTCTTCATGCGCGCTCCGGACGAAGACGGCGACCGCATCACCGCCGCATCCACCACCAAGGACGTCGAACTGCCCGGCGACTACTTCATCCGGGTGCAGGCGCCCGACGCTGGAGACGCGGCCAGGTACGCCGTCTCGGTGCTCTGGTCGCCGGCAAATTTCATCCCGGGCGAAGTGGTGGAGATCGGGCGGGCGCCCTGCGTCCTGACGGTCAGCGCAGGGTCGAACCAGGGCGTGCGCCAGGGCGTTGCGTGCACGGTGGTCAGCGGGTCGGGGCAGCCCATCGATGCCTGCGTCGTCGATCAGACCTTCCCCAACCTGTCCAAGGTCCGGCCCGCCAACGCGCGCTGCAACGTGCAGTCGAACGCGACCGTGCAGATCAGCGTGCAGTAGTCCGGGCGCTCAGGTCAGCTCGCGGTCGCATCGCGAGCCGCGATCATCGGCGCGGGACGGTTGGTGATGATCCCGCCGGCGCCCCATTCCACGAGCCGGGCCGCTTCCGAAGGATCGTCCACCGTCCACACGGTCACCCGGTAGCCGCGTCTTCGCCAACTGCCGATGCGCTCGCGGGTGGCGAGGACGTTCTCCGGATGCAGCGCCACCGCCGACAGGAACGGCGCCGACAACGCCGACCGGAGCGGCCACGCCGCATGTGCTTCGAAGAGCAGGGCGCGCGGCAGCTTCGGCGCCAGGATCCGCGCCCGCAAGAGGCAAAGCGGGTTGAACGAGCTGAGCAGCACCCGCTCTTCGGCGCGCGCTTCCCGGATGACCCGAACCACCGCGGCGGTGAGGCCGCCGTCGTCGGCGCGGTCGCACTTGATCTCGACGTTCACGAGCCTCGGAAACCCGCGCAGCGCTTCCACGAGCAGCGGAATGCGCTCTCCGCGGTAGCGCTCGTGCTTGCGAGACCCGGCGTCGAGCGTGCGCACGACGCTCCACGGAGTTTCGCCGATGAGCCCCGCGTAGCCGGTGGTGCGCTCGAGCGAATCGTCGTGCAGCACCACCACTTCGCCGCTCTGACAGAGCTGCGCGTCGAGCTCGATGCCGTCCGCGCCCTGCTGCTCCGCGAGCGCGAAGGCGGCGAGGGTGTTTTCCGGCGCGTCGAAGGAGGCGCCGCGGTGGGCCCAGACGAGCGGGCGTGCTCGCGCCATCCGTGCTAGGCTCGCTCTCGGAGGCTTTTGATGAACTTGGGTTTCGGAGAGCTGCTTCTCATCTTCATCGTAGTGATGCTCGTCTTCGGATCGAGCAAGCTCCCCTCCCTGGGCGACGCGCTCGGCCGCGGCATCAAGAACTTCAAGCGCAGCGTCAACGAGCCCGACGCCATCGACGTGACGCCGAAAGAGACTGCTGCGCCGGTGGCCCCGCCCGCGCCGGGCGTCCCGGTGCCGCCGCCGGCCGCCACCACCGCCGTCAAGAAGTAGCCCTCACCCATCGCGGTGGCCGAGCAGGCGGCGCGCCTGCACCCGCACTTCCGCGCTGACCGTCAGATTCGCGGCGACTTCGCGCAGATCCGGCGCGGTCAGGAGCGCGAGCGCCGCGTTGGCCAGCGCCGGCGGGCTGTACGGATTGAGCGCCAATGCGCGGCGGACGGTGCGGTTCGACGACCAACGGCGAGAGCGGAAGATCTCCTCCAGCACCTCGGCGCGCTGCGGCCTGCGCGAGGCGGCGAGCAGCACCTCGCGCTCGGTGCAGCGCGCGTTCTGCAACAGGTGCCGGACCACCGTCGCGTCCGGATCGCTTGCCAGCCGCGCGAGGGTGTCGCGGTCGTGGCTGCGGGCGAGGGCGCGGCGTTGGCCGAGCGTGCGCGCCCGCATCTCGCGGTCGATCCATTCCTCGCGGTCGTGATCGAACGAGCGCTGCGGCGCCCCGCGGGCGAAGAGCGCCTGAACCTCGAGCCATCCTTCGGCGGCGTCGAAGAGCGCGAAGGCGCGCTCTTCCGGAAGATGCTCGCGAACCGCCCGCAAGATCCCTTCCAGCGCGGCGGCTTCCGGATCGCGACGCTGATCGGCGCGCGTCATCAGCTCCGCCACCGCCTGGACGGCCTCCTGCGCCGGAAGCGAATCGAGCAGCGCAGCCGCCTTGCGCGCGCGCAGCTCTCCCGCCTCGACCGACGCGAGCGTCCGCGCGAGCAGGCTTGCATCCATCTATCGCGCCTTCGCCGGGTCCGCCGTCTCGAAGCGCACCTGCACGGTCCTTCCGCGCAGATCCTGCGGCGGCTCCGCGATGACCGCGAAGAACGGCAAGCTCGCGCCCGGCGCGGCCTTCTTCCCCGCAGCGGCGGCATCAAGCGAGCGGGTGAGCTTTTCCGCGTCGGCGGTGGACTTGAGCGAGTGCACCTCTTCCGGCGTCGGCTCCGCGCCCGCCAGCGCTTCGGCGTGCCTTTCGGCAGCGCCGTCGTGGACGATCTCGGCGATGACCCGGATGGGGCCGCGCGCCTCTCCGCCGTGGTTCTCGACCCGGCCCCGGACGAAGAACACCGGCTTGCCCGACGCGGTGTCGTAGACGCCGCTCATGACCCGCGTTGCAACCAGGTTGCTGCCGGCGCCGAAGCCAAACCACCCGACGCCGGGATGACCGCGCAGCGCCGATGCGGCCACGACCGCGATCACCACCACAGCGGCGAGGACGCCGGTGAGCACCGCGGAGATGACGGTCTTCGGCGGCTCCGGCTTTCGCAGCGGGACAGGCTTTTCGTTCGCGAGCGCTTCCGCGGCCTTGAGGCGGGGAGCGCGCGCCTCTTCCGCCTCCGCAGCGCGGGCTGCGCGCGCGGCGGCATCCGCCGCTTCAGCGATCTTGTCTTTCTTCGGCTGGGTCGCGAGGTCGAGCGCGCCCGTGCCCGGCTCGCCCATGTCCATGCCTTCGAACGGATCCTTGAGGTTCGTCTTGAACGCGCCGAGCATCACGTGCTCGCCCGACACCGATGGAGGGACCGGCGCAGGCGGAAGCGGCGCCCGCAGCTCGGGAGCCGCCGGAGCGGCCGTCAAATCGAGATCGATGTCGTCGAAGCTCGGCACCGGCTGGACCGCAGGCTTCGAGGTCGCGGGCTGCAGCCTTCGGGTCGAGGGAGCGTCACCGGTCAATTCAGCCATGCCGAACAGATCTTCGGCTTCGACGCGGCGAGCGGCGGCCGGATTGCCCTGCGACGGCGGGCGGGATGCGAATCGCGATCCGGTCGGTGGGCGGGAGGGCGCAGGCGTCGATGCGGGCTTTGCCGCCTCAGGTCCGTCCGCCTCCGATGCTGCGGCCTTCGGCCTCCGCCCGTCGCCGGCAAAGCCGTCTCCTCCCGAAAGACCGGACTTGCGCACCTGGAAGACGCTCTTGCACGACGTGCAGCGCACCCGCACGCCGCGATCGGTCACCTTCTCGTCGGCGATGCGGAATTTGGACGAGCACGTCGGGCACTGGACGACCACGGTTCATTCTCTCGCGCCGCGCGCGCCTGCGGCAAGGAAATGTCCAGCGATTTGTGGCTTGAACGTCGCTCCTTGACACACCCGGACGCCTGTGGGGGAATGGCCGTCAGCGTCTGCGTGCGTCAAGACCGCAACCGCGCCCAC
>DASXHM010000006.1:0-2032 GCA_036488495.1 Myxococcales bacterium | reverse complement strand
GCGCTTCAGGCACATCCTTCTGGGCCTTCTCGACATTGAACAACCTCTCGCTGGCTTGATTCGGATCAAACCCGCACGTAAACCTAGAGTGTCAACGATGTCCTCAGACTAAGTGTCAGCGATCTCCCCGCACGCACACGGCGGCTCCTCGCTCGGGTTTGGACGCGGTCGGGCGGCTCCGGTCGGTGGCCGCTTTGGACGTGGCCGGTGCCGTCCCTGGGGTTCCGGGCCACGCCGGCACCAGCATGGCCGGTGCAGTCAGCGCTCCACCGCGCGATGGGGGAAGCGATCCCGAACCAGCCTGCGAAGCCCACACGGCAGATCGGCCAGGTCCGGCTGCGCGCTCTTGGGACGTTTCGCGACAGTGAAAAAGCGCGCGAGAGCCGGCGGGGGAGCATCCTCGCGCCGACGCGATTTCGAGGCGCGCCGTAGCTCCGCGAGACCCGGACTAGTCCGGGAGGGCGAGCCTTGCATGAGCGGCGCGCGAGGGTGCTCCCCCGCCGGCGTGCCCGATGCATGAGCGACGCGCGAGGGTGCTCCCCCGCCGGCGGGCTAATCGTCTTCGCGCCCCACGAGATCGTGCGCCCCCGCGACGAGAACGCGCAGGAGCTTGAGCGTCCCGATGCCGTCGCTCTCCGCGACCGCCAGAACGCGCGATTCCGGATCGACGAGGCGCACCTTGCGGCCGCGGGGAAAGGGCGGCGCGCGCAGGCGCGACAAGTCTGACGGCCCCGGCGCATGTCCGTGCGCGACCCGCCGCGAAATGGCGACGTCGAGCTGCAGCTCCGCCAGCTCGTCGAGCGCGCGCGACACCGGCAACAGATACCGCTCGAGCGCGGGCCGGCCTTCCTTCGCGGCCGCCATCAAGGTGTCGAGGCCGACCGAATCCTCCAGCGCAAACGGCCCCACCCGCACCCGCTTCAATTCGCGCAGGTGGGCGCCGCAGCCGAGCCGCTGCCCGAGGTCGTGGGCGAGCGTGCGCAGGTACGTCCCTTTCGAGCAGCGCACGAAGATGCCGGCGTCGGGCGGGCGGAAGAAGGTCAGCCGCGCCTCGTCGATGTGGATCTGCCGCGCCTCGCGCTCCACCTCTTCGCCTGCGCGCGCCAATTCGTAGAGCCGCTTTCCGTCCACTTTGCGCGCCGAATACATCGGCGGCGTCTGTTCCACCAACCCGACGAAGGCCGAAAGCTCGTCGCGCACCCGCTCCTCGGTCAAATCGCCGAGCTCGCGCGTCTCCAGCACCCTGCCCGCCGCGTCCTGCGTGTCGGTGACGACGCCGAAGCGGACCTGGGCGTCGTACTCCTTCTCGCCCTCGGACACGAAGGTGGCCACCTTGGTGGCGTCGCCGATGCAGATGGGCAGAATCCCCGTCGCGGTCGGGTCGAGCGTCCCGGTGTGCCCGCACCGCTTGGTCTTGAAGAGCCCTTTCACCCGGCGAACCACGTCGAAGCTGGTCGGCCCCGAAGGCTTGTCCACCACCACCACGCCCGACAGCTCAGACATGCAGCGCTCTCTCGATCTCTTCGGCGATGCGGGCGCGGACCGCGCCTTGGTCGCCTTCAATGCTGCATCCCGCAGCGTTGTGATGTCCGCCGCCGCCGAACTTCGCGGCGATGGTGGCGACGTCGACCTTGCCGCGCGACCGGAAGCTGACCCGCCACGCTCCGCCGTCGACCGGCTCGCGAAAGCTGGCCGCGACCTCCACCCCGTCGACCGAGCGCGCGTAGTTGATGAACCCGTCGGTCAGATCGAGCGCGCTTTGCGTCCGCGCCATCATCTCGTTGGTGATGGTGATGGTCGCGAGCTTGCCCTGCACTTCCAAGGTCCCGAGCACTTCGGCGAGGAGCCGCATCCGCGCGAGCGGCTGCATCTCGTAGACCCGCACCGTCATCTCCCACGGCTCGACGCCGGCCTCGATCAGCTCGGCGGCGATGCGCAGGCATTCGGGGTCGGTGCTCGAATAGCGGAAGCTGCCGGTGTCGGCGAGGATGCTCGCGTAGATGCACTCCGCGGCGTCCTTCGTCAAAGGCGC
>DASXHM010000355.1:0-6138 GCA_036488495.1 Myxococcales bacterium | reverse complement strand
CTCCAGCGCCTCGTTGATGCGGACGATCTTGCGGCTCTTCTCCTTCACCGCCACCACGTCGCCGACCTTCACCTGGAACGAGGGGATGTTGACCTTGCGCTCGTTGACCCGGAAGTGGCCGTGCCGGACGAGCTGCCGCGCCTCGGCGCGCGTGTCGGCGAAGCCCAAGCGGAAGACGACGTTGTCGAGCCGCTGCTCCAGGTACTGGAGCAGGTTCTCGCCGGTCTTGCCCTTCGCCGCCGAGCCGCGCAGGTAATAGCCGCGGAACTGGCTTTCCAGCAGTCCGTAGAGGCGCTTCACCTTCTGCTTCTCGCGGAGCTGCACGCCGTACTCGGAGAACTTGGCGCGGCCCTGGCCGTGCTGGCCCGGCGGGTACGGACGGCGCTCGATGGCGCACTTGTCCGTGTAGCAGCGGTCGCCCTTCAGGTACATCTTGAGGTTTTCACGCCGGCAGATGCGGCAGGCGCTTTCCGTATAGCGAGCCATTCAAATCTCCTTAGACGCGGCGGCGCTTGGGCGGACGGCAGCCATTGTGCGGGACGGGCGTGATGTCGCGGATGAGCGTCACCTTGAGGCCTGCGGCGGCGAGCGCGCGCAGGGCCGACTCACGTCCGGCGCCGGGGCCCTTCACCAGCACGCTGACGTTCTTCAAGCCATGCTCCATCGCCTTGGCGGCGGCGTCGCCCGCAGCCACCTGGGCGGCGAACGGCGTCGACTTGCGCGAGCCCTTGAAACCGCGCGCGCCCGCGGACGACCAGGAGAGCACGTTCCCGCTCACGTCGGTGATGGTGATGATGGTGTTGTTGAACGTGCTCTGGATGTAGACGACGCCCGTCTGCACGTTCTTCTTGGTCTTCTTCTTGCCCTTGCGCTCGCCGGCGGCCGGAGCGGCAGCGCCAGCATTTGCCCCGCCAGGGGCTGCATTGGGCATCGGCTTTTGCTCTTCGGCCATTGTCGTCGTTCCTTTTCTTTTTTACTTCGCCGGGGCCGCGACCGCGCGGCGGACGATGCCGCGCTTCGGGCCCTTGCGGGTGCGGGCGTTGGTGTGAGTGCGCTGGCCGCGGACGGGCAGGCCTTTGCGGTGGCGGAGGCCGCGATAGCAGCCCAGATCCATCAGGCGCTTGATGTTGAGCGAGACCTCGCGGCGCAGGTCGCCTTCGACCTTGTAGCTCTGCTCGAGCGTCTCGCGGATGCGGTGGACCTCGTCTTCGGTCAGGTCCTTGGTGCGCTTCGTGGGATCGAGTTGGGCAGCCTCGCAGATCTTCTTCGCGGTGGTGATGCCCACGCCGTACAGGTACTGGAGCGAGATCTGGATCTGCTTCTCGCGGGGAAGGTCGACACCGGCAATGCGCGCCATCGTTGCTCCTTAACCTTGCCGCTGCTTGTGACGGGGGTTCGCGGAGCAGATCACGCGGACCACGCCCTTGCGGCGGATCACCTTGCACTTCACGCAGATCTTCTTCACCGAAGCACGGACCTTCACGGCGTTCCTCCAGCCGGGCGAAGCTTATCGCCTTCTCGAGTACCCAAAATCGCTGTCCCTCTGTCCCGCACCCCGACTGCCGCAAAGCGGCTGGGGCCTCCCCGGAACGAAGGGACGCGGCTTGTAACAGTGAGCTTGCGGTGTGTCAAGCACCGTGGCACGTCGTCTGTCGATGCCGTTTCGACGCCGCGCGAGCGATCGCCTGTTCGCCTGTTTGTTGATGGCGGCGTGCACCCTTGCCTGCGCCCATCGGCGGAGTGCCCATGCGCTCGAGATCCTGAATGAAGATCCCCTCTGGCCGCGCGACGAGGCGTCTGTTGCGGAACGCGAGCGCTATATGCGGCGGATTCATGATCGGGTCGCGAAGATCTGGCCCGAACTGGTGAGGCAGCGAGCTCGGGCGGCATCTCCCGACGGCTGCGGACCCGCAGGGGATGTTCACACACTCGTGCGGTTTTCAGTCAACCGGGACGGCATTATCGCGGACGCGTACGTGGCGGAGTCGAGCGGGCTCATTGTCCTCGACGACACCGCCATCGACGTGCTGCTTTCGTTGAGTCCGCTCGAGCGTCCGCCGGCGCAGATCCTGGCCGGCCGCACCTCCGCCAATTTGCGCTTCGAGTTTCGTGTCACCGACAACGGTCGACGCTGTGTCCGCGCCGTCAGTGATGCATCGGGACTTCCAGCCAGTGGCAGGATTTCTCGCCCGTGAACACGGCGACGTAGGCCTTCATCGAGGGGGAGAGCAGGCCCGGCCGGATGTCCACCAAGGTCTCGCCAGGAGGGATGGCGGCCGTGGGGCCGTTTCCCTGGCAGCTGTCGTGGGGCTTCGTGCGCGAGGCGATGACGTCGCCGGCCAGCACTGCCGCATCACCGGCGTTCTGCACTTCCACCCGCACCCTGCTCTTCACCTTCTTGGCGCGCGCGGAGAGCTTGGCCGTCTCCGCCGGCTCGAGCGGCTCTTCCTTGAGCGTCACAAGCTTTGGCTCACCTTCGCCCGGCACCTGGTAGACGACCTCCAGGTCGGCCTTGGTGTCCGAACCCGGGTCGCCCCAGATGGGCTCCTGCGCTCCGGGCTCGACGAACTGCTGGAACTGGCAATCGCCGCCCGGCGGATTGGCGCCGCGCTCCCAGGAGCGGTCCTTGGGACCGTAGCGCACCTGTTGCACCGCACAGGTCTTCTCGGTGGCCGGCAGGAGGAGGAGCAGCTTTCCGAGCGTGACGAAGATGTGGCCGGCAGCCAGCAGCGCGATCATAGGCGTGTCAGAACCTGGGGTCCGGAGCCGGTGACGGCAATGGTGTGCTCCCAGTGCGCGGAGAGCTTGCCGTCGCGAGTGACGACCGTCCAGCCGTCGGGCAGCACCTCCACTTCGTGCGTGCCCAGGTTGATCATCGGCTCGATGGCCAGGACCATTCCTGGCCGCAGCCGCGGATTCGGCTGCCCGCGCGACCAGAGCGCGGGGCCGTAGTTGGGGACCTGCGGGTCCTCGTGCAGCTTCTTGCCGATGCCGTGGCCGACGTAGTCGCGGACGATGCCGTAGCCGAACGGCCTCACGTGCGCCTCGACCGCCGCCCCGATGTCGCTGATGCGGTTGCCCTCGATCATGGCGGCGATGCCCTTCTCCAGCGCCTTCTCCGTCTCGTCGACGAGCTTCTTCGCCTCCGGCGAGACCCTGCCGACCGGGACCGTGCGCGCGGAATCGCCGTAGTAGCCGTGCTTGATGACGCCGTAGTCGAGCTTGACCAGGTCGCCCTCGACCAGCTTGCGCCTCGTCGGGATGCCGTGGACGACCTGCTCGTTGACCGAGATGCAGACGTTCTTGGGAAAGCCGTAGAGGCCCTTGAAGGCGCAGATTCCGCCCCGCGCGATGGTCTCGCGCTCGCCGATGGCGTCCAGCTCCTCGAGCGTGATGCCGGGGGCGACCGCCTTTTCCATCGCATCCAAGGCTTCGCAGGTGATGAGGGCGGCCTCGCGCATGTACGCGATCTCGTCCACCGTCTTGATCTCGATGCCGCGGCTCATTTTTGCGGCGCGAGCGCGGTCAACGCCGCGACGATGCGCTTCTCCACCTCGTCGACGCTGCCCACGCCGTCGACGGCGCGGACGACGCCGCGCTTCTGGTAATAGCCGGTGAGGAGCGAGGTCTTGCTCGCGTATTCTTCGAGCCGCTTCTGCACCTTCTCCGGCATGTCGTCGGGCCGCACCACCAGCGCCGTGCCGTCCTTGTCGCAGATGCCCGGCACTTTCGACGGCGAGTCCTTGCCGTACGGAGTCTGGCAGACGGGGCAGGTCTCCCGGCCGGAAAGCCGCTCAAGCAAAACCTGCGTCGGCACTTCCAGCAAGAGGACCGCGAGGATGCTCTTGCCGCGCCGTTCCAGCATCTCGTCGAGCGCCTGCGCCTGGGGCACGGTGCGGGGAAAGCCATCGAGGAGAAAGCCCTTCGCGGCGGTGGGTCCCGCCAGCGCCTCGTCGACGATGCCGTTGACGATGTCGTCGGACACCAGCTTGCCCGCGTCCATCAGCGCTTTTGCCTGCTTGCCCAGCACCGTTCCGTCGGCGACCGCCTTGCGCAGGATGTCGCCGGTCGAGAGCTGCGGAATCCCGTAGCGCGCGACCAGCCGCTTCGCCTGCGTCCCTTTCCCTGCGCCGGGCGGCCCGAGGAAGATGAGGTTCATTCGATCACATGCCCGCGGCGGTCTGGCCCATGGCGGTGCCGGCGCGGCCGCGGATGCGCGGTCCGCGCGGACCGGTGAAGCCCTCGTAGTGCCGGGTGATGAGGTGGCTCTCGATCTGCTGCACGGTGTCGAGCGCGACGCCGACCACGATGAGGAGCGCGGTGCCGCCGAACTGGAACGGCACGTTGTACTTGGCGGCGAGGATGGTCGGCAGCACGCAGACCGCGGCGACGTAGATGGCGCCGCCGAAGGTGATGCGGGTCAAGACGCCGTCGATGTAGTCGGCCGTCTTCTTGCCCGGGCGGATGCCGGGGACGTAGCCGCCGTACTTCTTCAGGTTGTCGGCGACGTCGATCGGATTGAAGGTGACCGCCGTATAGAAGTAGGTGAAGAAGATGATGCCGATGACGTAGACGCCGTTGTAGATCCAGCCGCCGCGGGTCATCGCGTCGGCAAAGCCCTTGACCCAGGGAATCCAGGTCGCGAGCGTCGCCGGGAAGAGCAGGATGCTGCTCGCGAAGATGGGCGCCATCACGCCTGCGGTGTTCACCTTGAGGGGCAGGTGCGTGCTCTGCCCGCTGAAGGTCTGTCTGCCCACCACGCGCTTCGCGTAGTGCACCGGGATTTTGCGGTAGGCGCGCTCGACGTAGACGATGAAGGCGACCGTCACCAGCATGACCGCGGAGAGGACGAGGATGTCCACGTCCGAGCCCTCGGCCTTGTCGGAGAAGGTGGTCCAGGTCTGGATCACCGCCTGCGGCATGCGGGCGATGATGCCGGCGAAGATGATCAGCGAGATGCCGTTGCCGATGCCGCGCTCGGTGATCTGCTCGCCCAGCCACATGATGAAGGCGGTGCCGGCGGTGAGGGTGACGACGGTGAGGATGCGGAAGCCCCAGCCCTTGACGTCGTCCGGGACCACGCTCTCGTTGCCGGCCTTGACCGACTCGAGGTAGCGGGCGATGCCGAAGCCCTGCACGATGGAGAGGATGATGGTGCCGTAGCGCGTCCACTGGGTGATCTTGCGCCGGCCCATCTCTCCTTCCTTGGAGAGCTTCTCGAGCGTCGGCACCACCACGGTGAGGAGCTGCAGGATGATGCTGGCGCTGACGTACGGCATGATGCCGAGCGCGAAGATGGAGAGCTGCTCGAGCGCGCCGCCGGTGAACAGGTTGAACAGATTCAAGAACCCGCCCGACGACTCGATCGCCTTCTTCATCACCACCCGGTTGACGCCGGGGGCGGTGACGAAGACGCCGATGCGGTACACGCCGAGAAGGGCGAGCGTGAACGCAAGCCGCCTGCGCAGCTCCTGGATCTTGAACAAGTTGGCGAACGCGTTTCCGAAAGACATGTGACTCCTCGAGCTGCCGGCCGCCGGTCCTCGTGAGAAACGGCGGGGACGCGCAGTCTAGCCCAACTAGGCCTTCGCCTTCGCCGCCTTCTTTTCTTCGGCTTTGCGCTGCTGCGGCGTGACTTTCGGCGTCACGGCGATCTCGTTCGCCTTGCCGCCGGCCTTCTCGATCTTCTCCCGCGCGGAGGCGGAGAACTTGTGCGCCGTGACCGTGACCGCCTTGGTCAATTCGCCGTCGCCCAGCACCTTGAGGCCGGACTTGCGCACCTTGATGGCGCCCGCGTCGAGCAGCTTGTCCAGGTCCACCTCGGGAAGGCCCAGGCTTTCCAGGTCGCCGACGTTGATCAGCGCGTACTCCACCCGGAACGGGTTCGAAAACCCGCGCTTCGGGAGGCGGCGCTGCATCGGCATCTGGCCGCCTTCGAAGCCGATGAAGTTCATGTTGCCGGTGCGGGCCTTCTGGCCCTTGCCGCCGCGGCCCGCCGTCTTGCCGGTGCCGGAGGCCTGGCCGCGCCCCACCCGCTTCTTCTCTTTCACGCCACCGCCGCGCGGCGGGGTCAGTCTGCTGAGCTCGTTCATTGCCTCTCTCCGCGAACCATCGAGGTCCGCTCGCTCGGCCCTTGCG
>DASXHM010000321.1:0-18350 GCA_036488495.1 Myxococcales bacterium | reverse complement strand
TCTTCGATGCGGTAGACGAGCTTGCAGGCGTGACAGACGATCTTCCGTTCCTCTTCGCGGAACTCGAGCTCGCCCTTGCACTTGGGACAGGCGAGCACGTCCTTCAGCTCTTTGGCGATGGCCATGCCTGCCTCTCTAGCCGATGGGCGCATCCTGCGCCGAGGAAAAGCGGGACAGCTCCCACAGCCGCGCGTACCGGCAGTATGCCTCGAACGCTCTCGCCCAGGCCATGGCGGCGCCGGCGCCTCCGTCGAGAAAGCCGCCCTTGAGGAAATAGCCGCGGACGAACCGCCAGAGGGGCCGGAGCGCCACTTGCGCGGGGCCAGCGCGAGCGCCGCCGTCGTACAGCATCCGCGCGGCGCGCTCGCCATAGCCGCGCATCTTCTCCAGGCAGTCGGCGAGCGAGTCATACGTGTAGTGGAGCATTTCGGCGTCGAGCGCGCCCACGCTGCCGGAGACGATCAGCTTCTCGTGGACGGCGCGGCCGGGATCGTAGCGGCAGGCGTCGCGGCGGTAGAGCCGGACATGCCGGTCGGGCCAGAAGCCGCCGTGCCGCAGCCAGACGCCGCGGAAGTGGTTCTTGAACGGCAGCGAATAAGCTGCGTGCTCTCCTTCGGGAAAGCGCGCGACACCCGCGGTGGCGCGCTCGTCGGCGTCGATGGAGAGGATCCAGTCGCCGCGCGCTTGGGTCCGGGCGAACTCGTGCTGGCGGGCGTAGTCGTCGAAGGGCCGCTCGAGCACGCGGGCATTGGCTCGGGCGGCGATTTCGCGGGTTCGATCGCGCGAGCCGCCGTCGACGACCAGGATCTCGTCGCAGAACGACACCGAGGCGAGGCAGTCCGGCAGGGCGCGTTCCTCGTCTTGCGCGATGATGGTGGCGGAGAGCCTCAACGCTTGAGCCTCGCCAAGAGATCGGTCGTCGAGTGGCGCTTGGGATCGCCCGCGATGACGGTGCGTCCGCCGAAGCTCTCCACCAGCGCGCGCTCGGGGACCGACTCCGCCGTGTAATCGGTGCCCTTCACGTGCAGGTCGGGGCGGAGCGCTGCCAAGAGCGCATCGGCGGTGCGCTCGGAGAACAGCACCACGCAGTCGACGCCTTTGACGGCGTCCACCAGCTCCGCTCGCTCGGCTTCGGGGACGACCGGCCTTCCTGGACCCTTGCTCTCGCGGACCGAGACGTCGCTGTTGACGCCGACGACCAAGAGCCCCTGATCGCCTGTGAGCTCCCGGGCGGCCAGCAGATAGCGGACGTGCCCGACGTGGAGCAGGTCGAAGGCGCCGTTCGCCACCGCGCACAGCCGTCCGTTCTTGCGCGCTTCCTCGCGCAAGGCGGCCGCGCGCTCGAGCGAGCAGATCAACGCCGCCCTCGTGAAACGAGCTTGGGCGCCGCGAGAAGCTGGGGTTTCGCAACCTCTACCCGTTGCAGCTCCTCGCGCAATTCGGCGAGGGAGACGGTGGCGGTGCCGGGCTTCTGCACCTTCAAGGCGCCGGCGACGTTGGCGAGCCGCATCGCCTGCACCGGGTCTGCCCCGCAGGCGAGCGCGAGCGTGGTGGCCGCCATCACCGTGTCGCCCGCGCCGGTCACGTCGACCGCGTCGGCCGAGCCGTGGACGGGAACGAGGGCGGTCGCGTGGCCTGCGCGGAGCAGCGCCATTCCGCTCCTGCCGCGGGTGACGAGCAGCGCCTCTACGCCGAGCTTGCGCAGGAGCTCGCGACCGGCTTCCTCGAGCGCCAGCGGGTCGTCGCCGATGGCGCGTCCGACGGCTTGTTCCAGCTCGACCTCGTTCGGCTTTGCCAGCGCGACGCCGCCGTAGCTCGCGAGCCCGTAGCGCGCATCCACGCAGACCGTCCGCCCCTGCGCGGCGAGCGATCGAACGCCGTCGACGACCGGCGGCGAGAACAGCCCCATGCCGTAATCCGAGACCAGGATGGCGTCGCACTTCGCCTTCGCCAGCGCCTGCACGACCTTCGCGGCGAGCTGCGCAGAGGGCCATTTCGGACCCTCGCGGTCGACCCGGACGATCTGCTGGCGGCGCGTGTTCTTGCCGCCCGCGAGGATGCGGGTCTTGAGCGCGGTCGGGCCCGGAACCTCGAAGACCATCTGATCGTCCGCGCCGGCGTTCTTCAACAAGGCGCGCAGCTTCTTGCCGGTCTCGTCGCTGCCGACGAGGCCGAACACCTGCACCCGGGCAGAGAGCGCGCAGAGATTGACCGCAGCATTCGCGCCGCAGCCCGGCTTCAGCTCGGCCGACTCGTAGCGGACGATCAACACCGGGGCCTCGCGGCTCACCCGCTCGGTCTCGCCGTAGACGAATTCGTCGGCCACGAGGTCGCCGGCGACGGCGATGCGCGCGGAGGGAAATCGATCGAGGAGGTCGAGCAGATCGGCGTTCATCGGGAAGTTCTCATACCCTTCGCAGGGTGAAGAAGGCGATTTCCGGCGGCGAGCCGAGCCGCATCGGCACCGGTCCCACCGTGCCCATTCCGCGGTGGACGTAGAGGGTGGCGGCGCCCGAGCGGTAGAGGCCCATCGTCCTTGGACCGAGAGCGCGCGCGAGCGACCACCGCGGCGAGAGCGCGAACTGGCCGCCGTGGGTGTGTCCGGACAAGACGAGCTGGGCGCCTTGCCGCGCGCACAGGTCGAAGAGCGAAGGCCGGTGCGCGAGCACGATGCGCGGCTCCTCCGGCGCGGCCGCCTTCAGCGCACGCTGCGCGTCGATGCCGAGGCTGCCGCGGGAGGGGTCGTCGAGGCCGCCCAGGAACAAGCTGCCGCTTCCGCGTTGGACGCGCGCGCCCGAGTTGCGCAGCAGCGTCGCGCCCGCGTCGTGGATGGCGCGGCTCGCCACCTGGGCGCCGGCGAAATAGTCGTGGTTGCCGAAGACGGCAAAGGTGCCGAGCCGGCCGTGGAGATCGCGAAACGCATTCGCAAACGGCGCCGCCGCCTTCGCGCTGACGTCGAGCAGGTCGCCGGTGAAGAACACCAGGTCCGGCGTCAGCGCGGCGGCTGCACGCGCGATCCGGCGCATGCGTTCGAAGGTCATCAAGGTCCCGGCGTGGATGTCGGAGAGCTGGACGATGGTGACGCCGTCGAGGTCCGGATGAAGCCCGCGGATGGGGATGTCGTGGCGGGAGAGGACCGGATCGAGCTCCGCCTCGGCGATGCCCGCAGCGGCAGCCGCCGCGGCGATTCCGACGAGGCCGGTCGCGGCGCGCGCGAGCACCAGCCGGCGCGGCTGCGGAAGGGCGCCGGCGAAGCCGGCCGAGCTCTTGGTCTCTTCACGGCGTCGTGCCGGAAACCGGTGCGCGACCGAGATGCCAAGGCCGAGGAGGAGCATCAGCGGGACCGAGATGGTCTCCAGCGCCAGGAGCGGTTCGACGACGAAGCGGCGCAGCGGCGCGGGCAGCGCGAAGCCCTGGCGCGAGGCGAAGAGGAAGCTGACGAAGAAGGCGGCGGCGAGGAGTTGCGCGAGGATCAGCCGAACCCGCGCCCGAGCCTGGTCCGGCCTGGGCAGGAAGACCTCCCGGATCGAGAGGTAGAGCCCGGCCTGCACGCACACAAGGAGAAGGAGCGGGATGAGGAAGCGGATCGAGCGCACCGTGCCGATTCTATCCCCCGCCGGGCGGGCGCGTCTTCCAGCGCCGGTGCACCCAGTACCAATGATCGGGATGCGCGCGCGCTTCGTCCTCGACCGCGCGGGTCAGCGCCTGGGTCAGCTCCAGGACCGCCGCCCTGCCCGTCAGCTTCGTTTCGAAGGGCCCGCGGACGTGGACGAGGTGCGTGCCGTCGCTCTGCCGGACGGGAAACGCCGCCAAGAGCGCGGCTCCGGAGCGCAGCGCGAACACTGCCGCCGCCGGGGTGGTGCAGGCCTTGCTCCCGAAGAAGTCGACGAAGACGCCGCGGCTCGGCCGCATGTTCTGGTCCACCGCGATTGCCAGCACTTCGTTCCCTCGCAGCGCCAGAAGCGCCGCCTGCGACGATCCGCGCGCGGCCAGCGCCTTGGCGCCGCGCTCCGAGCGGTCGCGTTCGATCCAGCGCCCGAACCGGTCGTCGAGGGTGCGGACGATGACCGAGAGCGGCACTCCGCGCCGCGGCACTTCGCGCGCCAGCAACTCGAAGTTCCCGAAATGGGCGATGGCGCAGACGACCCCGCGCCCCTTGGCCAGCGCCGCCTGGTATTTTTCCCACCCGTCGAAGCGGACGAGATGCTCCAGCTCCTGGTCGCTCTTGCGGCGCACCAGAAACAGCTCCACGAGGCTGCGCCCGAGCTGGCGGTACGCGGCCCGGGCGAGCCGCCGCCGCTCGGCCAACGGCGCCTCCGGAAAGGCCCGCGACAACCCGTCGAGCGCCACGCCGCGGCGGATGCCGAACAGATACGCGAGCGCTCCCAGGCGTTCCCCGAACCACAAGAAGGAGCGCGCGAACGGCCCCCAGATCATCTCAGCACCTGCGTCAGCGCAGCCTGGAGCGCAGGCCTTCCCGCGGTGATCTGCAGCTCGACCCGCAGCGCATGGATGCCCGACGGATCGCGCAAGCGGACCAGGTCTTTTTCGGTGGTGAGGAGCAGCGCATCGCGCGCGGCGCTGCGCAGCCTCGCGATCTCGGAATCCGTGTACCAATGATGATCGCGAAACCAACGCGTTCCGACGACGACGGCGCCGAGCGCCCGGAGAGTGGCCTCGAACCGCTGCGGCCGGGCGATACCGGCGAAGAGGAAGACGCGCTGCCCGCGCAGGTCCGCACCGCCCGCGGAGTGAGCCGCTGCGTCAGTGGCTTCGATGGCCGGCCGCAGCACGCTCTCGACCGTCGGCCAATCCGGCAACCGCCGCAGCGCCGCACTTCGCGGCGCATCCGCGCGGGTCAACCACAAGAGCCCGTGCGAGACGCGCGCCAGCGACGACGGCTGCTCGCGCAAGGGCCCGCGCGGGAGCAGCCATCCATTTCCGAACGGGGCCGCCGCATCGACGACGACGACGTCGAGATCGCGGGCGAGCCGGTGGTGCTGAAGACCATCGTCGAGCACGAGCACGTCCGCATCGGCGGAAGCGGCGACGTCCGCCAGGGCGGCCCGGTCGGCGCCCACCCAGACGTCGAGTCCGTGACGGGCCAGGAGGAGCGGTTCGTCGCCGGACAGGCGCGGATCGGTCGCCGGCGTCACCCGGAGCGGCGCCCGCGAATTGCGGCCGTAGCCCCGGCTGAGCACGGCCGGCTTCTTTCCCAGGCGCACGAGCTCGCGGGCGAGAAACAGCGTCACCGGCGTCTTGCCGGCGCCGCCGACGGTGAGGTTTCCGACCGAGATGACGGGGATCCGCGCCTTCCCCGGCCGAGCCAACGCGCGGTGAATGCGAGCGCCTGCAGCATAGGCAAGCGAGACCGGCGCAAGCGGCAGCGTCCACGCCGGCGGTTCCTCGCGCCACCAGCAGCTCACCCCAGCACCTTCGCACCGTCAAAAGGCGCGCTCACGCAAGGAGTGCGGCCGGCCATCGAGTTCACGAAAGCAGCTCGGCGATCAGCGATGCGTCCCTCGCCGACGCGCCGCGCACCGACGAAACGGCCTCCCTCGCCAGCTCCCCGAGCTTGGAGAGCTCCCCGGGCCGCGCCAACAGGTCGCGCATCAGCTTGAGGAGCGCGAGCGGGTTGTTGACTTGAAGGCCGCCCCGCCCGACCAGCACCTGCACGCTGTCGGCGAAGTTCTCCATCCGCGGGCCGAACAACACCGGCTTTCCGCAGGCGGCCGGCTCGAGGATGTTCTGCCCGCCTCGCCTGCCGAAGCTGCCCCCGACGAAGACGACGGTCGCGAGTTGGTAGGCGCGGACCAGCTCGCCGATGGTGTCGAGGACGATGACCGGCTCCGCGCCGCCCGGCTGGGAACGCAACCGCACCGCGAGGCCCAACGACCGCGCGGCAGACACCACCCGCTGTGCGCGCTCGATGTAGCGCGGAGCGATCAGAAGCCGCAGATCGGGATGCTCTCGCCGCAGCGCCGCATAGACGCGCAGGAGCGGCAGCTCTTCTCCTTCGTGGGTGGAGCCGCACACCCAGAGCCGCTCGTCGCCCAAGGACAAGGCTGCCTTCAGCGCCGCATCCCGCTCGACCGGGACGCTCACCGCCAGCGCATCGAACTTGGTGTTCCCGGTGACATGGACTTTTGCCGCGGGGGCGCCGAGAAGAAGCGCCCGTTCCGCTTCGTCGTCGGCGCGCATCATCAAGACGTCGAAGCTCGCCAGCAGATTGCCCACCGCCCGAAAGAGCAGCCGGTAGCGGCGCAGGTTGCGCGGCCGGAGCCGGCCGTTGGTCAAGGCGAGGCGCACGCCGGAGCGCGCGG
The DNA here is from genome assembly GCA_036488495.1 of Myxococcales bacterium. Lineage (GTDB taxonomy): Bacteria > Myxococcota > Myxococcia > Myxococcales > 40CM-4-68-19 > 40CM-4-68-19. The sequence continues at coordinate 12,027 of DASXHM010000321.1, read as the reverse complement.
CGGCGTGGATGAGCTGCGGCCAGAGCTCGGTGTATTCGACCACCAGCACGTCGGGCCGGAGCGCCGCGATGGTGCGCCGGCACGCCCCCGGCAAGTCGTACGGAAGGTAGGTGACCAGCTCGACCAGCCCTTGGGAGACGAGCTTCTGCCGGGCCATCGACGCGCCCGAGTCGGTGATGGCGCTGAGCGCGATGCGCGCGTCCGGCCGCAGCGCCTTGAGCTCGCGGATGACCGGGACCAGGCTGAGCACGTCGCCGGCCGAGGCGCCGTGGAACCAGATCCGCGGACCGGTGCCGGGCAACGGATCGCCGTCGTAGAAGCCGAACCGCCTGCGCACGCCCTGGCGGACCCGCGGATGCAACAGCAAGAACGGGAGCAGGAGCCAGAACATCAGGTACTGCAGCGCGGTCGCGAGCGGGCTCAAAAGCGCAGCCCCACGGACGCGCCCGGTTCGAAGAGGACGTGGGTGGGCTCGTTCTGGCCCGGCCTCGTGGCCAGCTCGATGGCGAGACCGGGCGCAAGCTCGAGCGGACCGAGATCGAAGGCGAACGACCCGGCCATGCCGCCCGACAAGACCGGCGTCCAGAGGAGCGCGGCCTGCTGCCGGGCGCTGCCGTTCTCCTGCGTGTGCCAAGCGCGGATGAAGTACGCGCGCAAGAACGGCGAGCCGGTGACGGCCATCAAGGAATTGATCCGGTAGCTGACGACCAAGGGCGCCTCGATGCCGGCGGCCCGGTAGTCCCAGGTGTCGGTCTGCGCCACCGTGCCTTGTGCGCGGTCGAGCTGCTGCTCGGCGGTGATGCCGACTGCACGCAGGCCGATCTCCGCCGCGAAGCCGCCTTCGGGGGCATGCTCGAGGATGCGCAGCCGCATCCCGATGGAACCGCCCACCACCTCGGGAACGAAGGGCGTGACGGGGTTCGTGAACTTGACCTGCCCTTCCAGCGTCAGCCGCCGCGTCGCCTGCCACCGCAAGGAGACGTCGGAGGCGAACCAGGTCGTCACTTCGAACTGCTGCGCGGGCGCGGGCGTGGTCTTGAGATCGCCGACGTCGCCCGGTCCGGCGAGGACCCGCGCCGCTTCCATCGAGACGCTGGCCTGGAAATCGCCCGGCTGCAAATCCCCAGCAGGCAAGAAGGTGCCGGCGGTCACGACCGGGAGCGCGCAGCCCGACACGCACAGCAGCAAGAGAGCGCGCGCGCTCATCCGCCGAGCCCTGGGAAGGTGTCGCGCAAGCCGTCGAACATGAACTGCACGCCGATGGCGCCGATGATGAGGCCGATCACCCGGTTCATCACCGAGAGGCCGGTCACGCCCATCCAGCGCTGGATCCGCTCGGCGCCGAGCAGCATCGCGTAGGAAGCCGCGCAGGTGACCGCGATGGAGAGGATGACCGGCACCGCGAACGCCACCCGCCCGGCCTTCCCCATCAAGGTGGTGACGGTGGCGATCGATCCGGGTCCGGCGAGGAGCGGAATGGCGAGCGGGAAGATGGCCACGTCTTCTTTCTCGGTTCCTTCCAGCTCCTCTTCGGGAGAGACGCGCGTCCGGCCCTTCTGCGCCTGCAGCATCTCCACCGCGGTGAGCAGGAGGAGCACGCCGCCGGCCACCTTGAAGGCGCCCAGGGTGACGCCGAAGACCTTGAAGATGAGCGTGCCGGCGAGGGCGAAGGTGGTGAGGATGAAGAAGGCCGCGATGGAGGCGCGCCGGGCCATGTCGCGACGCTTCGCCGGCGCGTCGTCGCGGGTCATGGCGATGAAGATGGGGATCACGCCCATCGGATCGACGACGAAGAAGATGGCCGAGAACGACAGAACGCTGAAGGACAGCCATTCGCGGATCATTTGAGCGCGCCCACGGGCCTGAGCGCCACACCGGACCGCGCGAGCTTGCGCGAGGCTTGCCAGGCAGAGGCCGCGTAGGCGAGCGCGATCATCGTCGCGGTGAGGATGACCACCGCGAGCGCGCCCTGGGCCAGGCCAAGAGTGCCGCGCGAGCGCCAGAACCAGCGGCCGTAGACGATTTCGACGTGCACCCAATAGACGAGCAGTGAATGGCGACCGAGGACCAGCATCGGCCCCTGCAAGACGCTCTTCGGCAACAGGCGATCGGAAAGCCAGCAGGCCGCGAGGAGACCTGCGGCGAGGCCGTCGCGCAAGAGGAACACCGAGGGCGCGGCGTCGCTCCACTGCGCGGGCTTGGGCAGAAGCCAGGCGGCAAAGGCAAGCCCGGCGAAGAGCGCGATCAAGGGCGCCTCGTTGCGCGTCCGCAAGAGCGCGATGCCGGCGGCAGCGCCGAGGAAGGCGTGCGCGACCCAGGGGAAGAGCGGAAAGATGGCCCGGGGCATGGTGCCGTTCAGGTAGTCGCCCAGGTGCTGCGGAAGCGCGGAGAGGTCGGCGGCGGTCACGACAGGGGTCAAGGCGACGACTGCGCCCGCGGCGAGGAGAAAGGCGCTGATTCGCCCCTTGCCGACCCAGAACACGAGCGCCACCAGCGCGAGCGCGATGCCGATGCAGTTGAGGATGTCGATGCGCAACAGGTCTCGCAACGGCGCGCCCCCGAACGCCAGCACCCACTCCTGCAGCCGGAAGAGGTACGCGCCGAAGACGATGTAGAGACCGCGCTTCATCCCCGCGAGCGCGGCCTCGCGCGGGGAGACGGCGGGCCCCTTCTGCAGACCGCCCGCGCTCTTGGAAGCGGTGCGCTTGTGCAGCACCAGCGCCATCGCCAGCCCGGCCAAAAACAAGAACGACGGCGCCGCGAACCCGCCGACGAAGCGGAAGATGCGGTCGGGCGTCGTGCCGTGAAGATCCGGGCGCAGGAACGCGTCGAATGTGTGGTGCTCGACCATGCAGAGCACGGCTATGCCGCGCATCCAGTCGATGTCGCGCCTTCGGTTCATTTGCACGCGCTCTTACCATCGCTTGCCTTTCCCCGGGCAGCAAGGCGGGATACGGTTGCAGACCTCGATGCAAAAGTCCGGGTTGCGCTACAGCGAGGACACCTTTCGTGCCCTGGTCGAGCAGTCGCTCGTGGGCTGCTACTTGATCCGCGACGCCCGGCTCGTCTACGTCAACCCCAAGTTCGAGGAGATCTTCGGCTATTCTCCGGGAGAGATCGTCGAGCGCGGCCTGGGCGTCGATGATCTGACCTGGCCCGCCGACCGCGCGCTCGTGCGCGAGAACCTGCGCAAGCGCCTCGCCGGTGAGACCCACCAGATGCATTACGAATTCCGCGGGCGCCGCAAAGACGGCTCCTGCATCGAGGTGCAGGTGCACGGCGCCCGCACCGACCTGGACGGGTACCCGGCCGTGCTCGGCGTCTTGCTCGACGTCAGCGAGCGCAACCAGGCGCAGCGCCAGATGCGCGACAGCGAGGAGCGGTACGCGCTGGCGGCGCAGGGAGCCAACGACGGCCTCTGGGACTGGGACTTGCGCAGCGGCCGGGTCTTCTACTCCGCCCGCTGGAAGGAGCAGCTCGGCGCGGCCTCCGGCGAGATCGGCGACAAGCCGGACGAATGGTTCGGCCGGGTGCATCCGGACGACAAGGAGCGGCTCCGCGCCGCGCTGGCTTCGCACCTGCAGGGCTTTTCGCCCCACCTCGAGATCGAGCACCGCGTGCGGCACATGGACGGCGGCTATCGCTGGGTGCTGGTGCGCGGCTCGGCGGTGCGCGACGGCCAGGGCGTGGCGGTCCGGGTGGCAGGCTCGCAGACGGACATCACGGCGCGCAAGGAGGCGGAGGAGAAGGTCGCCCACGACGCCCTCCACGACGCCTTGACCGGGCTTCCCAACCGGACGCTGTTCTTCGATCGCCTGCGCCAGGCGATGGCGTTCGCGCAGCGGCGATCGGACTACCGCTTCTCGGTGCTCTACCTGGACATCGACCGCTTCAAGACGGTCAACGAGAGCCTCGGCCACATGCAGGGCGATCACCTGCTCGTCGAGGTGGCGCAGCGGCTCCTCAAGTGCGTGCGGCCGGGCGACACGGTGGCGCGCCTGGGTGGCGACGAGTTCGGCATCCTGCTCGAGGACTTCGCGCACGCGGAAGAGCCGATCCACACCGCCGAGCGCATCCAGCTCGCGCTCGCCGCCCCCCACGATCTGCACGGCACCGAGGTGTTCGCCACCGCCTCCATCGGCATCGCGCTCGGCTTTCCCGGGTACTTGCGCGCGGAGGACGTGCTCCGCGATGCGGACACCGCGATGTACCGGGCAAAGGACCTGGGCCGGGCGCGGCACGCCGTTTTTCACCCCTCGATGCACGTAGAGGCCCGCGCGCAGCTCCAGCTCGAGAGCGATCTGCGCCGCGCGCTCGAGCGCGGGGAATTGCGGCTCACGTACCAGCCCATCGTCTCGCTCGACACCGGCCGGGTGACGGGGTGCGAGGCGCTGGTGGTCTGGGATCATCCGTCGCGCGGAGTGTTGCCGCCCGGCGACTTCATTCCGGCGGCGGAGCTGACGGGCCTCGTGGTGCCGCTCGGGCGCTGGGCGGTCCTGCAAGCCTGCCACGACTGCAAGGCCTGGAACGACGTGCTCCGCGACCAGCCCATCTCCGTCAGCGTGAACCTCTCCGCCATCCAGATCGGGACCCCCCAGGTGCTGGAAGACGTGCGCGCCGCGCTGCTCCTCTCCGGGCTGAACGCGGCGCTCCTCAAGCTGGAAGTGACCGAGAGCATCGTGCTCCAGTCGGCGAACAGCGCGGCGCTGCTCGGGCAACTGCGCGCTCTGGGCGTGCACCTGCTCCTCGACGACTTCGGCACCGGCTACTCCTCGCTCGGCTACCTGCACAACTTCCGCTTCGACACCCTCAAGATCGACCGCAGCTTCGTCTCGCAGATGGAAGCGGGCGGACGCCACGCGGAATTGGTGCGCACCATCGTCAGCCTCGCCCGCGCCCTCTCGCTCGACGTGGTGGCCGAAGGGGTGGAGAACGCAACCCAGGTGCAGCTCCTCCAGCAGCTTCGGGTGGAATCGGCGCAGGGGTACTTCTTCTCGCGCGCGCTGTCGGCGCAGGCCTTCCGCGAGCTTCTGCTCTCGCGCCGCGTCTTCAGCCGCGCAGGCTGAAACCACCGCATCAGCCGCCGCGCAGGCTGAACCAGAGCATCAGCGCGGTGAGCACGATCAGGATCGCTGCGGTGATCCAGGAGAGCGCGCTCAAGAGCCGGCCGTTGCGGTAACGCCCCATCAACCGCTCGTCTCCGGCGAGCAGCAGCATGAAGATGAGCACGAACGGCAAGAGGACGCCGTTGGCCGTCTGCGAGAGCAGCATCAGTTTCAAGAGCGGCAGCTTGGGGATGAGCACGAGGCCCGCGCCGAGCACGATCATCGCCTCGTAGAGCACGTAGAACTGGGGCGCGTCCTCGCGCCGGCGGTCGATGCCGGTCTCCCAGCCGAAGGCTTCGCAGACGTAGTAGCTGGTGGAGAGCGGCAGGATGCTGGCGGCGAACACCGAGGCGTTGAAGAGACCGAAGGCAAACAGCGCGGACGCCCAGGTGCCGACGAGCGGCTTCAACGCCACCGCCGCATCGCCCGCGCTCGCGATGTGGCCTCCGTGCTTGAAGATGGTGGCCCCGCAGGCGAGGACGATGAAGTAGGCGACCAGATCGGTGACGATGCATCCGGCGATCACGTCGATGCGCGAGAGCCCGTAGTCCTGGAGCTGCACGCCTTTCTCGACGATGGCCGACTGCAGATAGAACTGCATCCACGGGGCGATGGTGGTTCCGACCAGCGTCACCACCATCACCAGCGCTGGTCCGCCGAAGTCGAGCGTCGGCTTGAGCGAGCCGACCGCCACCTCGGTCCAGTCCGGGCGGGCGAGAAAGCCGGCGATGAGGTAGGCGACGTAGAAGGTGCAGGCGACCAGGAAGATGCGCTCCACCGCTTTGGCGGATCCCTTGATGACCAGGATCCAGACGATGAACGCCACGACCGGGACGGAGAGGTACTTGGGCACCCCGAAGATGGCGAGCGACTCGGCCACTCCGGCGAACTCGGCCATGGTGTTGCCGAGGTTGGCGACCAAGAGCGCGAGCATCACGTAGAAGGTCGCCTTGACCCCGAAGCGCTCGCGGATCAGGTCGGCGAGACCCTTGCCGGTGACGACCGCCATCCGCGCGCACATCTCCTGGACGAGGACGAGCGCGAAGGTGATGGGGATCAGCGTCCAGAGGAGCGAATAGCCGAAGTCGGCGCCCGCCTGCGAATAGGTGGCGATGCCGCCCGCGTCGTTGTCGACGTTGGCGGTGATGATCCCCGGGCCCACCACCGAGAGCACGAGCGCGATGCGGGCGAAGGGAGATCGCGCGAGCGCCTTGACGCCTTTCCCGGGCGTCTCAGCCACGCAGCACCCTGTCCTGCACGTGCCCCTCAGCCATGCAGCACCTTCTCGAGCACGTCGTCGACGGTGACGACGCCGAGGAGGCGCCCATCCTTTTCGACCGGCAGCGAGAACAGGTTGTACTTCGCCGCCAGCTCCGCCACCCGGGCCGGAGGGTCTTCGGGCGCGAGCGGCGCCGGGTGCGGCTGCATCAGGTTGTCCACCGGCGCGTCCGGCTCGGCGAGCAAGAGCGCGCGCAACGACAAGACGCCTGCCAGCCTGTGATCGCGCAGGACCACGAAGCAGTCGTGCACCTGCGCGACCTCCTTCGCCTGCTCGCGCACCGACAACAGCGCGGCCGCAGCGGTCATGGCCGGGCGCAGCCGCAGGTATTCGGTGTTCATCATCCCGCCGGCGGAGTTCTCGTCGTAGGTGAGGAGCTGTTCGACCTCGCGCGCCTCCGGCGCTTCCATCGCCGCCAGGATCTCCGCCGACTCTTCCGCCGGCAGCTCGCTCAAGAGATCCGCGGCGGCGTCGGGCTGCATCTCCTCGACGATGTCGGCGGCGATGGAAGGCTCGACCAGCCGGAGGAGCTCGCGCTGCAACTCGGGCTCGGATTCCTCCAGCGCGGTGGCGGCGGACTCGACCGGGAGGTCGCGGAAGAGCACGGCCCGCTCGCGCCGGTCCAGGTCCTCGAGAATCTCCGCCAGGTCGGAGGGGTGGACTTCCGACAGCGCCCGGCGCGCGAGGTCCAGGCGCACCTTGGCGGAGCCGGACGCGAGAGGCTGGACGTGCTTCCAGGGAACGAACTGATCCCGCTTCAGGTATCGCGCATCCGGACGCACCGCTTTCAAGAGCCCATCCACGACGCGCTCCCAGCCGAGCCGCCGGACGAGGCCGCGAAAGCCGACGTCCACGTGCGCCACCCGCAATTCGCCGCGCGCGCGCAAGAGGTGCAGGTCGTTGACCCGCTCCACCTTGGCGTCGTCGGTGTCGACGATCTGCCGGTCGAGGACGTCCTGGGCGAGCGGGATTTCGCTGGCGAGGAGGCGCAGCGCATGCAGCGAGCTGCGGCCCCTGACCACCGTCCCCGACGGCTCACAGGAGAGAACTTCGCTCCACTCCGCCCGCAGCACTTCGCTGCGGACCTTGATGCGGAGCGCGGTGATCTTCGGATAGGCGGGCTCGGAAGCGTCGGCCAGCAGATCCACGACCGTCCCCACTTTCAGCCCCGACTCGGTGCGGACGACGGTCTCGAGCAGCGCGGAGAGGAAGACGAAGGTGCCTTCGCGAATGGGCCGCGGCGGGAAGGTCTGCGGCCCGCTCTGGATCTCTTCGGGCACTCGCAGTCTCCTTCCGTGAGGCAGACCCGCGGCTACCAGATCGATCCGCGCGAGGTCAAGACGGGATACGCTCTCGCCAATGCCTCGCTCGCTGACCCTCGGCAACGGCGACCTGCTCGTCAACTTCGACGCACACTACGAGCTTCGCGATCTGTACTGGCCTTACGTCGGCCGTGAGAACCAGACCGACGGCCACCCCTGCAAGATGGGCGTCTGGGCGGACGGGAAGTTCGCCTGGATGTCCGACGAGTCGGTGGTGCGGCGGATCGGCTACCGCAAGGACACGCTGGTCTCCAAGGTCGAGCTCGACTGCCCCTCGCTCGGCCTTCGCTTGAGCTGCTCGGATGCAGTCGATTTTCACGAGCCGCTCCTGGTGCGCGAGGTGGAGGTGGAAGACCTGAGCGGGCGGGCGCGCTCGGTGCGGATCTTCTGGCACCACGACCTGCGCCTCTTCGGCAACGACGTGGGCGACACCGTCTTCTTCGACCCGAAGACGCGCTGTCTCATCCACTACAAGGGCAAGCGGTACGTGGGGCTGGGCTGCTCCGGCGAGCGGTTCGGGGTGGAGCGCTTCGCAACCGGCAAGAAGGGCGTGAACGGCGCGCAGGGGACCTTCGTCGATGCCGAGGACGGCGTGCTCTCGCAGAACCCCATCGAGCAGGGCTCGGTCGATTCGACGTTCGGGGTGGACGTGGCTGTGCCTGCCTCCGGCCGGGCGTCGTGCGCGATGTTCCTCGCCATCGGCGAGACGTACGCGCAGGTGGCGGAGCTGGTCAGCCGCGTCCAAGCTCGCGGCGCGCAAACCTTCGTCGCCCGCACCGACGCGTTCTGGCGGCTGTGGGTCGCGCGCGACCGCTACGAGTTCGGGGAATTGCCTGCCGAGGTGGTCGACCTCTTCATCCGCAGCCTGCTCCTCTTGCGCACCCAGATCGACAACCGCGGCGCCATCATCGCCGCGAACGACCACGACATCGTCGCCTTCGCCCGCGACACCTACAGCTACATGTGGCCGCGCGACGGATCGCTCGTCGCTTCTGCGCTGGATGCTGCCGGGCACACCGACGTCACTTCGCACTTCTACAAGTTCTGCATGCGGGCGCTCACCGCCGACGGCTACCTGCTCCACAAGTACAACCCCGACGGCTCGACCGCGTCGTCGTGGCATCCGTGGGTGAATCCCGAAGGCGGCGAGCAGCTCCCCATCCAGGAGGACGAGACCGCTCTCGTCCTCTGGGCGTTGTGGCGTAGGTTTCAAGAGCGGCGCGACGTGGAGATGGTGAAGCCGCTCTTTCGTCCGATGATGCGGGCGGCGGACTTTCTCGCCTCCTGGCGTGACCCTTCGACCCGGCTGCCGTGGCCTTCGTACGATCTCTGGGAGGAGCGGCGCGGCGTCCTGACCTGGACCTGCGGGGCGGTGGTGGGAGGCCTGCTCGCGGCGGAAGGCTTCGCCCTCGCCTTCGGCGAGCACGAGATGGGAGAGCGCTACGCCCGGGCCGCCGCCGAGATCCGCCTGGCGATGGGCGAGCTCTTGTGGGACCCCGAGGCGGGGCGTTTTCTCCGCATGCTCGAGCGGCGCCCGGACGGAACCTACGCTCCGGATCGGACCGTGGACGCATCGCTCTCTGGCGCCTGGCGGTTCGGCGCCTTGCTCGCTTCCGATCCGCGGGTCGAGGCCACCATGGCGGCGGTGCGGGACAAGCTCTCGGTGCGCACGTCGGTGGGCGGCGTCGCCAGGTACGAGCGCGATCCGTACCAGGCCCGCGCTTCGGGCGATGCCGCCGTCCCCGGCAATCCCTGGTTCATCTGCACGCTCTGGCTCGCCCAGCACTCCATCGCCAAGGCGATCACCGTGGAAGGGCTGCAGGAGGCGCTGCCGATCCTGGCTTGGGTTGCGCAGCATGCGCTGACGAGCGGGATCCTGGCGGAGCAGCTCCATCCGTACACCGGCGAGCCGCTCTCGGTGTCGCCTCTGACCTGGTCGCACGCGGAGCTGGTGGCGACGGTCCTCGCCTGGCTTTCGAAGCGCGAGGCTTTGGATCTGTGCCCGACCTGCGGCACACCGCGCTTCTTCTATCGGAGGCACGGCGGCCCAGTTTTCTCGCACGATCATGCTTGACGGGGTGCCGCGTGATAGGAACGGCGGTCACGGATGGCAGATCTGCCCACCCTCGCGGACGAGCTGAAAAGCCTCCGCATCGATCGCGCCGCCGAACGCGCGCGCGCACCGCGATGGCTCTTGCCGGTGTTGATCGTGGCGGCGCTGGCGGTAGCGGCGCTGGTCGGCTTCCGCGCGGTGGGCGACCGGTTGTTCGCTCCGGAGGTGGAGGTGACGACGGTCTCGCTCGTCACTCCTGCCCAAGGCGCGCAGATCCTGGTGGCCACCGGGTACGTGGTGCCGCAGCGCAAGGCGAACGTCTCGCCGCGCATCGGCGGCCGCATCGCCCGCATCTACGTCGACGACGGCAGCGTGGTGAAGGCGGGCCAGGTCATCGCCGTGCTCGAAGACGCCGACTACAAGGCGCAGCTCCTCCAGGCAAATGCCGACTGGAAGTCCGCGCAAGCCCGCGAACACAAGGCCGAGGTGGACCTGAAGGACGCCCAGCGCAGCTACGACCGCGAAGAGATGCTGCAGAAGAAAGCCATCTCCACGCCCGCTGCAGAGGACGCGGCGGTGGCGAAGCTCGACAGCGCCAAGGCCGCCCTGGCCGGCGCGCACGCCGACACCGCCGCAGCCAAGGCGCGGGTGGCGGTTGCCCAGGTGAACCTCGACAACTGCTACGTGCGCGCTCCGTTTTCGGGGCGCATCACCCAGAAGCTGTCCGACATCGGCGAGATCGTCTTCGGCTTCACCAGCGCGGGCAACACCGGCTCGGGCGGCATCGCCAGCCTCGCCGACTTCACCACCTTGCAAGTCGAGGCGGACGTCAGCGAGTCGCAGGTGGCGAAGCTCAAGCCCGGCACGCCAGCCGACATCGTGCTGGACGCCTTTCCGGAGAAGCACTTTCGCGGCAAGGTCGCGGAGGTGCGGCCGAAGGTGGATCGGGCGAAGGCGACCGTCACCGTCAAGGTGGCCTTCGTCGACGACACGACCGACGTGCTGCCGGACATGGGCGCGAAGGTGACGTTCCTCGCCAAGGAACTGGACGAGACTGCGCGCAAAGAGCCGCCGGTGAAGGCGGTCCAGCCCGACGCCGTCGCCGAACGGTCCGACAAGAAGGTCGTCTTCGCCATCGAGCCGGGCGGAACCGTGCGGATGGTGCCGATCGTGACCGGCCCTCCGCTCGGCGCGCTGGTTTCGTTGCGCGAGGGTCCGCCCGCGGGAACGCGCATCGTCCGCCACCCGTCCGAGGCGCTGCACGACGGCGGGCGCGTCAAGGAGAAGGAATGACGGCGCCCCGGGCCGTCACGGAGAAGCAATGACGGCGCCCATCATCGAGATCCGCGACCTGCGCAAGGTCTACCGCCGCGACCGCCAGGAGCTGACGGTGCTGGACGGCATCACCCTCGACGTGCAGGCGGGGGCGTTCGAGGCGCTGATGGGACCGTCCGGCTCCGGCAAGACCACGCTGTTGAATCTGATCGCCGGCATCGACTCGCCGACCAGCGGCACGCTGCGGGTCGCAGGCGAGGACATCGGCGCGCTCTCGGAAGCGCGGCGGGCGCCGTGGCGATCGCGCACCATCGGCTTCATCTTTCAATTCTACAATTTGATGCCGGTCCTGACCGCGGCGGAGAACGTCGAGCTGCCGCTGCTCCTGACCAAGTTGTCGAAGGCCGAGCGCACCCGCCGGGTCGAGCTTTCGTTGAAGCTGGTCGGGCTCTCGGACCGGTTGGACCACACCCCGCGGCAACTCTCCGGCGGCCAGCAGCAGCGGGTGGCGATTGCGCGCGCGTTGGTGGCCGACCCGAGCATCATCGTCGCCGACGAGCCGACCGGCGATCTCGACCGCGCCAGCGCCGAGGAAGTGCTGGGCCTGCTCAAGACCTTGAACGAGACGATGGGCAAGACCATCGTGATGGTCACCCACGATCCGCACGCTGCCGAGGCGGCGAAGGTCCGGCGCAGGCTCGACAAGGGAATGCTCACGTGACGCTCGCCGGCCTCGCGCTGCGCAATGCGTTCCTGCGCAACAAGACGCGGTCGTTTCTGACCGTCCTCGGCGTCATCGTCACGGCGGTCGCCTTCTTGTTTTTGCGCACCGTCCTCGCCGCCTGGTACGCGTCAAGTGAGGCTTCGTCCGCCGACCGCGTCGTCACCCGCAACGCCATCTCGCTCACCCAGACGCTGCCGCTCAACTACAGCGCCCGCATCGCCCAGGTGCCGGGTGTCACCAAGGTCACCTGGAGCAACTGGTTCGGCGGC
>DASXHM010000282.1:0-3046 GCA_036488495.1 Myxococcales bacterium | reverse complement strand
GCTTCGCAGAAGCTCGAGGAGCTGTACGCGCGCTGGGAGCACCAACAGGAAGAGCTGGAGGCCGCTCAGGCGGCGATCGAGTCGTGAGCCGGGCTTTGGTCGCGTGGGGTTTGCGCACACTTCGGCGGACGCGCGGCGCTTTCCGAGGGCCGCGCTGCCCCTTATAGTCCGCCCCCGATGAAGCGAATCTTCGTGGCCTTCTTCGTCATCCTGCTCGTGGCAGCGGGCTTCGCGCTCTTCCGCTACCAGCAGGATCGCGTCTTCGCCGGCACGCCGTTCGGCAGCGGCACGCGGGTGGTGACCATCGCGCAAGGGACCGGCCCGCGCGCGCTCGGTAAACAGCTCGCGGCAGCCGGCGTCGTCTCCGACGAAAAAGCGTTCTACCAGCACCTGCATTGGTTCCGGCGCGACAAGCGCACCCGCGCCGGCGAGTACCAGTTCGACGGCGCGCTCACTCCCGACCAGGTGATCGACAAGCTGGTCCGCGGCGAGGTGAAGCTGTACCACTTCACCGTCCCCGAAGGCCTCCGCGCCGACGAGATCGCGCCCATCATCGGCGCGACCGGCCTCTGTTCCGCAGCCAACTTCCTCAAGCTCGCGCGCGACCCGTCGTCGCCGAAGAAGTTCGGCGTCCCCGGTCCTTCGATGGAAGGGTATTTGTTTCCCGATACCTATACGGTGACGCGAAATGCCTCCGGGTGCGCCGGCATCATGCAGGCGATGGTGGCGCGCTTCCAGAAGGCCTGGGCGCACGCGCAAGCGCAGAAGCTGCCGACCGTGAATCTGAACGAGCGCGAAGGCGTGACGCTCGCGTCGATCGTGGAGAAGGAAACCGGCCAGCCCGAGGAGCGTGGACGCATTTCGTGCGTCTTCCACAATCGATTGAAGAAGAACATCCCTTTGGGCACCGACCCGACCGTCATCTATTCGGTGCTCTTGCAGAACGACTTCGTCTGGGACGGCAACCTGCATAAGAGCGACCTGGTCCGGCCGCATCCGTACAATACCTACGTCGTCAAAGGTTTGCCGCCCGGGCCCATTTCCAATCCCGGGCAGGCAGCCATGGACGCAGCCATGCATCCGATCGAGTGCAACGACTTGTTCTTCGTCTCCCGCAACGACCACACGCACGTCTTCTGCCCTGACCTGAAGTGCCACGAAGCCGCCGTCCAAAAGTGGCAGATCGACTTCTTCAAACACAAAAAGCACGGCTGAGGCACGGTACGCTCTTAGGCGAGCGAGGCGTCAGACGATGAAAACCATCGAACGTAGGAAGCGTCGCGGCCGCGTGCTCCTGGCCGCAACCGGGCTTGGCCTCATCGCCGCAGGGTGTGGCGGCGGTGGCGAAATTCCCGGAGTGCACGGTGTCATCGTGAACGGCGTCGTCGGAATCCCGTGCGACGCGGGGGTCGCCGACGCAGGCTGCCCTCCCGGCGTCGTCATCAACCCGGACGGCGGCGTCGATGGCGGGACCGACGGTGGCTGACGGCGAGCCGGCTCCGTTCGAGCTGACTCTGTACGGTGGAGCGCCCGAGCGGCGTTACCGCAAGCTGCGCCCGGATCTGTTGCGCATGCCCTGGGAAGAGCTCTCCTCGGACGGGGCGCCGCCGGAGGTGATCGCCGCCGCGCGCCTGGGTTGGACCCGCGCTGCCCTCCAGGAGTACGCGAGCGCCGACGCGCAGGCGCTGATGCTGCGTTGGCTCGTGCGCGCGCGGGCGCCTCTCGATCTGTCGGCCGTCGCGTCGCGGTTCTCCCTCGACGAGCTCGCCCACGCCGAGCTCTGCGCCCGCGTCGCGGAGCGGCTGGGAGGTGGCGCGACCATCCCGCATTGCGAGGAGGTGCTGTACGCGACAGGCAAGGCGTCCCAAGAAGCCGAGCTCGAGGCGGCACGCCAGGTCGTGTGGAACTGCTGCGTGAGCGAAAGCTGGTCCCACGCCATTCTCACCGCCGTCTGGACCGCCGAAAAGCACCCGCTCTTGCGAGAGGTGCGCGGGCGGATCGCCAAGGACGAAGCGGCGCACGCTCAGTTCGGCTGGATCTATCTCGACTGGCTTCTCCCCGACTTGACGCCCGAGCATCGCGAATGGCTCGGCCGTAGCGTTGCTCCAGCGGTCCGCGTGATCGAGCAAGGAATCGATGCGACGTCGGCCTTGGGCGACGAGCACTTCCACCCGCTGTGCCCCTCCGGAGGGCTCGGCAAGGAAGGCTGCGTTTCAATGGCGCGAGAAGCATTGAAGGTGCGCGTCCTCGAGCCGCTGGCCGAGCGCGGAATCGTCGTGCCACGCGCGTAGCGCTAGGTCTTCTTCGATTGGCGCGCGACGGCCATGTTGTCGACCAGGTTCGGGTACCGCCGGCCGGCCTTCTTCGCGCGAGCGCGGGCTTTCTTCTTCTGCGCCTCGGTGAGCTTCTTCGACGGCTTCTTGGTGGCCGGCTTCTTCTTTTTCCACGGCGGCGTGCGTGCAGGCATGCGCGGCTCCTTCGCAGAAGGTGGCTCGTCCGTAAAGCACTCGTCCGCGATTTCGATCGACGCGCCTCGCTAACGCTCGCATCGTCGATAGATGCCGGCGTACGTGAACCGCTGGGCGAGGCAGAAGTGTTTGCCGCGGTAGTCGAAACGGTCTTTCGTCCAATCGCCCAGAGAGCCGCGGTCGATCAGGACGGCCCAGGACGGATCGAGACGCTGCCAGCGCTGCTCGAAATCGTCCGTCCAGGCGGCGCGGATCCATTGCTCATCCCGGAGCCGGGTTTGAAAGGCGATCAAAATGTCGAGATAGTACTCGCTGCTGTCGAGCAGGACCACGTCCGAGCTCCCGACATTCGCCCGCAGATACTTCGACGCCTGCGCGATCCCGGGCGGCACCGTCGAGATGGGCGAGAGCGGCCGCGCCCACTCCGCGAGGCCGCCGTCGCGGCCGTAGCAGGCGAACCACAAGAAGAGCGGCCAGGCGATCAGTACCGCCACGACCGGCCCTCGTAAAAACCCGCGCAGCACATCGCCCGCGAAGACCAACGACAACGCCGACGCGACCATCGCGAAGCGCGAGAG
>DASXHM010000221.1:0-16343 GCA_036488495.1 Myxococcales bacterium | reverse complement strand
GAGGACCGAGATGTCGAAGGTGCCGCCGCCGTAGTCGAAGACGGCGACGATCTCGTCCTTCTTCTTGTCGAGGCCGTAGGCGAGCGCGGCCGCGGTGGGCTCGTTGATGATGCGGCGCACTTCCAGGCCGGCGATGCGGCCCGCGTCCTTGGTGGCCTGGCGCTGGGCGTCGTTGAAGTAAGCGGGGACAGTGATGACCGCCTCGCTGACGGTCTCGCCCAGGTAGTTCTCGGCGGCCCTCTTCAGCTTCTGCAGGACCTTGGCGCTGATCTCCGGCGGGCTCCACTTCTTGCCGGCGATGTCCACCGCCGCGTCGCCGTTGTCGGCGCGCACCACCTTGTACGGCACGCGCTTCTGCTCGGACGAAGTCTCCTCGAACTTGCGCCCCATGAACCGCTTGATCGAATAGACCGTGTTCTCCGGGTTGGTGATGGCCTGGCGACGGGCGACCTGGCCGACCAGGATCTCGCCGTCCTTCGCGAAGCCCACCACCGACGGAGTCAGCCGGCTGCCCTCTTCGTTTTCGATGACCTTCGGGTCCCGGCCCTCCATGATGGCAACGACCGAGTTGGTAGTGCCGAGGTCGATGCCGATGATCTTTTTCCCTGCCATTGTGTTGGCTCCTTTGAAATCGGTTCGCGGCGCTGTTGCTTGCCGCGGTGCGGCGGTACAGTAAGTACGTGCAGGGGTCTGTCAAGGAATGGCGGACGTGAGCGATCGCAAGGCAGGCGAGCAGATCGGCGGACGCTACCGGCTCGAGCAGCGGCTCGGCTGTGGCGGCATGGGCGAGGTGTGGCTTGCCGAGCTGCACGGCGCGGGTGCTTTCCGCCGCCGGGTGGTGGTGAAGCTGCTCGCCCCGGAACGGCGCGGCGACCAGCGGCTGGCGTCCATGTTGGCGGACGAAGCGCGGGTGGTCGGGCTGCTTCACCATCCCGGCATCGTGCCGGCCATCGACTATCTGGAGACCGAGGAGCACGGGCCCGTCTTCGTACTCGAGTACGTCGACGGTCCTTCGCTTCGCGCGGTCCTCAAGGTGCTGCGGCGGCATGAGCGTCAAATGCCGGAGCACATCGCCGCGTATATCGGCGCGAAGGTTGCCCGGGCGCTGCACGCGGCACACACGGCTCCTGTCGCGATCATCCACCGCGACGTCGCGCCGGACAACGTCCTCCTCTCACGCGACGGCGTCGTATGGCTGGGCGACTTCGGCGTCGCGCTCGCGTCGGACACGTCGCAGCCAGTCGAGCAGGCGGGGCTGCAGGTCGCTTGGAAAGTCTCGAATCAGTCGGGCGGTCCCAAGGGGAAGCGCGCGTACATGGCGCCGGAGCAGGCGCGGGGAGGGCCCGTCGGTCCTGCCGCCGATCTCTACGCACTCGGGAAGGTCCTCTTCGAATGCACGAAGCCGGGCGCGAAGCTTTGCAAGGTGCTCGAGCGAGCCTGCGCCGAGGATCCGGCGGGGCGGCAGTCCAGCGGCGCCGATCTCGCCGCGGAGTTGCTCGTCGCGTGTCCGCCGCCGATCGAACCGCAAGCCGCGCTGGCGCAGTGGCTTCTGGAGAATGTGCCGGAGGCCATGGTCTCGCGCGCCGGCCCGCACGGGGCAGCGCGACGCTCCGATCCACCGCCGGCGGGGAAGCCGCTTCCGCCCGAGCAATTGTTCAAGTCGGTGCCGCCACCCACGCGCCTCTGGTTGAAAGTCGCGGGGGCCGCGCTGGTGGTCGCGCTCGTCGCCGCAGTGGGCATCGAACGGCACAAGCTCCGCTTCGTCACCGCCGCCCTGGCCGCATCGCCCCACGGACAACTGCGGGTGACTTCGCGGCAGGAGGCGGAGGTCTACGTGGACGGGGAGCTGCGGGGGATGACGCCGCTGACGGTTGATCTCCCGACCGGCAACCACGCCGTCCGCCTCGGGTCCGCGCGAATGGGGAGGTTCCGCGCAGCGGAAGTGACGATCGACGACGGAGTGCAATCCCGGCTGGACGTCGATTTGAACGAGTAGGGCTGCGGCTCGACCGGCCAACGTTGTTCGGCGAGTGGGAGCGGCACGTCCAAGTCCACGGACAACGCGATCGACCGCCGGGGCGTTGCCTGATCAAGTCGTAACGCCCGCGGCGAAAGGAAGTCGCGCCACTCACGCCAATGAGCTGCGTGGGGTGCAGTGCCAGTTTGAGACAGATGCATCGTCGCAGCCGCTGGTTGATGTGGCCCGCACGAAGCGCACGTTCCTGACGTGGCTGCGCAGCAGGGGTTGTCGTCGTCGAAAATTACTGCTAATCTTCCATCATGGCGGGCAAACCGCGACAACTGGCGCTGGCTTTTCCGCGGCGGGGCGGTGGCAAACAACCCCGCGCCGGACGGCCTCGCATTCATCCGCATCCGGGGCTAATCGCCCCAGGCGTGCCGCATCTTGAGCGGGCCAAGTTCGCCTCGATGCGCGTGGTTCACGTCACGCACCGCGTCCGCCCCGACGCTGGCTACCTACGCAAGGACGCACCGGCCGCGGTGCTGCAACAAGCCTTTCGCGACGCCGCGGTTCGTTTCGGGATGCGCATCGCGCACTACTCCATCCAAGGGAACCATCTGCATCTCGTCGTCGAAGTAGACGACAGCAATGCGCTGACCAAGGGGATGCAGGGCCTCGCGATTCGCATCGCCCGACGCCTCAATGCGCGGCTCGGCCGGCGAGGGCCCATCTTCGCGGATCGCTACCATGCGAACGTGCTCACCTCGCGGCGCGGGGTAGCCAACGCGGTCCGCTACGTCGTCGGCAATTACCAGCGGCACACCCGCGAGTACTTGCCCGCAGGTTTCCGCGATCCGCTTGCGACGCTGCTCGATCGCCCTCTCGCGCCGCCGCTATCGTGGCTGTTGCGCGTCGGGTGGCAACTCGAGCCCGCGCGAGTGGCATCGCCATTCGAACCACCATGATGGGCCGCGGCTGCGCGCCCCAGCGCTGTGGCGCATCATCGCGGACAGAAATTACTACGGCCGGAGAGTCGCTAAGACCTCGCGGATCTGCTTCAGGTGATGGCTCGCCTCGGGACTCGTAAAGGGCACCATTCTTGAGAGCGCGACGAGCGCAATCCAAGCTGCGTCGGCGGTGTGGCTGAGCGCGGTCGGCATCGACTTCAGCGTCGAAGATTGGTCGGCCGCGAAAACGCTGCGGGGATCGCAATGACTCACCGCTAGAAGGTTCTCATAGCCAAAATCGTGGAGTTCGATCAATCCAGCCTGCTCCGCCATCGCGCGTAAGGACGGAAATGGCTTTTCGAGCATCGCGTCCCCGAAATGCTCGCGCGCGCGGCGCAATTGTTCCGCTAGGGTACGGTCGTTCTCGTCTTCTTTGTGGCCATGCTCGTTCCGAAGCATCTCACGTTGTCGCTGGTTCAGTACCGTGGCTTGCGCAGAGAAGTGCTTCGCGCGCTCTTCATGCGCTCCAATGTAACCAGAGGTGATGGCAATTTCGATCACGATCCGTCCCAGGGCACCCGCCTCAGCTCCGAGACCGTTTTCGCAGGTCGCAAGGACACCGCGCAGCACATCCGCGAGGCGCGCAATCATGCTGGCTGCAAGGATCTTGACCAGAGTGTCGCGTTCCTTGAATTCGCTGAGTTGAGACGTTGCCGCTCGCGCCGCGAGGTCGATAACGACAAGAAGGCTCCGCGACTTCAGATGCTCTTCGTGAGGGAGACGGTGCTTCAGAATGTCGTTCACGTCTGGAGCGACATGCCCGTCGCCCGTTGTCCACTTCAAGAGCCGAACGATGTTGTGCTCGTCGTCCGGATGTTTCGCCAGTGCGCCCAACAGTAGAGTTCTCACGGCACCGTAGTAGTCCGCAGCGCGATCGGGTCGCAGACGATCTCGGATGTCGGACCCTTGGACCGTGACTCGCTTCCCCAGGTCGTCGATGGCCGGATCGAGCTCAATGTGCTTTCGATCTGGGGAAGATGCAGGTAACCACTGCTCCGTGATGATCAGATTTTTCCCGTGCTTGAAATGCATTAGGTCGTTGCGCAGTTTGAATACGTTGACGAGCCCCTGTAGCGGTTCGTGCCCTGGCTGCAGCGTAGGAACGATCCCGAGTTCCTGGTAGAGCCTCAGCCACTTGTCCGCGGTACGCGTGTCCCGTTCGTAATCATCCCATTCCTTTTCCGACATCTTGCGAGACAGGATTGGTTCCAAGAGTCGATTGGCGAGAGCTTCCGCAGCCGCCGCCGCAAATAGGACGACCTTCATCGTCTCGAATTCGCCGGCGCCGGGCATCTGCGCATCCCTCACCGCATCAGCGGCGCGCTCGAGTAACCATCCCTGTATCTGCTGGTCCCTTTTGGTCCTCATGACGACTTGCGCCGATTCGATGTTGACGATCGCTGTGCCGTTGGTGAGCTTTACCTTGAAGGGGTCGATTACGAGCGGGGTCGCCTTATGCTGGCGGCAGTTCTTGTACTTCTTGCCGCTACCGCAGGGGCACTTCTGGTTGGCACCGATTTTCGTCATATCGCTACGTTAGCTCGCGGTTGTGACAATGATGAGGATGTCCCGGAAGGTCGTCGAACCGACACAGCATCTTCGCTGAGTAGCCGACCCGCGGATCGTGTCACGGGGCGAGGTACGCCGGCACCGCCGGCCTGTTGCCCGGCGGCCGGACGGGCAACCGCTTGACTAGCTACTGAAGATACGCTACTCCTGCGAATGCATTCACGCGATGCCACTCAAAAGCATCGCGGGGCGGGTCGGGGGGAAGGGAGACGCGGCTTGGAGGTGGCGATGGCGCAGCGCGAGATAGACGAGTTCGACGCGCTGGAGAGCGAGCACCCGGGCGGCGTGTCCGCCGGGCAGATCGTCGACTTCTTCGCTCCTCGCGGCGTCAAGCTCGCGCAGGCCACCTTCCGCAAGTACGTCCAGCTCGGTCTTCTGCCTCGCTCGCGGCGCGTCGGCGAGAAGGGGAAGCACCGCGGATCGAAGGGCCTGTATCCCGCGAGCGCCATCCGCCGCATCCACCTGATCAAGTCGCTGATGGACGAAGGGATGACCCTCGAGGACATCCGCCGCTCGTTCATCTTCTTCCGCGGCCAGCTCGACGGCGTCGAGCGCTCGCTCGACGAGCTTTTCGTCGCG
This sequence comes from Myxococcales bacterium, assembly GCA_036488495.1. Lineage (GTDB taxonomy): Bacteria > Myxococcota > Myxococcia > Myxococcales > 40CM-4-68-19 > 40CM-4-68-19. Next base: position 11,228 of record DASXHM010000221.1, on the reverse strand, counting down.
CTCGAGCACAGCATTGCCGAAAAGGTTGAAATGAAGCCCTCCCGCAAGAAGGAGTTGGAGCGGCTGATCGAGCAGAGCCGGCACAAGGCTCAGCAGTTCGTGAAAGACATGGAGCGCACCGTCTCCGAAATCACCGCACGGGAAGAGCCCGGCAAAGGGAAGGCCTGACATGAGCGAGCCAAAGAGCACCGACCTGCCCGCCGTGCCCGAAGACGACGCGGACGGCATGAAATCGCGCAAGCGCGCGCGCACCATGAGCCGCAAGGAGATGGCGCGGATGTTCCGCCAGGAGAACGCGCAGGGGGGGCTCGATCCCGAATTGCGCGGCCTGATGGCGGAGCTGGACGCGAGCCGTCCGAAAGTGCGCGGCGACTGCGCCGAAGGCGAGCGCCCGTGCCCGTACGTCTCCTGCAAGTTCAACCTCTACGTCGACGTCAATCCCAAGACGGGCTCGGTGAAGATGAACTTCCCCGACAAGGAGCTGTGGGAGCTGGCCGAAACCTGCGCGCTGGACGTGGCCGACCGGGCCGGCATCACCTTGGAGGAGGTCGGGGTGATCATGAACCTGACCCGCGAGCGGGTGCGGCAGCTCGAGATGCGCGGGCTCGCCAAGCTGCGGGTCATCGCCGACGACGAGCCCAAGGCGGTGCCGCCGATGCCACGCATCCAGGACGGCGACGAGGATTACGACTGAGCAGCACGACCTCGAACACGAGTGCCGTGCACCAAAACGCGGACGCGGACGAGCACGGCGGCTGTTAGTGCGGATGGATGTTGGCAGGGGTGGGCGGTGGATGTCCGCGCGCGCCGCCGTGTAGATCCGTCTGGATGATCTCGGTGTGCGTGCAGATGCCGCCTTCGACGCGCGAACAAGTGGTCTGCATCGCCGACACTCCTTCGCCGGGCTTGCGCGCGACGAGCCCCACCACGCGGCTTGCGTCGTAAGCGTTGCCGGCGCGGAAGCCGAATGAATCGACCTCGATGCGGCCTCGATTGGCTTTGGCGACGAGACCCACGCGCACCTCCAGCGGGTCGCCCGCCTTGCAGCTCACGAGGCGCAGCGTGGGTACTTCCCTGAAGCCGCCGTAATGGCGATCGCGCACCTCCGGGCCGAAACTCGCCACGTGCGCGACCGAATCCATCCAGGTCAACGAGCAATGCTCCGAGCGCGCCTCCAGCACCACCGTGACGTCGGCGCTTGAATCGCTGTTCCAACCTCCGCGGCTGGCCACATCCACCCAGACGCGCAGGCCGTTGTCGAAGGTCTCGATCTCGAAGTCGCCGTCCTTCGGAATGACACCCTTCCAGCGCAGCATCAGCTCGGCGTCGTGGATGCCGTCGTAGAGCGTGTCGTGGCTGCAGGTTGCGTCGGTCTGTTCGGCTTCCCAGAGCACGCCGCTCTTGGCGGCGACGCACGGCTTTCCGTCCATGCCGTAGAAGCCGGTCACGGAAGGGCGGTCGAAGGGCAGGTAGAACGCTTCCTGCTGCTCGTGGACATTGAAGGGATGGCCGCGCGCGCCGGACGAGGCGCACGCGGTTGCCAGCACGGCTGTGGCGAGCGCCGCGTAAAGCCAGCGCGACGCGGGAACCCCGGCCCGGTTCATCGCAACCCGAGACGTGCCGACAGCCGTTCCGGCTCGTCCACCTGCAGCAACAAATCGCGCGATTCGCGGCGGATGCCGAACGGCCCGTGCAGGACGACGGGCGCCCGCAGCAAGAGCCGCAGATTCGCCGAGCCGATCACCGCGAGCCGCATCGCCGAAGGAGAGGCCTTCGGCGAAAGCTCGACCCGCTCGACGAGCGAGAGCGGAATCTCGGCCTCCCAGCGCAGGCCGAGGCGCAGGTGCATCGTGCCTTCCTCGACCCGAATCGGCCGCACCATCAGCGCCCGCAAGTCGCCCAGCATCCACAGGAGCGCATAGAGGTGGAAGCCGGCAGCGCTGACGGTGGCGATGGGACCGAAACGCCGCAAGAGGAAATGCACGCCGGCGGCTTCACCGACCGAAACCAAGGCGACCGCGACGTAGATGGCCGTCCAGCCCGCGCGCTTGTACGCAGTAAAGCCGTCTCGCGCAGCCGCTCGGGCCGCGGCGCCGTAGGAGAAGAACGCGTACCAGAAGGCGGTGAGCTCGCCCGCTGCTGCACGAGCCGCGAAGTTGTCGCCCAAGGCCGCGACGAGACCGTTGCGCAACGCCGTCACCGCGTCGGCCGACGCTCGCGCACGCAGCGCACCGCGGACGGAGGTGAAGGCGAGGTACATCAGGAAGAGCTCGACCGGCGCCGCGAGGAGCCGCACGTCGCGGCCGAACAGCAGCGCCGCGAAAGCGACGGAAAGGACGAAGACGCGGGCGGTGGTGCGCGGCTGCGCTTTGCCTCTGCGGACGAAGAGCAGCCACCACAATCCGGCGGGCACCGCGCACAGATCGAAAATGACCGCCGCGCGGAGCGGCAGGGGATGAACGCTGTACGCGCGCGATGCCAGCACCGCGCTTTCGGCGGCGACGACGGCACTCAAAACAGCGGCATAGGAGAGCTGCGGCCGGATCGAAAGGCTGCGCATGGAGTAAACATATCGCGGTTTTGCACATCGCCACGCAACACCCGCGCGGCAGCATGATATGGGAGCGCGCATGACCGTCGCACGTGCGTTGCTCTCCGTCTCCGACAAGACCGGGCTGGTCGACTTTGCCCGCGGCCTCGCGGCGCTGGGCATCGAGCTACTGTCCACCGGCGGGACCGCCGCGCTGCTCGCCAAGGAGAAGATTCCCGTCCAGCAGGTGTCCGAATTCACCGGTGCGCAGGAGATGCTCGGCGGCAGGGTGAAGACGCTGCACCCCAAGGTGCACGGCGGCCTTCTGGCGCGGCGCAAGCACGCCGGGGATCAAGCCGACATGAAGGCGCACGGGCTCGTCCCCATCGATCTGGTAGCCGTGAATCTCTATCCGTTCCGCGAGACGGTGGCGAAGGGCGCGCCGTTCGAGGAAGTGATCGAGAACATCGACATCGGCGGGCCGTCGATGATCCGGAGCGCCGCCAAGAACGCGGAGTCGGTGGTGGTGGTGGTCGATCCGGCCGACTACAAGACGGTGCTCGCGGAATTGCAGCAAAAGCGCGAAGTGCACGAGAGCACCCGCAAGCGGCTGCAGGCCCGCGCCTTCGCGCACACCGCCGCTTACGACGCGGCCATCGCCGGATATCTCGCGGAACAGGGCGCCGGCGAGAGCTTCGCCGAGTCGCCGCCGTTGCCGGAATTCCACCGGCTGCAGCCCTTGCGCTACGGCGAGAACCCGCACCAGCGCGCGGCGTTCTATGCGGCGGTGCCGCAGCCGAACGAGCCGACCCTGGCCGCGGCGAAGCAGCTTCAGGGCAAGGAGCTTTCGTACAACAACATCCTCGACGGCAGCGCCGCCCTGGAATCCTTGAAGGAACACGCGCAGGGAACGGCAGGGCGCGCAGCGGCGGTGGTGGTCAAGCACACCAATCCGTGCGGAGTGGCGCGGGCAAACGGCATCGCCGAGGCGTACCGGCTGGCGCGCGATGCGGACGCGATCAGCGCGTTCGGCGGCATCGTCGCGCTCAGCCACCCGGTCGACGGCGCGACCGCCGCCATCATCGCGGAGACGTTCCTCGAGGCGGTGATCGCGCCCGGGTTCGACAAGGCCGCGCTCGATGCGTTGAAGAGCAAGAAGTCACTGCGGCTCTTGGAGTTGCCGCTCCTTGGCAACCCGCGCGAGACCTGGGTGCAGGAGCCGCGCGAAATCCGCAGCGTTCCGGGCGGGCTCCTCGTGCAATCGCGCGATCTCGCCGAGGCCGATCCGCGCGGCTGGAAGGTGGTGTCCAAGCGGGCGCCAACACCCGACGAGTTGGAGGCGCTGGCGTTCGCGTTCCGGGTGGTGAAGCACGTCAAGTCGAACGCCATCGTCTTCGCGCAGAAGGACCTCACCGTCGGCATCGGCATGGGTCAGACGAACCGCGTCGACTCCGTGCGCATCGCCGCCAGTCGCGCGGGTGAGAAGGCCAAGGGCGCGGTGATGGGCTCGGACGCGTTCTTTCCCTTCCCGGACGGCGTCGAAGCGGCAGCGCTCGCCGGAGTCACCGCGGTGGCGCAGCCGGGTGGTTCGGTTCGGGACGACGAAGTGGTGGCGATGGCCGACGCGCACGGGATGGCGATGGTGCTGACCTCGGTGCGCCACTTCCGCCACTGACCGCTCGCGGCCGCTTCCGCCACCGAAGAACGCACCCGCGCGACCCGCGAAGCGGTGTGGTAATCAGCCGCGATGGCGAAGCTCGTCGTGATTGGTTCGGGCGCGCGGGAGCACGCGCTGGTGCGCGCGCTCAGGCTCGGCGGCAGCCACCGGGACATCGTCGCCATTCCCGGCAACCCGGGAATTGCCCGCGAAGCGCGTTGTGCTCCGGCCGGGTCGGACCTCGCCGCGGCTGCTCTCGCGGAACGCCCCGATCTGGTGGTGGTGGGCCCGGAGGCGCCGCTCGCGGAAGGGCTCGCCGACAAGCTGCGCGCAGCCGGTGTTCCGTGCTTCGGCCCCTCCCAGGCGGCAGCGCGCATCGAATCGTCGAAAGCGTTTGCCAAGGAGGTGATGCTGGCTGCTGGCGTCCCCACCGCGGCGGCGCAGGTCTTCGACGATCGCGAAGGCGCCAAGGCGTACGCGACGCGGGCCGGCGCGTGCGTGGTGAAGCTCGACGGGCTCGCGGCGGGGAAGGGCGTCGTGGTGGCCGACGATGGCCAGGCTGCGGCGGCCGCGGTGGACGAGCTGTACAAACCGGGCGCGCGCATCCTCGTCGAAGAGCGATTGACCGGTCCGGAGCTATCGGTGATTGCGCTCTGCGACGGCACCCATGTCTTGCCGCTTCCCGCAGCGCGCGATCACAAGCGGCTCCTCGACGGCGATCTGGGCCCGAACACGGGCGGCATGGGCGCGGTCTGCTCTCCGAAGGACGCGACCCCGGCCATCATCGAAGAAGCGGTGATGACGGTGCTGCTCCCGACCGTCCAGGAGCTCGCGAGCCGCGGCATTCCCTTTGTGGGCGCGCTCTACGCAGGGCTGATGCTCACCCCGCGCGGCATTCGCGTCCTCGAGTTCAACTGCCGGCTGGGCGATCCGGAGGCGCAGGCCATCTTGCTCCGGTTGCGCAGCGATCCGCTCCCGCTCTTTCTCTCCGCCGCGCAAGGCAAGCTGCATGAGCATCGCGCGCTGTGGGACGCGCGGACGGCGGTGGCGGTGGTGGCGGCCGCGCACGACTATCCCGCGACTCCGCGCCAGGGCGACGAGATCGAGGGCCTCGAGGCGGTGGTCGAAAGCGAGGATCTCTGGCTTTTGCACGCGGGAACCACCCTGCGCGATGGGCGCGTCGTGACCGCAGGCGGGCGCGTCCTCACCGTGGCGGCGCTGGGCGACGATGCGGAGGCCGCCCGCAAACGCGCTTACGCCGCGCTCTCGCGCATCCGCTTCGACGGAATGCAGGTGCGCTCGGACATCGCCGCCACGTGAAGCTCGGCGGCCAGCTCGACAGGATGCTCGTCCGCGAGATGGGGCGGCTCTTCACCGCCACGCTCGGCGGGGTGGTGCTCATCTACCTGGTGGTCGACTTCGCCGATCGCGCCCACGGTTTCTTTGGCCGCGCCTGGGGCAGGGCGGTGGCCGAGCTGTATCTGAACAAGGCCGCGATCGTGACGTACCAGCTCGTCCCGGCAGCCCTGATCATCGCTGCCTCGCTTCTGGCCACGCTCCTGGCGCGGCGTGGGGAACTGACCGCGCTCTTCGCCATGGGAGTGCGTCCGCTGCGGCTGGCGCTGCCAGTCGCGGCGCTGGCGGCGGTGGTGGGCGCGGGCCTCTTCTGGCTGAACGAGGCAGTGGTCGTTCGCGCCGACGCGCGGGTCGAGGAGATCCAGGTGAAACGGTTCAACACCTGGGGCGACTGGGGCGCCTACCACGCGGGCTCGTCCTGGCTGCGCGGACAGGAAGGGCGCATCTATCACCTGGGCCCGCTGCGCGACGGCGGCTGGGAGCCGGCCACCGTCTTGGAGATTGCCCAGCCCTTCCGCCTCGCCCGGCGCATCGACGCCCGGCGCCTGGAGACCGCACCGGATCATCGGCTGCGCTTCTTGGACGCGGTGGAGACGCGCTACGGCCCCTCCGACGAGCCGGGCGGCAGCATCGAAGAGCGAAAGGCGGAGGTGCTGATCGAGGCGTTTCCGGAGAGCGCGAGCGACCTCTTGTTGCGCAGCGGCCGGCCCCAGCAGCTCGGTTGGCGGCAGCTCCGCCAGCAGATCCGGCTCCGCGAGCACAGCGGGCAGCGGGCACGCGAGTACGAGCTGGCCATCGCCGAACGCGCCGCGCAGCCGCTGCAGGCGGTGCCGGCGACGCTCGCGGGTCTCGGCATCGCGCTCGCGCTGCAGCGGCCGCGGCGAAGGCTTCCGCTCGCGGCGGCCGTCGCGAGCGGCCTCGGCCTCTCGCTCGTGCTCTGGGCTGCGTCGGTGGTGGGCCACGCGCTTTCCATGTCGGGATCGCTTTCGAGCGTCATCGCAGCCGCCATTCCCGGCGCCTTCGCGGTGCTCTGCGCGGCCGTCACCTTCCGCCGCGGATGACGTTCTCCTTTCGGGTGGGCGCATTTTCTGGCAAGTACGGCCCATTCGTTCAATCCTCCGGCAGGAGGGAAATTTTGGCGAGGAGCCGTGAATGAAGGGCATCGTTCTCGCGGGCGGCACCGGGTCGCGCCTCTTTCCGCTGACGAAAGTGACCAACAAGCACCTTCTGCCGGTCGGCCGGGAACCGATGATCTTCCATCCGGTGAAGAAGCTCACCGAGGCCGGCATCGCGGAGATCCTGATCGTCACCGGCGTCGAGCACATGGGCGACGTCGTCAACCTGCTCGGCTCCGGCCGCGAGTTCTCCTGCCGCTTCACCTACAAGGTGCAGGACGAGGCGGGCGGCATCGCCCAGGCGCTCGGCCTCGCGGAGAACTTCGCCGGCAACGATCCCATCTGCGTCATCCTCGGCGACAACATCTTCGAGGCCCCCATCCGACCGTTCGTCGACGCGTTCGAGAAGCAAGCCAAGGGCGCGCGGCTCCTCCTCAAGCAGGTGCACGACCCGCAGCGGTACGGGGTCGCCGAGGTGGAAGGGACGCGGGTGACGCGCATCGTGGAGAAGCCCAAGGAGCCCAAGAGCGATCTCGCGGTGCTGGGCATCTACTTCTACGATTCGGCGGTCTTTGACATCATCAAGACCCTGAAGCCGAGCGGCCGCGGCGAGCTCGAAATCACCGACGTCAACAACCACTACGTCAAGGCCGGCACGCTCTCTTGGGACAAGCTCGGCGGCTGGTGGACCGACGCCGGCACCTTCGAATCGCTGCACGCCGCCAGCGAATTGGTCACGGGCCGCGCCACCGACGCGCGGGCGGCGGAACGGTGAACGCAGTCCTCGTCACCGGAGGCGCAGGCTTCATCGGCTCGAACCTCGTCCGGCTCTTGCGCAGGGAGCGGCCGTCGTGGACGGTGGTCAACCTCGACAAGCTCACTTACGCCGGCAACGCCGAGTCGTTGGGCGATCTGAAGGACGACCCCAAGCACGTCTTCGTCCGCGGCGACATCGCCAACGCCGAGCTGGTCGAACACCTTTTCAAGACCTGGCGCATCGACGCGGTGTTGAACCTCGCCGCCGAAAGCCACGTCGACCGCAGCATCCTCGGGCCCGGAATCTTCGTCGAAACCAACGTCTCGGGAACGCAGGTTCTGCTCGAATGCGCGCGGCAGGCGAAGGTTTCGCGCTTCGTGCAGATCAGCACCGACGAGGTGTACGGCTCGCTCGGCGCGACCGGGAAGTTCAGCGAGGAATCGCCTTTGAAGCCTTCCAGCCCCTATTCGGCCTCGAAGACCGCCGCCGACCTCTTGGTGCTCGCCTACGGCCACACCTTCCGGATGGACGTGGTGGTCACCCGCTGTTCGAACAACTACGGGCCCTATCAATTTCCCGAAAAGCTCATTCCCTTGATGATCGCCAACGCGCTCGAAGGGAAGAAGCTGCCGGTGTACGGCGACGGCCAGCAGGTACGCGATTGGATCCACGTCGAGGACCACTGCCATGCGCTGTTGGCCGCGCTCGAACAAGGGAACGCCGGCGAGGTGTACAACGTCGGCTCCGACAACGAATGGCCGAATCTGCAGATCGTCGAGCGGCTTCTGCAGATCCTGGGAAAGGGTACCGAGCTGATCGAGTACGTGAAGGATCGGCCCGGCCACGACCGCCGTTACGCCATCGACGCGCGCAAGGCCCACGCGCAGCTCGGCTGGGCGCCGCGCATTCCCTTCGCGCACGGGCTGATGCAGACGGTGGAGTGGTATCTGCAGAACCGCGGCTGGTGGGAACGCGTGCGGAGCGGCGAATACCGCACCTATTACGAACGCAATTACGGAGCGCGCTGAGGTGGCGACGCTGGTCGTGGGCGCGAACGGTCTCTGCGGCAGCCGCATCGTCGCGCGACTCGCGGAGTCGGGCGAACAGGTGATCGCGGCTGCGCGGGGCCCGAGCCGCTTTCAGCTTCCCGAAGCTGTCGAGTACGTGGAAGCGGATCTGCTGGATCCTTCGTCGCTCGCCGCGCTGATTCTCGAGCGGCGCCCGGCTTCGGTCGTCAATGGGGCGGCAATGACCGACGTCGACGCGTGCGAGAGAGCGCCGGTCGAAGCGTACACGGCCAACGCGGAGGCGGTGGCGGCGGTGGCCCGCGCCTGCCGCGAGATCGCAGCGCGCCTCACCCACCTCTCTACCGACTACGTCTTCGACGGCGAAAAGGGCGGCTACCGCGAGGACGACGTTCCCAACCCGCGCGGCGTCTACGCTCGCACCAAGCGCGCGGGCGAGGAGGCGGCACTGCTCTTGGCCCCGGACTGCGCGGTCTGCCGGGTGGCCGTCGTCTTCTCGGGGCGAAAAGGAGCCAAGCGCACCTTCGCGGTCGCGGTGGTGGAGAGCTTTCGCGCCAAGAAACCGGTGAAGGCGTTCGTCGACCAGATCGTCTCGCCGACGCTCGCCGACAATGCCGCCGAAATGGTCATCGGGGTGCATCGAAGCGGCGCGCAGGGCATCTATCATTGTACCGGCGCGACGAGAGTGACGAGGGTTGAATTCTGCCGGGCCCTCGCCCGCAAGCTCGAAGCAGACGAACGATTGATCGAGCCGGTCAAGCTGTCGGAAGTGAAGTTGCCGGCGCCTCGCCCGCTCCTTTGCGGGCTCGACGTCAGCAAGGTTCGAAAGCTCTTGGGCGAGGACGTGCCGCTGCCACTCGATGCGGCGTTGGACCGCTTTCTCGACGAGCTCCACTGAACGGGTGTCACGGAGTTGCCAGGCGGAGTGCGCGGCATGACACGGCCGTGACAGTTGCGTGGTTTTGCTCACTTCCTACACGGAGGCTTCATTGGTCTACGCGTTCTTTGCCGGGCATTGGCTGCTGAGCGTGCTGTTTCAGAGCATCTTTCAGCACCGCTATGCGGCCCACAAAATGTACACCATGGGCCCGCGCACCGAGCGCGTGATGCACTTCCTCGCCTGGATCGTGCAGGGCAGCTCGTATCTCGACCCGCGCGGCTACGCCATCCTCCACCGCGAGCACCACGCCTTTGCCGACACCGATCGCGATCCGCATGCGCCCGGCTTCCACCCGAATGCGCTGCAGATGATGCTCAAGACCAAGAAGCGCTACGACGACTACGCCCACGACCGCGTGAAGCCGGAAGCCCGCTTCGACGGCGACACGCCGGACTGGCCGCTCATCGACCACACCTTGGGCCAGTCGTGGGTGATGCGCATCGCCTTCTGCGTCGCCTATTCGCTCTTCTATTTCGCCTTCGCGACCCACTGGTGGCAGATCGCCTTCATGCTGCCGGTCCACTTCGTGATGGGTCCGGTCCACGGCGCCATCGTGAACTGGTGCGGCCACAAGTACGGCTACCGCAACTTCGACAACGACGACGTCAGCCGCAACACGCTGCCGTTCGACTTCGTCACCATGGGCGAGCTGTTCCAGAACAACCACCACAAGTACGGGGCGAGCCCGGACTTCTCGGCGCGTTGGTTCGAGATCGATCCGGGCTGGCAGGTCCTCAAGGTTCTGTCCGCGCTGGGCATCGTGCACATCCGCACTCCGCAGCGCGCGGTGTTCCCGGAGCCCATCCGCAAGGCGGCCTGAACTTTCCGCGCGCGCCTGTATGAACGGCGCGCGCTCTCGTTCGCAGATTCGTAAAGGCGCAGTCTCGCGGCTTCGTAAAGGCGCGCTTTCGCGGCTCGTCCGATAGGATGAGCGCGATGGCCGAGTCCTGGGGCCGCTACCCATCAGCGGTGCACGTGCACGAGGCTGTGCCTCGCTGGCGCGACGAGCTCGAGCTGCCATCGCAGCGGCCGGTCTTGGCGTACGGTCAGGGACGAAGCTACGGCGACTCCTGCCTCAACGACGGCGGCGCCCTCGTCCGCACGGGCGCGCTCGATCGCTTCATCTCCTTCGACCCATCCAGCGGGCTCATGCGCTGCGAAGCGGGCGTCACGCTGCGGCACATCCTCGACCTCGCGGTGCCGCGCGGGTTCTTCCTGCCGGTCGTGCCGGGAACGAAGTTCGTCTCGGTGGGCGGCGCCATCGCCAATGACATCCACGGCAAGAACCACCACCGCGCAGGCACCTTCGGGCGGCACGTCACGCGGCTCGAGCTGCTCCGCTCGGACGGAATCCGCCGCGAGTTGTCGCCTTCGGACGAACTCTTCTGCGCGACCGTCGGCGGTCTCGGCCTCACCGGCGTCATCACCTGGGCGGAGATTGCGCTACGGAAAATACCCGGCGTCGCCATCCGGCAAGAGGCCATTCCTTTCGCGGGGCTCGACGAGTTCTTCGCCAAGAGCGACGAGAGTGACGCCTCGCACGAATACACGGTCGCCTGGCTGGACATCACTTCGCCGCAGCACCGGGGGATCTTCTTCCGCGGCGATCACGCCGAAGGCGCGCTCAAACCGCCGCGGTCGCGCGCGGGCGTGCCAGTCGATCTGCCGGCGGTGAATGGCCTCACCGTGCGCGCCTTCAACTTCGCGTATTACAACGCGCAGAAGCTCGCCTCCGGCGAGAAGCTGTCGCACTACGATCCGTTCTTCTTTCCGCTGGACGGCGTCGCGCGCTGGAACCGGCTGTATGGCAAGCGCGGGTTTCTCCAGTTTCAATGCGTCGTGCCGGGC
>DASXHM010000220.1:0-23420 GCA_036488495.1 Myxococcales bacterium | reverse complement strand
GATCGGCGAGCTGGCGGAGGGCCTGGTCGGGATCGGGCGCCGCGGCGAGCTCGGTGACCAGCGAAGGGCCAAGCGGCTCTGCGTCGTGGACGGGAGTGCCGCGCTTCTTCGCGAGCCGGGCGAGCTCCTCGGCGCTGTTTTCGGGTTGGTCGAACCCCAGCTCCCGCAACGCCGCGGTCCGCTCCTCTGCCGTCGCCCCCGGATCGGCGGCGACTGCTGCCCGCGGATCCTCGCCCAATGCCTCTTCGCCGGCGACGCGGAGCAGGTCGGCAAAGCGCGCCTCGACCCGCGCGCGATGAACGCTCAACTCCTCGTGCATCGCCCGGGCGGTTTCGAACCCGGCGCGGCGGGCCAGCCGCTCTTGCTCGCCGGGATCGTCGGGAATGGCGTGGGTCTGCCGCTCGGCCACCATCTGCACGCGGTGCTCGAGCCGCCGGAGCAGCACGTACGCCTCGCCCAGCTCATCGCGATCGCGACTGGAGATGAGCCCGGCGTACAAGAGCCGCTCGAGAGCGGGGAGGGTGCCCCGGACGCGCAGGTTCTGATCGCGCCCGCCGTGCAGAAGCTGCAGCGCTTGGACGAAGAACTCGACCTCGCGGATGCCGCCCCTGCCGAGCTTCAGGTCGATGCCGGCGCGCTCGGCGGCCTTCTGGGCGCGCGCCTTGAGCTGGCGCATTTCGTCGATGGCGCGGAGGTCGAAGTACTTGCGGAAGACGAAGGGCGACAGCCTGCGAAGCGCCTCCTCGCCGGTCGCGAGGTCGCCGGCGATCGGCCGCGCCTTCAAGAGCGCAAACCTCTCCCAGGGCGCACCCTGTCCCTCGTAGTAGAGCTCGAGGCCGCGGATGGCGTTGACGATGGGGCCGCTGCGCCCTTCCGGGCGCAGGTCGAGATCGACGCGGAAGACGAAGCCGCCTTCCGGGGTGGCTTGCGGCGAGCCCACGGCGGCAGTGACCGCTTCGGCCAGCCGCGCATAGAAGGCGAAGTGGGTCAGGCCGCCTTCGGTGTGGCCGTCCTTGTCGTACACGTAGAGCACATCCGCATCCGAGGAGAAGTTCAGCTCCTCGCCGCCGAGCTTGCCCATCCCGAGCACGCAGAAACCGCTCGGCCCCTCGTGAGTGCGTCCTTCGGGGGCGCCGTGCTCCTGGCAGAGCCTTCGGTAATGGAACCGGACCGCCGCCTGGAACGCCGCGGCCGCCAATGCCGACAGCTCCCGGGTGACGGCGGCGATGGGTGTCCCGGAAAGGTCCCGCAGGGCGATGCGCAGGATGGCTGCCTGCTTCTGCTGGCGAAGCTTGCGCGCGAGGACGGGCGCGGTCTGTGCCGAAACCGGCCGCGGCATTGACGGCTGGGTGCGAAACCGGGTGCAGGCAAGGAGGTCGACGAGCCGTGGCCGGGCGGCGAGAATCTGCGGGAGAAACCGCGAACCCGCGCACACCCGCACGAGCGGCGCGACGGCCTCCACCGCTGCGGCGCTGCCGAAGCGCTCCTTGCGCGCCGCCAGCACCCGCACCGCGGATGCCAAGGCGCCGTCCGGATCCGCGCTGGCAAGGCACAGCTTCTCCAGCACCGCCGGGTCGTGGCCGGTCTCCGCCTGGGCACGCGCGAGGATCCGCGCCGCGCGGTCTTTGTCCTCGAAGGAGGGGGCTTGCGTCGGCGCCGCGCGGTGCACGTCCGGACCATAGAGCAGGACATCCAGAATTGCCGCCCGAATCCAGCGTCGCTATGCTCAATCCATGCAGCTCCCGAGGTTCTCTGGACGAGAAGCGGTTGCGCCCGAGACGTTCAGGCCTTGGATGGCGTTGCGCACGATCGTGATGGCCGCGGACACGCTCTGGATCGCGGTCTTCTGCGCGCTGGTGATGATGCAGGGGGCGACGCGCTCGGCCTTTTTCTCGGCGGCGTTCTTCGTCGCGCTCTTCACCTCCTGCGCGATGTTCTACAACCGGCTCGCGTTCACCGTCAGCGAAGCGGGCCTGACCGTGCGCACGCTGTCGATGGAGCAGACCGTCTCGTTCGAAGACATCCTTCGCGTGGACGTGCTGCCGGGCCTGGTCGGGACCTCGTACGCGGTGCGCACGCGGCTTGGTTCGTTGACGTTCTCCTCGCTGCTCGCCGGCCACCAGCGGCTCTGCCACCTGATCGTGCGGCGGGCGCGGCTCGGCTAAAGCTTCGCTGCGTCTGGGCTAGACTCGGCTCGTGCGCTCCGCCGCTCTCGCGCTGACCCTCTTCGCCTGCACCCGCTCGGGCGGCGACTACGTCGTCCACCGGTTGAAGGGCCCCATCACCATCGACGGCGTGCTCGCCGAGCCTGCCTGGGACAAGGCGTCCGTCGCCGGGCCGTTCGTGCGCAGCCTGGACGGCAAGTCCGCCACCGCCGCGACCGAGGCCCGGCTCCTCTGGGACGACGAGACGCTCTATGTCGCCTTCCAGTCCGAGGACGAGAACGTCTCCGGCCGGTACTTCAAGGACGACGAGCCGCTCTACACTTCGAACGTGGTCGAAATCTTCTTGAACCCCTCCGGCGATTCGTCGCGCTACGACGAGATCGAGGTGGCGCCCACCAACGCGCTCTTCGACGCGAGCTTCAACGGAGGTCCGCGCAAGGGAATGGACCTGTCCTGGTCGTCGCACGCCCGGCATGCGGTGCACGTCGACGGCACCTTGAACGACGGCCGCGACGTCGACCGGGGCTGGACGGTGGAGCTGGCCATTCCATTCTCGGCCCTGACTGGCATGGACAAGCCGCACCCCGCCAAGGGCGACCGCTGGAAGTTCAACCTCTACCGCCTGCGGCAAGGGCCGGGGCAGCCGGGCGAGGGTCAGGCTTACTCGCCTCCGCTGCGCGGCGATTTCCACGCCCTCGACCGATTCGCGACCCTGCGCTTCGACGACTGAGCCTCACTCGATCGCAGCGCCCGCGTAGGGCCTGAGCGCCCATCGGCGCCCGTCGCTCCGCGCCGTCACCGCCCCCGTTGCCGTGTTGAAGTGCAGTCCCGGCGTGCGCGCCACCACCTCGCGGCTGGGGAAGTTGAACGGATTTCCCGCGCCGGTGCTGTAGACGGTGAATTGCGGCGCGACGTTGCGCAAGAAGGCGTCGGTGCTGGAGGTGCTGCTGCCGTGGTGCGGCGCCTTGAGCAACGCGGCCCGCAGGTCCTCTTGCGCAAGGTCGAGCTCGGTCAGCGCTTCGATGTCGCCCGCGAACAGCGCCTTGGCCTCGCCGTGCACGAGCCGGAGCACGATGGAGTTGTCGTTGGTCGAGCGGCCTTCGACGAAGTGCGAGAGCACTTGGAGCTGCACGCCCTCGATGGTTTCGTCGTGCGGCAGCGTCACCGGAACTCCGCGCAAGCGCGCGCGCTCGCGCACCGCCCGTGCAATGACGTTGTCCTCTTCGTTCATCCACAATTCGCCGATGGGGATGCGGTCGATGACGGAGAGCAATCCTCCGGCGTGGTCGGGGTGCGGGTGACTCAAGACCACGAGGTCGAGTTTGGAGATGCCGAGCTCGGCCAGCGCCGGCAAGACGTCTCGCGTGCCGGGGTCGAAGCGGCCGGGCCAGCGCAGGTCGCCGCCTGCGTCGATGAGCATCGCCTTGCCGGAAGGAAGCTGGACGATGGCGCAGTCGCCCTGGCCGACCGCAAGGAAGGTGACGGTCACGCCGCGGTCGAAGCGCGCGACGCCGGCTCGCCCGATGCCCGCGACGGCGACCAGCGAGAAGCACGCCAAGGCGGACCGCGAACGGCGGGACAAGAGCGCGACGCCGGCATACCAGAGCGCGCAGAAGACGAGGTCGGGCGCGGCGACAGCGAAGGTCGCGTGCGGCAAGAGGGCGAAGAAATGCGCCGCGCGCAAGGTCGCGGTGGCGAGCAGATCGGCTGCCCACCACAAGACCGTCGCAGAAGGCAGCGCCACGAGCGCGGTGGCGAGCGGAATGGCGGCAAGCCCCGGCAACAGCGCAACCGCGTTGGCGGCGACCGCGACGACCGAGATGCGGTGAAAGGAAGCAGCGAGGAGCGGCGCGGTCAGGAGCGCGGCGGCTGCCGTGGAGCAGGCGATGCCCAAGAGATGCTCGGCGCCGCGCCGCAACCAGCCCGCGCCGAGCGGCGGCCGCGGAACCGGCAAGAAGTCGCGCAGCGGCCGCGCCAGCAAGAGGAGCCCCCCGATGCCGAGGACCGAGAGCTGCAGCGCGAGATCGTGCGTTGCCGAAGGGTCGACGAGCGCGCACGCCGCCGCGGCGAAGGCGAGGGTGGTCGGGCCATCGGGCCGCCGCGCCGATGCCGCCGCGAGAAGGGCAACCGCCAATGCGACGCCCGCGCGGATGGCCGGCCAGGGCGCGCCGAGGAGCGCCACCTCCGCGACGGCGAACGGCAGCGCGACCGCCGCGGCGACGGCGTCGGCGCGCACAGCCGCTGCCCAGCGCGTGCGGAGCCAGAGTTGCCGGACAAATGCCCGCACCAGCCAGGCGATGATGAAGAGATGCAAGCCGCTGCTCGCGAGCAGGTGCACGAGCCCGCTCGCGGACAGCTCGTCCTCCTCGGCCACCGAGAGCCCGCTGCGATCGCCGACCGCCAGCGCGCTGAGGAGCGCTGCTTGCGGCGGATCGCAGAAGATGGCCGCCTGCACCGCGAAGCGCTCGCGCAACTGATCGAGCCAGCGCCAGAAGGGCGGTCCGGCCTCGAGAACACGGACCACTTCGCCGCTGCCTTCGAGGCCGATGCCGCGCGCGGCGAGGGCGGCGCGCCGGTCGCGCCCGCCCGGGTTGAGCTTTCCAGGCGGGACGTGCGTGCGAGCCGCGAAGACCGCGCGATCGCCGCGGTGCAGGTCTTGTCCGCGCAGCCAGAGATTGACGAGGGCGCCTGCCGCCGCACCGTCTTGCGCCGCGTGTTCGATTGCGAAGGTCCGCGAGGCTCCTTCCGCCGCAAGCACGCGCACGGTGGCGCGCTCTTTCGCGGCCGACACCACGCGCCCTTCGAACTCCCCCGGCAAGGCTGCGGTACGCGGCGGTTCTTGAAAGGCGCCGCGCAAGAGCCCGAGCGCGAGGCCGATGGCGACCGCGCGAAGCCGCGGCAAGAACGCCAGCGTCAGCGCCATCGGCGCGACCCACCACGGTGCCAGAAAATACGCGCCCGCGCAGAACGCAACGGACGCCGCCAGAAGCGGCCTTGCCCCCATCCCCCGAATCCCCCCGACCGCCACCCTGGGTGTGCCTGACGCCTACATGGCACACAACGAGCGAATCACGCTACACCTGCCCCGCGATCGCCGTCAAGCGCCGCCTTGACGCAAACCGTCTTTCCGTGCTAAAAGCGCTCACATGCAGACTTTCAAGGTCGGTGACAAGGCCGTCTACCCGGGCCAGGGTGTCGGCGAGGTGATGGGGATCGAGCACAAGGACATTGCCGGCCAGCGGCAGTCGTTCTACGTACTCAAAATCATGGAAAACGGGATGAAAATCCTCATCCCCATCAACAAGGTCGGCTCTGTCGGCCTGCGTTCGCTCATCGACGAAGAGGCGGTCATCAAGGTCTACAAGATCCTGAAGCAAAAGGACATCTCGGTCGACTCCGCAACCTGGAACCGCCGCTACCGCGAGTACATGGAGAAGATCAAGACCGGCTCGGTCTTCGAAATCGCCGAAGTGCTGCGCGATCTGTACCTGCTCAAGTTCGACAAGGACCTCAGCTTCGGCGAGCGCAAGATGCTCGACACGGCGCGCAATCTCCTGATCAAGGAGCTCTCCTTGGCCAAGGGCGTGAACGAAGACGACATCGAGACGGACCTGAAGTCCATTTTCAACTGCTGATCCAGTCTCGCAGCAAGCAGCCGGGCGTGGGCGCACAAGAGCGCTCGCGCCCGTCGCGCTTCGAAACGCCGCTCTTGGGCCGTCCCACCGGCGCGTCGAAGTCGGGTACTCTTCCGGGCCGGTCAAAACAGCGATGCGCGTCTTCAACACACTGACGGGAGAGAAGCAGGAGCTCGTGCCCATGGCGCAAGGCCAGGTGGGCATCTACGTCTGCGGCATCACCGTCTACGACCTGCCGCACATCGGCCACGCGCGCATGCTCTGCGCGTTCGACACCGCGGTGCGCTTCTTGCGCTGGTCGGGCCTGCGGGTCCGTTACGTGCGCAACTGGACCGACGTCGACGACAAGATCATCCGCCGCGCCAACGAGCGCGGGCAGGATCCGCGAGCGCTCGCCCAGCACTTCATCGACGAGTGCAAGCGCGACATGGCGCAACTCGCCATCCTGCCGGCGGACCTGGAGCCGAAGGCGACCGACCACGTGCCGGAGATGGTCGAGCTGATCGGGAAGTTGGTCGAGCGCGGCCACGCCTACCCCGTCCAGGGCGACGTCTACTTCGCGGTGCGCTCCTTTCCGCCGTACGGCAAGCTGTCGAAGCGAAATCTCGACGATCTCTTGAGCGGCGCGCGGGTCGAGACCGGCGACGTGAAGCGCGATCCACTCGACTTCGCCCTCTGGAAGGCGGCAAAGCCGGGCGAGCCCGCGAGCGTCACCTGGCCGTCGCCCTGGGGCCCGGGCAGGCCGGGTTGGCACATCGAGTGCTCGGCGATGAGCCAGAAGTACCTGGGCGTCACCTTCGACATCCACGGCGGCGGCAAGGATCTGGTCTTCCCGCACCACGAGAACGAAATCGCCCAGAGCGAGGCGGCAAGCGGCGAGCCGCTCGCGAAGGTGTGGTTGCACAACGGCTTCGTCACCCTCGACCACGAGAAGATGTCGAAGTCGCTCGGCAACTTCAAAACCATCCGCGATCTGCTCGCGTCCTGGGACGGCGAGGCGCTGCGGGCGTTCTTGCTCTCGACGCACTACCGCAACCCGATCAACTTCAGCGCCGAGGCGCTGGCGGAAGCGGACAAGCGCGTCGACTACCTCTACGACTCGCTCGCCAAGGCCGACGCTTATCTCGCGCAGAAGAAGTGGGCCGGCGAAGCCAGGCTGGCGGCGGACCACGTAGATGCCTTCCGCGAGGCGATGGACGACGACTTCAACAGCGCCGACGCCATCGCGAAGGTGGAGCGGCTGTTTGGCCTCTTGAACGCGCGCATCGACGCCAAGGGAAAGCCGGAGGAGGTGGCGTCCCTCGCTCGCACCGGACGGGAGCTGGCGCAGACGCTCGGGCTCGCCTGGCGGCGGCCGCTCGAGGCCACCAAGGCGCGGCGGACGCTGGCGGCGAAGCGCAAGGGCATCGACGAAGGCTGGGTGGAGGAATGCATCTGCGCCCGGCTGGCGGCGCGCAAGGCAAAGGACTTCGCCAAGGCCGACCAGATCCGCGCCGAAGTGGCCGCCCGCGGCGTGGAGTTGCGCGACGGCGTCCAGGGCACCGACTGGCGCGTCCTGCTGTAGCTGCGGGAGCGCCCGCGCTGGATTAGACTCGGCAGCCCATGGCGTTCGAGCTGCACACCGACTACAAGCCGCAGGGCGATCAGCCGCGCGCCATCGAAGAGCTGGTGACGGGCCTGCGCCGCGGCGACCCTTCGCAGACGCTGCTTGGCGTCACCGGCTCCGGCAAGACCTTCACCGTCGCGAACGTGGTTTCGCAGGTGCAGCGGCCGACGCTGGTCATCGCCCACAACAAGACGCTCGCCGGGCAGCTCTACGGCGAGTTCAAGGCACTCTTTCCCAAGAACGCGGTCGAATTCTTCGTCAGCTATTACGACTATTACCAGCCGGAAGCGTACGTGCCTTCGAGCGACACGTACATCGAGAAAGATTCCACCATCAACGACGAGATCGATCGCCTGCGCCATTCGGCGACGCACTCGTTGTTGACCCGCAACGACGTGCTCATCGTCGCTTCCGTCTCTTGCATCTACGGCCTGGGAACCGCGGAAGCGTATTACGAATTGAAAGTCGCGCTGCAGAAGGGCCAGGAGTACCCGCGGCACAAGATGCTGCGCGATCTGGTCGAGATTCAATACGAGCGCAACGACCACGACTTCTCCCGCGGCACCTTCCGGGTGAAGGGCGACACCATCGAGATCTTTCCGGCTTATGAAGAAGAGCGCGCCATCCGGGTGGAGCTCTTCGGCGACACCGTCGAGGCCATCAAGGAGATCGATCCTCTGCGCGGCAAGGTGCTGGCGGAGATCGACAAGATGTCGATCTTCCCGTCCAGTCACTACGTGACTTCGGGGGACCGGAGAAAGCGCGCGGTGCTCGACATCCGCGATGAATTGGCCGAGCGGCTGACCCAGCTTCGCTCGCAGGAGAAGCTGCTCGAGGCGCAGCGGCTGGAGCAGCGGACCATGTTCGATCTGGAGATGATCGAGCAGATGGGGTTCTGCAACGGCATCGAGAACTATTCGCGCCACCTCTCGGGCAGAAAAGCCGGCGATCCGCCCCCGTGCCTGCTCGATTACTTTCCCAAGGATTACCTCCTCGTGATCGACGAGTCGCACCAGTCGATCCCGCAGATCGGCGCCATGTACCGCGGCGACCGCTCGCGGAAAGAAACGCTGGTCGAATACGGGTTCCGGCTGCCGAGCGCGCTCGACAACCGGCCCTTGCAGTTCAGCGAGTTCGAGCGGCTCGTCAACCAGGTCATCTACGTCTCGGCGACGCCGGCCGAGTATGAATTGCAGAAGAGCCAGGGCGTGATCGTCGAGCAGATCATCCGGCCGACCGGCCTCATCGATCCGGAGGTGGAGATCCGGCCGGTCGCGCAGCAGGTGGACGATCTCTTGGAAGAAGTGCGCAAGCGAGCGGCGCTCGGGCACCGCGTCTTGGTGACCACGCTGACGAAGCGCATGGCGGAGGACCTCACCGAATACTTCGCCGACCTGGGCGTGCGGGTTCGCTACATGCACTCCGACATCGACACACTGGAGCGGCTCGCCTTGGTGCGGGACTTACGCCGCGGGCTCTTCGACGTGCTGGTCGGCATCAACCTGTTGCGCGAAGGCCTGGACATTCCCGAGGTGTCGCTGGTGGCTGTGCTCGACGCCGACAAGGAAGGCTTCTTGCGCAGCTCGGTGTCCTTGATCCAGACCATCGGACGCGCCGCGCGCAACGTCGAAGGCCGGGTGATCCTCTACGCCGACACCATCACCGCCTCGATGAAGGTCGCGCTCGAAGAGACGGACCGGCGCCGCGCCAAGCAGGTCGCCTACAACCAGGAGCACGGCATCACCCCGCAGTCGGTCAAGCGCGCCATCCTCGACATGGCCATCCACGGAGTGGCATCGGGCGGCGACGATGCTTTGGCCGGCAAGGACGAGCTCGCGGGGTATCTGCCGGAAGACCGCAAGAACGTGCCGAAGATGATCGCCGAGCTGCAGAAGGAGATGCTGCTCAAGGCCGAGGAGCTCGACTTCGAAGGCGCGGCGATGCTGCGAGACAAGATTCAAGCCATCAAGGATTTGGATCTGGGGATCATGCCGAAGCGGCCGGAAGTGTTGAAGGCGGAAGCGCGGGCTGCTGCCGGACTTCCCACCCGGCCGGCAGGACAGAAGCGGCGCGCGCGTCCGAACGGCCGCCCCGGCTCGCAGCGCAGGTAGATGCTCGACGAGGCGCTGAGAGCGAAGCTGCGGACGCTGCCGGCGCAGCCCGGTTGTTATCTGATGAAGGACCGGGAAGGCGCGGTCGTCTATGTGGGCAAGGCCTCTTCCTTGCGCGCCCGCGTCGGGCAGTATTTCCAGGAGCGGAGCGGCGACACCCGCGCGTTCATTCCGTTCCTCGAAGATCTGCTCGGCGACATCGAGGTGATGATCACGCCGTCCGAAAAGGACGCGCTCCTCCTCGAGAACGAGCTGATCAAACGCTACCGGCCGCGCTTCAACGTGCGGCTGCGCGACGACAAGAACTTCATCTCGCTGCGCCTCTCGACGACGCATCCCTATCCGCGGCTGGAGGTGGTGCGGCGGGTGCGCAAGGACGGGGCGCGCTATTTCGGGCCTTACTCGAGCGCGTCGTCCATTCGCGAAACGCTGTCGCTCGTCAATCGCCATTTCCAGCTTCGCACCTGCACCGACCAGGTGATGAACAACCGCAGGCGGCCGTGCCTGCAGTACCAGATCAAGCGCTGCCCCGCGCCGTGCGTCTACAGCGTCCCGACCGACGAGTACCAGCGGTCGGTGGACGAAGTGGCGCTCTTCCTCGAAGGCAAGGCGGACGAGCTGCGGGCCCAGCTCCACGAGCGGATGAAGAGCGCCGCCGGCGTCCTCGAATACGAGCGCGCGGCGCAGCTTCGCGATCAGCTCCACGCCATCGAGCGTTCGCTCGAAAAGCAGCGGACGGTCCTGGGCGACGCGCTCGACCAGGACGTGCTCGGGTTCCACCGCGAAGGCCCGCACCTGGAATTGCATCTGCTCTTCTTCCGCAACGGGCGGCTCACCGGCGGCCGCAGCTTCGGCTTTTCCAAGCAGGAGTTCCCCACCGAAGAGCTGCTCTCGAGCTTTCTCGACCAGTATTACGAATCGGGCGCGTTCATTCCGAAGGAGCTGGTCCTGCCGCTCGTGCTCGAAGATGCCGAGATGCGGGAACTGTGGCTCTCGGACAAGAAGGGCGAGCGGGTGCGGGTGCACGTGCCGGAGCGGGGCGAGAAGGTCCGGCTGGTCGAGATGGCGATGGAGAACGCGCGCCACAATTACGAAGAAAAAGCGAAGACACAGAAGAACCAGCTCGAGGCCTTGGAGCGGCTGCAGCAAAGGCTGAAACTGCCCCGGCTTCCGCGGCGCATCGAATGCTTCGACATCTCCACCTTCCAGGGGCAGCTCACGGTGGGGTCGCAGGTGGTGTTCACCGACGGCCAGCCCGACAAGAGCGGCTATCGGCTGTTCAAGGTCCGCGGCGACGCCGCGGGAGACGACTTCGCCTCCATGTTCCAGGTGCTGACCCGCAGGCTCAAGCGCGGCATCGAGGAGGCAAACCTGCCCGATCTGCTCGTCATCGACGGCGGCAAGGGCCAGCTCAACGTCGCCCGCGCCGCCGTGCGCGAGCTGGGGCTGAACGCCTCGGACGTTCCGCTGGCGGGGCTGGCAAAGAGCCGCGTGTTGGAGGACGCAGAACGTTTCGCCGCCCGCCAGGGCTACCGAACCGCCGACGCCTGGGAAACCGCCATCGTCTCTGAAAATCTGCCCGCCCCGGTCAACGCGAACTCGAACCCGAACCCGAACGAAAACCCGAACCCGAACGCAAACCCGAACCCGAACGAAAACCCGAACCCGAACCCGAACGAAACCGAAAACCCGGACGAGCCCGACCACGGAAGCCCGGACGTGCCCGTGCAGGGCGACGCCAACGCGCCGGTGTCGCGCCTCGGCCGCTCGCGAAAGAAGGGCCGCTTCGTCAAAGGCGACATCGAGCGCAGCCCGGAGCGCGTCTTCTTGCCCGGCCAGAAAAACCCCGTCATCCTGCGCCAGAACACGAGCGAATTGCACCTGTTGGCCCGGCTGCGCGACGAGGCGCACCGCTTTGCCATCACCTTCCACCGCAAGCTGCGCAGGGAGCGCAACTTTCGCTCTGTGCTCGAGGAGATCCCGGGCATCGGCGACAAACGAAAGCGCGCCTTGCTGGCCCACTTCGGCTCGCTCAAGCGCATCCGCGGCGCCACCGCCGAAGAGATCGAGCAGGTGGAAGGCTTCAATCGCGAGCTCGCCGACCGGGTGCAGAAATTCTTGAGCGCTGCCGATCAGGCGCAGAGCGGCGCCACCCTGGACGGCGGCGCTGCGCCGGAGGCGGGGCCCGAGACGATGGCGCTCTTGCAGGACCGCGACGACGTCGCCTTCGACGCCGCGGCGGCGGAATTGGATGCTCTCGAAGAAGACGCCGCGCCCGATCCCATTTCCCTCGAAGAAGAGCCTTCCGCGGCGCCGCAGGTCCGATAAGATCGAGCGGACGTTTGGCGTGTTTTTCCTTGCTCCGCCATCCCGCGTGTCCTACAAGGCTGGCCCTCGCAGGGCCGGCTACGCCTTGAAAGGACAGTATCGATGAAGCTCTACCCGAAGATCATCCCCGCCATCGCTCGCGACGTCATCGCCACGCTGATGGCGGACGGCGACGTCGAGGTGGAGACGATGCGGGTCGCGGACGCCGAAATGGACATGGCGGCGATCCTGAAGGAGTACCTGGCGTCGGAAGAGCGGGTGAATCAGGCCACCCGCGAGGCCCTGGAGCGCCGCGGTTACGACCATTCGCGCTTCAACGCGGTCAAGCGCGAGATGGCGGACGTGCGCGGCTTCAAGATGGGCGACGAGGGAATCGACTACATCATCAATCAGATGATCGAGTTCCTGCTCATTTCCCGCAATGTCGAAGAGGTGTTCGCGGAAGACCACGTCATCCGCAAGAAGATCTACCAGGTCTTCAAGAAGCACCTCGACGTCGACGAGGACATCGACCGCGAGGCCCGCTCGCGCCTCAAGCACCTGTCGGAAGGCACCCAGGCTTGGGAAGTGGAATACCAGAAGACGGTCGAGCAGATCCGGCGCAACAAGGGCCTGCTCTAAAGAATTCGCAAAGCAGCTTTTCGCGGCGGCCGCGTCTCGAAAGAGCGCGGCCGTCGGCGCTTCGCGGCACCCGTCAGCGTTTGGCGGCGATGAGCTGTGCGCGCAGCGTCTTTCCCTTCATCTCGCCGATGGCCACGAGCGGAAGCCTGCGGGCATCGTCGCTGACCCAGACGTGCGCGGAGCGCTTGATCTTCTCGTCGTCGGTGCGGACCGCATCCGCGTCGATGCGCACGGCGTTCATCTTCCCGAGCGGGGTGTCGATGCTCTCGCGACCCGACACCGCCCCGGTCAACTTCCACACCTTGCGGCCGGCGTACACCTCCATGCAGATGGGAGCGCCCGGCTTCATCGGCTGAGCGCGAAGCACGAAGAGGGTGGAGAGGATGTCGCGCACTTCGCCGTTCGCCGGCAAGGAGAGCGCCTCGGGGTGTCCGTCCGTGCTCGCCTTGACCGCCAGCTTTCCGGCCGCCGGCGGAAAGTCGAGCTCGGCGGCGCGGTGGACATGACCCTCGTCGACGTCTTCTCTGTAATGGAGCGGCTCGAAGCCGCGTCCGACCAGCGCCACCGCATACCCTTCGTATTGCCCCATGTTGGTAGAGACGAACGCGCTGGTCCGCGCGCGGGAGGTGAGTTGGAGAGTGGCTTCCTTGTTCGACTCCGGTGGCCGCGCCGTGCGCACTTCAAAGGTGCCGGCGTCCACGCCGACCGCGTCGATCTTGAAGGACAGCACTTCACCCGGCGTGAACTTCACCGGGACCAGTTGCTGCGGCGGACAGGCGGAGGCCAGTGCGAGGAGCGTCAGGAGCATGGGTTCGGTTCTAAGGACTCTTGCCCTTGCGCGCCAAGAGCAGCGCTTCGATGCGCGCAGCCAGGTGCTCGCGCATCTCTTCATACGCTCTCGGCTCGCGGGCGAAGCCGCGAATGGAGGGCGCCACCGCGCGAGCCTCGGCGAGAGCGAGCTTGCGGTCGCCCAGCCGTGCGCAGAGCGCCAGGTATCCGTGGTCGGCGATGCTGCGGGCGATCTGGACGAGCCGCAGCGACTCGACCGGGACGTCGCGCTTGCCGCCGATGCGCGCGGGAGTGCCCGGATAGTAGAGGGTGCCGTCGCCGTTGCCGCCGAACGCCCATTGGTCAGTCCAGGGATCGAGCTGCTCGTAGGCGAAGACGGTGTCGAAGTAGAGCTCGCCTGCGACGTCCTGCGCGAACGCGAGCGTTCCCATGGCGCGCGCCGCGGTCGCCTGCGCGTCGATCATGTAGCTGGGCCAGCCGGCGAAGGCCTTGTCGAGCACCGGCTTTCCGTCGCTGCTGCAGCCGTGGGAGAGGCAGCTCTGGTACCACCAGAGGGTTTCGTAGCTCGACCGCGGCGCGGCACGATCGCAGGTGGGGTTGGCGGTGCCGACGCAGTTGATCACCGGCGTGAACAGGTTCACCGAGGGCAGGTCCCTGCTGAACGAGGTGGTGACGAGCCGCCGCACTTCCGGCACGTCCTCGAGGTATTCGCGGGCGAGCGCCTCGACCTTGGGAAAGTCCTTCGCGGGCGGCTCGTCGATGACATAGCGAAACAGCCGCGGGAGCCAGCCGCGCTCCTTGAAGTGCTGCACCCACAGCTTGCGATAGGTGCGCCGCGCCTCCCGCGAGAGCTTGCCCGGCTCGCGCAGATCGATCGACGTCCAGCGTGCGCCGCTCGGGAGCGCGGTCCCGTCCAGGAAGGGCGCCACCTCGGAGTCGTATTCGCTCCAATCGATTCGCTTGCCGTCGAAGTGCGGCGGATCCTGCCGGCCGCCCATCAAGGTGATGCCGCGGCGGAGCGCCAGCAGATCGTAGGCGCGGGTCAGCTCGGGCGCGTCGTCGGGTTTCTTTCCGTGCCCCTTGGCGGCGGCGTAGCCGGAGAAGCCGAAGGCGGTGACGAGCTCGGGCGTGGCGGGCAGATCGAAGCCGCGGGCGCGGATCTCCACCGGCACTTCCAAGGAGGCTTGCGCCCAGGACAGTTTCACCTGCGCGATGCGGCGCGAAGGGCCTTTGCCGCGCGGGACGCACGCCTCGACGAAGATGGATTGCAGCCGGTGCTCGGGAACGTCTATCGGAAACGCGCGCCGCTCTTCGCCGTAGACGGCGTCCCGGACCGGGATCAGCGCGTCGGGCCAGTCGCCTTTGGCGCCGTCCACTCCAGAGGGAAAGCGGAGCGCGATGGTGGCGACGCGGAAGAGGTCGATTCCTTCCGGCGCGCTGGCGGTGAGCTTTTTCGCCGGGCCCTGCACGACGATCTGCGCTCCGGCGCAGTCGCCGCCGGCGGCCACCAGGCGGATCCGCGGAGCCTGGGCTTCGATCTTCGGCCGAGCGTCGGGGCGGATCTTTTCCGATTCGGAGGCGACGAAGACCAGGAGGGCGAGCACGAACATCGCCGCAAGGTGATCCGGAACGGCGCTTGCCGCAACCCGCGCGCGTCGCGACTGTTTTGCGGCGGAGCGCATCCACTCTTTGCGGCGGAGACGGGGCGGAGTTACCGTCCGGGCATGCCTTACGACAAAGCCACCCTCGGCCAGATTGCCGAAGAGGAAGAGGAAGAGGCCGCGAAGAGCGGCGCCAACCTCGGCTCGCGGCGCACCTTCGACGAGTTCGAGTGCCCCTCCTGCAGCGCCAACAATCCCTTCAGCGACTTCCACGGCGGCGACGAGGTCAACTGCAGTTGGTGCGGAATGGCCTTCACCGCGGTGGTGGACGACGAGGGCAAGCTGAAGCTGCGCGAGACATGAAAGGAGTCGCGCGCAGGGAGGTGCGCAAGCTCGTCGAAGGGGTCCTGCGGGCGCCCGCCGAAGACGACATCGTCGCCGAAGAGCCGCTGGAGATCCGCGCCCAGGGGGAAACCCTGGCGGTGACCATGCGGACGCCGGGCGCGGACCGCGAATTGGCGCTCGGGTTTCTTTTCGCAGAAGGCGTGATCGGCTCGCGCGACGACGTCGGCAGCGTCGCGCACTGCGGGCGTCCAGGCCAGGAGGGCTTCGGCAACGTCATCGACGTCACCGCCGCGCCCGGGTTCTTGCTCGACGTCGACAAGCTCTCCGCCACCCGCCGCGGCACCCTCACCACCGCCGCCTGCGGCGTCTGCGGGCGGCGCAGCATCGACGACGTGGTGGAGCGCTGCACCGTGCAACAAGTTGGCGGCGCAACCATTGCCGCGGCAACCATTCTCCAGGCGATGGAGTCCTTGCGCGGGCGGCAGCCGAACTTCGCCCGCACCGGCGGCATCCACGCCGCGGCCATTCACGATCGCGACGGCGAAGTGCTGGCGAGCTACGAGGACATCGGCCGCCACAACGCGGTGGACAAGACCGTCGGCAAGCTGATCCTCGACGGCCGGATCCCGGCGGACCCGCCGGCGCTCCTGGTGGTCAGCGGCAGGGCCTCGTTCGAGGTGGTGCAGAAGGCCGCCGCCGCCCGCATTTCGATCATCGCGAGCGTTTCCGCTGCATCGTCGCTGGCGGTCGATCTGGCGCGGGCGACCGGCATCACGCTCTGCGGGTTCGCCCGCGGCGGGTCGATGACCGTCTACTCACACGCGGAGCGGATTCACCTCCCGGAGTGAATCCGCTCCGCGCGGCTCCCCACGACGCCCTTAGAAGTGCAGGCCGTATTGCGCTGCGGGTGGCGCGAATCCGGTCGCGTGCCGATCGGTGTCGGCGTACGGCGTCCGGCTGTAGCCGCGATCCGACCAGGTGGTCGCGTCGACGATGCCGAAGATGATGCCGATGCCGGCGCCGACGCCCGCGCCGATCAGGACCGGCCGCTGCCAGTTGCCCCAGTCACCGTTGTTGTTCTGTTCCTTCTGGTAGAACGCGTAGGCGCCGCCGGCCGCCGCGCCCAGGAAGGCGCCGCCGAAGACGTCGCGCACCACCGCGCCGGGGGCGAAGACGTGGTCGTGCTGCACCTCGACGACCTCGTCGGACAGCTTCGGCTGCTGGGGCTGCAGGTGGGTGGTCAACGTCTGGCTCTGCCCCGCGAGCGCAACGCTGAGAACCAGGCCAAAGGCCGCCATCGTGGTTTTTCGCATGAATCCTCCTGAAGCAAACTGAAGGCCGCTACGTACAAGCTGCAAGCCACGGCCGTTCGCGCAGCCGCACGGCTGCTCGCTGGAGGTCAGCGCTTCGCGCTCTTGCGGCGTTCCTGGCGCTCCGCCTTCTTGCGGCGCTGGCGCTCGAGAAAACCCAGCTTCGGCGTCTTCGGCTTCTCTTCGCGCGGCGGAGGTGCGCCGGCCCCTTCGCGCAGCTCCGCGGAGGGCGGTTCCGCGGCTTCGTGCTGCTCCGCGGGCCCGGTGCGAGCGCCACGCGCGGCCGCGGGGCGGCTCTCCTCGAGCGGCCTTCCCCAAGCGCGTCCCACCGGCTCGTCGGTGCGCCGCGTCTCCTCCGCAAACCAGAGCACCCGGCGCGCGACCAGCGTGGCGTAGGCGCCGGGCGGCAGCGTGAACGAGAGGTTGACCTTGAAGCGGCGGCGGTTCAATTCGTCCTCGCGCGGCTCGTTGACGCGCAGCTTTCCCGGCACGACGAAGAGCGGCCGCTCCTCGTGCTTGAAGAAGAGCTGCGGCGTGTGCGGCACCTGCAGATCCTCCAGGCGGAGCTGCTGCGCCGACAGCGCCGAGAGCGCGGCAGTCTCGATCTCGCGGTCGTCGAACTTCGAATCCGGCGCGAGCAACGGGAACGTCTTGCCCCACAAATTTTCGCGAAGCTCGCGGGGCAGCGATCGCGGCAGCACCAACGCGCCCGCCTGGTAGCGCAGGCCGATCAGCTCCGCCTGCGGGACCTTGGCGAGCAGGTAGCGCTTCGCGCCTTCGTTCCAGACGTAGCTCTGCAGCTCGAAGAGCGCCATCATCCGCACCCGGCGGTCGATGTGCAGGAACGCGGCTTTGAAGTTCTTCGGATCCTCGCGAAGCTGCCGCAGCATCGGCGCGTACTTGCGGGCCGCGTCGTGGGGCGCCCGCAGGGCCCACTCGCCCCAATGCTCCTGCCAGAACGCCTTCACCTTGCGGTCGTCGCTCTTGTCGAGATCGCTGGGCGTCGCGAGAAAGGCCTTGAGCGCGCCTTCGAAGTCGCCTCGGAGGAGCTGTTTGCCGATGAAGCCCTGGCCGTGCTTCAAGAAGCCGAACCGCTGCGAGTCGAAGTAGTTGACGACGCCCGCCCGCTGCACCTCGGCGACGCTCTCCGGCACCCGCGCCGCCTCGTCGCGCGAGAGATCGCGCACCGTCACTTCGAAGCGGTTGGCGGTGATGTTCCCCGAGCTGAGCGGCTGGGCGGTGCGGCCGATCAACGTCAGCCGCAGATCTCCCGACTGCACCACCTCCGTCTCGCCGAGGGATCCGCCGAAGACGCCGACGAGCTGCTCGGTGCGGCCTTGCTTGTCCTTGAGCCCGCAGACCGACAGGTCGCGGCGGCGGACGCCGAACTCCTTCGACAGCCGCTCCAGCGCGGCGAGGGTCGACACCTTCTGCTTGTCCATCCGGTAGACGAACACTTCGCCTTGAGGGTCGCTCTCGAAGCGGTATCCCTCGCGCACGACGAAGTCTTCAGGCCGCTGCTTGATCTTCACCTGCGCCGCCTACCAGAGCAGACGCCCCATCGCAAGCCAGCCGAAGCGGGCGGGGCGCGTGGTAGAGTTGGGGTTGCGATGGAGCCTCAGGAAAAGGGCGCTCCGCGGCTCGTTCTCGAAGCCGAAGGCAGCGAGCGCGTCGAATATCCGCTCGGCGAGCTGACGGTCATCGGCCGCGGACCTGCGGCGACCCTGCGCCTCTCCGACCGCGAGGTGTCCCGCAAGCACAGCCAGATCGAGAAGGATGGCGAAAGCTATCTCTTGCGCGATCTCGGCTCTTCGAACGGCACCTACCTGAACGGCTTTCGGCTCCTGGCGCAGGCGAAGCTCAAGGACGGCGATGAGGTGATGGTCGGCAGCGCCAGGCTCCGCTTCCGCCTCGGGGACGCGATTCCCCCCGCGGAAAAAGACGCGCCCGCGAACAAGGCAGAGATCGTCCGGGAGAGCGACGGCGCGCGCAAATTCGAGAGCGTGATCGCCCGCGTGCAGGCGAAGCCGAACTTCCTGCCCGCCGATCAAATCGCCGACGTGGCGAGCTTGAAGCGGGACTACGAAAGGCTCCGCATCGGTCACGAATTCTCCGCCTACGTCCCCTTGGTGCGCGACCTGAAGGAGCTCTTGTCGCGCATCCTCCAGATCGCCTTCGACCTGATTCCGGCGGACAGCGGGGTCATCCTCCTGCGCGACGCGCAGACGCAGGAGCTGTCGGTGCAGGCGATGCGGCAGCGAAATCCCGGGCAGGCCAAGGTGCTGGTCTCGGAGACGCTGCTCGCGCAGGTGCAGGCGACGAAGGAAGGGGTGCTCACGAGCGACGCCATCGCCGACGAGCGCTTCGCCTCCTCGCAGTCGATCATCGCTCTCGGCGTGCGCTCGGCCATGGCGGTGCCGCTCCTCGGCCCTTCCGGGGACGAGGTGAAGGGCATCATGTTCCTCGACTCGCGGGAGCGCATCGCCGCCTTCACCACCAAGGATCTGGAGGTGCTGACGGCGATTGCCGCGCAAGCGTCGATCGCGCTGCAGAACAGCGAGTACGCCCGCGCGCTCGAGCACGAGGCGGAGCAGCGCGCGCAGCTCTCGCGCTTCCTCTCGCCGGCGCTGGTCGAGCAGGCCGCGCGCGGCAGCATCGAGCTGTCGAAGGGCGGGGCGTTGACCGAGGTGACCATCCTCTTCAGCGACATCCGCGGCTTCACCGCGCTCTCCGAGAAGCTGCCGGCGCAGGAGGTGGTGCGGATGCTCAACGACTACTTCGAGCTGATGGTCGACATCCTCTTCGAGCACCACGGCATCCTCGACAAGTTCATCGGCGACGCGATCATGGGGCTGTGGGGCGCGCCGCTCAAGCGCGAGGACGACGCGACCCAGGCGGTGCGGGCGGCGGTCAAGATGCAGAAGCGGCTCGCGCAGTGGAACGAAACCCGCCGGGCGGCCGGCAAGGTGCCCATCGAGATCGGCATCGGTCTGCACACAGGCCAGGTGGTGGTGGGCAACATGGGCTCGTCGAAGGCGCTCACCTACACCGCCATCGGCGACGGCGTGAACCTCGCCTCGCGGCTGTGCGGGATCGCGCGCGAAGGAATGGTGCTGATCTCCGAGGACTGCGCGGTGCGGGCGGGCAAGTCCAACTTCGTCCTCGAGGCGCTCTCCGCCGCGAAGGTGAAGAACCGCGGCGCGCCGGTCGAGATCTACCGGGTGATCGAAGCGGTCGGGGGGTAGGAACCGGCCGCCCCCCCAGGGCGTGGCCGCCGGGGAATTCATCGACCGCGCGATACCCGACAAAGATTTCCGGACAAAAACTTGCGCTCGCGCAGGGCTACGCGAAAGTGCGTGCATGCCGTCCAATCCGCCCCCGGCACCGCGAAAGCGCGCCGTGCAGAGATGCCCGAACTGCGCCATCCGCTGCGATGTGAGCTGCTTCGTGGACGGCGCCCTGGCGCGCTGCGGGCACTGCAACGTCCGCTTCGAAGTGTGCCGCGAGAAGACGCCGCCGCCCATCGCCGCCGAGAAACCGCGCGCCCTGGATGCTGCAGGCGAGCCTTCCCCTCCCGACAAACCCCAGCGGGTGAAGCCGCCCGAAGCGAAGGCGGAGCCGATCCTGCCGCAGCTCGACGGGTTCACCGTGCAGGAGCGTATCGGCGTCGGCGGAATGGGCGAGGTCTTCCGCTGCACCCGCTCGAGCGACCGGATACCGGTCGCGGTCAAGATCCTCACCGCGCAGATGGCCGCCGTCCCCGACTACGTGCGCCGGTTCGGCCGCGAGGCTGCCGCCATGGCGCAGCTCGACCATCCCGGCATCGTCAAGCTGCTCGGACGCGGCAAGGCGGGACAGCATTTCTTCATCGCCATGGAGCTCATCGACGGCGAGTCGCTCAGGACCTGGGCGCACAAGAATCGGCCGACGGCGCGGCAGCTCGCGCGGCTCCTCGCGCAGGTGGCGCACGCGCTCGCGTATGCCCATGCGCGGGCGGTCGTGCACCGCGATCTGAAGCCCGACAACGTCCTCGTCACCAAGGAACTGCGCACCAAGGTCCTCGACTTCGGCCTCGCCGGGCTCCACACCAGCGCCGCCGAGTGCCTGACCCAGAGCCACGTCTCGATGGGCACCGCGAACTACATGGCGCCCGAGCAGCGCAAGGACGCGAAGCGCGCCGACCACAAGGCCGACCTCTACTCGTTCGGGGTGATGACGTACGAGCTCCTCACCGGGGAGTTGCCGCTCGGGCGATTCCCGTTGCCGTCGAAGGTCGTCGAAGGGCTCGACCCGCGCTGGGACACGCTGGTCGAACGCTGCGTCGACGTCGACCCTGCGAACCGGCCGCACAGCGCGCTCGAGCTCGCCCACGCGCTGGAAGCGCTCGCCGGCATCGCGCCGAAGGTGGAGCTCGCGCCGCGCACCCGGCAAAAGGCTGCGGCGAAGTCCGCGGTCTGGTCCTGGCTCGGCCTCACCGCCGCCTTCGCGGTGGCGGCAGGCGGCCTCACCGCGCTGCGGATCTCGCAGGACCATCAAGGCCCACAGCCCACGCAACAGCGCGAAAAGCCCCAGGCGTTGGCGAAGAAGCTGCGGCGTTAAGGCTTGTTTTTCGGCTTGTAGAAAATCACCACCGTCAGACAGTGGAACTCGTTGTCGCTCGACTGCATGACGGTGCGGTCGACGATCTCCAAGTCGCCGTTGGCGCGCAGCCACCGAGTCACCTGCTCGCCCAGGTCGTCCCGCTCTTTCGCTTTCGTCGCCGAGAAGACCTTCACGCCCGTGAACATCCGCACCCCTGCAAGATCGTCGTGGCGCGCATTTCTCCATCGGCCGCTGCGGAAGTCAAATCGCCGCACTTGCCGAAAGTGGTTTGAACGCCCACCGTTCGGGCAAGCGGGGGAGGCGGGATGGGGCGGAAGTCTGTGGAGTCTGCGCGGAAACGCGACCTGGCGATGAGCTTCATGCGGAAGATCCGCAGCATGCCCCGGGAGGAGCTGCACGCGATCATCCTGCAGAACGCCGGCGAGGATCTGGCGCAGTTCTTCCTCTCCTACGCGACCGACCTGATGGAACGCGAACCGGAGCGCTCGACCGAGAACGCCTCCAGCCTGCTCTTGATCGGCTATCTCATCCGCTGCTTCGAGGAAGACACCGACGCCCGCACCGTGCTGAACGAGAGTCCGTTCCTGCACTGATTTGCGGATCCTACGTCTGGCCTTCGAGCGCCCCAATCCCTAAGGTGCGCCCCATGCCGCAGACCCAGTCGACCATGCCTTCGAAGGATGCCTTGCAACGCATCCTGGACGGGCTGCAGACCCTGGTTCGCGAGCACCTGGCGCTCGCGCGCGCCGAGGCGAAAGAAGATCTCCGCAGCATGGGGAAGGACCTCGCCCTGGGCGCCGCCGGAGTTCCCGCGCTCGCGGTCGGATACCTGCTGCTGATGATGGCGCTCGCGTATCTGCTCGCACAATGGCTTCCCGCCTGGGCCGGGTTCGCCATCGTCGCCGCGCTGAACCTCGCCGTGGGCGCTGTGTTGACCGTCGTCTGCAGGAACAAGTTCGTGCACAAGCGTTTGCAACTTCGCCAAGGGACGGGCGAAGAGCTGCAGCGCAACAAGGAATGGCTCGCGTCGTTGCCGGAGACGACGAGGCCGCAGCCGGACGGCAAGCTGCCGTCCGTCATCCCTGAAACGAAGGAGAGTGTATGGCCGAAAACGTGAGGGACCCGGCCGCGATCCGCGCCGGCATCGAGCGCGCGCGCCAGGAGATCGAGGAGTCGGTCGCGGAGTTGCGCACCAACGTCAGCGAGACCCTGGACTGGCGCAACTTCGTCAAGAAGCACCCGGTGGGCGTCTTTGCCGGCGCGCTCGCTCTGGGGATTGCTCTCGCCCGCGCCACCTCGAGGTGACCATGGGCGACACGCCTTTGACGGCCGCGGAGACGGACGAGAACGCGAAGACATTCGAGCAGGGCATCGAGATCGGGAAACAGTGGGCGCAGACGGCGGCGCAAGGATTCACCGCCTGGGCCGAGTCGAGCCCGGAGCAGGTGATCCTGGTCGGGCTCGTCACCGGCTTCGTGCTCGGCAAGCTGTTCATCCCGGCGCCGCGCCGGCGGGCGTTCCGGTAGAGCGGCGGCCTCGGCTGCGCTTGCGGCGGCGGCCGCTACTTGACCGGCTCCGCGCGGGCGGAGGGCGAAAGCCCGAGCCCGTGCTGGTACACGAGCGTCGTCCCAAGCCCTGTCTCGAGCAGGACCAGGGCTGCGCCCGCAAACGCGCCCGCGAGGTAGAACGTGCGCAGCCGCAGCGGCAGCGCGCGCTTGGAAAGCGCCCGCCAGAGCGCGAGGGGAAGCCACACGCCCGCGAGCACGAAGCCCAGCGCCTGGTGCAGGTGCAAGAGCGCCTCGCCGGCAGCGCTGTGCGGGCCCAAGGCGCCCTGCGCGAGAAAGCCCGTCGCGACCGAGAGCGCGGCGAAGAGCGCGCCCAGGATGGTGGTCCACTTTCCGCCGAAGAGCAGCGTCTCGCGGCGGAGGATGAGGCCGCTCACGTCGAGCAAGGTCGAGGCGATGAGGAGCCCCACCGCGAAGTGGAGCACGAAGGCATGCAACTCGACCGCGAGCACCTGCGCATCCTGCCGGTCACAACCGGCCCCCGCAACTTCGGCGTCAGGGATGCCGGGCGACGACCACCGTGTGGATTCCGCCGCGGACGAGGAAGTCGCCCGTCACCTCGCACCGCCGCGGCTTCAACGCCGAGACCAGGTCGTCCAAAATCCGGTTCGTCACCGCCTCGTGGAACGCGCCTTCGTCGCGAAAGCTCCACAGGTACAGCTTGAGGCTCTTCAGCTCGACGCAGAGCTTGTCCGGCACATAGGCGATCCGGATGGTGGCGAAGTCCGGCTGTCCCGTCATC
>DASXHM010000210.1:0-9771 GCA_036488495.1 Myxococcales bacterium | reverse complement strand
GAGCGGCGTGTTGAACGGCCACCACCACTCGTGCTCGGGCTGCTCGAAGGCGCCGTGGGGGATGAAGATGCAGGCCGGATCGGCCGCGGTGCATTGAGCGCTGGAGAGCAGGCACTGGCCGTTCGAGCAGAAGTGGCCCGCCGCGCAGGTGACGTTCGCGCAGGCGTTTGCCGCCGGCGCGGTGGCGGGCGGGGCGCAGGTTCCGTCGGGCTGGCAGCGGCCGTCGCCGCAATCGGCGTCGCGGGTGCAGCCGGCTTTCGCCTGGATGTTGCAGTTGTCGTCGACGTTCGGGTCGCACGTCGCTGGCGCCGCCGACGAATCGACGCACGCAGAAGCCACCAAAGCCAAGATCCCCAGCCACCCGTACCGCATGCCGTCTGCCTCCTCTGGCTGCCGGCACGTTGGGGATGGCCAGCGAGGTAGGCAAGCGGGCGGCTGGTCTTGCAGAGGGAAAAGAGGCGCTCCGCGCCGTTCACCAGCCGACACCCGACAGTTTTCGAATCGTTTCTGACCCGTCGGTCATCCATGACGCGACGCAATGCCCCGCCACGCCGATCCCAACGCCAAGGACGCCCTCGTCACCGCAGCCCGGGCGGAGTTTGCCCGCAAAGGCCTGCGCGGCGCGCGCATCGAGGACATCACCAGCGCCTGCGGGCTCTCCAAGGGATCGTTCTACCTTCACTACGAGTCGAAAGAGGCGCTCTTCGGCGAGCTGGTCGAGGCCTTCACCGCCGCCATGCGACAGGTCACCTCGAGCCGCCGCGACGCACTCACCGCGTTCCTCGACGAGCACGGACCGATCAGCCGCAAGGACCAATCGCAGCGCACCGGCCGCTACCGCGAGCTGCTCGAGCTGGAAGCTGCCCACGACCTGCGCGCGCTGGAGCGGCTGTGGGCCTTTCGGGACGTGGTAGGCGTGCTCCTGCGCGGGGCGCAGGGGACCAGCTTCGAAGGCTACGTCTGGACGCTCACCGACGGCGAAGTGGAGCGGGTCAAAGGCGACTTCGCGCGCTTCCAGGGCAACGCCTGCCGCAGCGACATCCCGGCCGAGATTGTCGGATCGCTGATGGTCGGCACCTATCTCTTGCTCGCGATGCAGATGAGCCGCATGAGCGAGAAGCCGGATCTGGCGGCGTGGTCGAAGTCGATCCACACCCTCATCCGCGAGGGCACCGCGCCCTTGGACGAACCACTCAACAAGCGCACCGCGAGCGCATCGTGGACGGACGGCGAGCGCCGCGCAGAGGACGAACGAACATGAACGGCATTCGAGGTTTTGCTCTCGCATTCTTGATCGCGCTGCCAGTCGCGGCGCAGAACCAGCAGCCGCGCCGCGTGAGCCTGCAGGAAGCGCTGCAGCTCGCCGCCCGGCAAGGTCCGGACGTCGCGGCGGCCCGCGCCCAGGCCCGGATCGCGCACGCGCAGGTGGAACGCGCCTGGACCGCCTGGCAGCCGGACGTCGCGGCCAACGGGTCGTTTGATCACACGAACGGCGTCGCGGTCTTCGACTTCCGCCCGCTCCTCACCGCGCTGCCGCAGGTTCCGCCTGGCGCCTTCGGTCCGCAGCCGCTCACCATCGTCGGCCAGAACAACTGGGCGGGGAACGTGCAGATCAGCCAGCCCATCCTCACCCCGCAGGGCCTGTTCGGTCCGGGCGTCGCCAAGGCTTCGGCGGAGGCTGCCGATCGCGGCGCGGACCAGGCGCGCGAGCAGATTCTGCTCTCGGTTGCTCGCGCCTATCTGGCGCTGCAGGGCTACGACGGCCTCTTGCAGGCGGCCCGCGATGCAGAGCAGGTGGCGCTCCGCCGCGAGCAGGACGCAAGGGCGCGCATCCAGGCCGGCAGCGACGTGGAGATTGGCCTCTTGCGCGCGCAGACCGAGACCGCCAACGCGCGGGTGCAGATCTCGAACATCCTGGGCCAGCAGCAGAACCTGCAGCCGCTCTTGGAAGCGCTGACGGGCGAGAACATCGCGCCGATGCCGTTCGGGGAGGCGCCGCAGATGCCGCTCCCGCCGGATGCTTCGGACAACCCGTGGGAGGAGTCGTTCGCGGTGAAGAGCGCCATCGCGCAGACCTCGGCGGCACAGCGTGCGGTGCGCGAGGCTGAATTCCTCTGGCTGCCGCAGATCTCGGGCGTCGCGCGCGAGAGCTACACCTCCAATCCCGGCTTCGTCGGCAAGAACTTCACCTACGATCTGATCCTCAACGCCTCCATTCCCATCTACGACCGCGGCGCCCGCTTCGCACAGCAGCACGAAGACGAAGCACGGCTCTCGCAGGCGCAGGCGAACCTCGCGTCGGCGCGGGCGCGCGCCAAGGCGGATTGGATGGGCGCGAAGGCGAACTTGCAGGCGGCCCAGGCGGTCCTCGACGAGAGCATCGCCCAGGAGCAGCTCGCAGCCCGCGCACAGGTCCAGGTGGAAGTTTCCGCGCGCGCAGGCGTAGCGACTTCGCTCGACTTGTCTGACGCGGACCAGCGCAAGTTCGCCGCGCAGAGCTCGGCCGCCCAGGCGCGGACGGCAGTGGAAATCCGCAAGGCGGAGATCGCGGCGGCCGAGGGCCGGCTCTACGAGCTCACCTCGCGGTGACCGACACCGGCATCCGCAGCGAGAACAACGGGCTGTTCGCGGTCCTGCGCTATCCGGCGTTCCGCTACATCTGGGCCGGCGCCCTGGTCAGCAACGTCGGCAACTGGATGGAGGCGGTGGCGCAGAGCTGGCTCGTACAGCAGCAGACGAGCTCGCCGTTCATGGTGGAGCTGCTCGCCGCGAGCGAGTTCGTCCCCGCCGCGATCTTGCTGCTGGCTGCCGGCGCTCTCGCGGACCGGTACGACCGGCAGAAGCTGCTCATCTTCGGGCAGTCGGTGATGATGGTCTTCGGCGCCGTCCTGGCGGCAGCGGCGCACTTCGGTTGGGCCTCGCCGTGGGTGGTCATCGCCATCGCCTTCGCGGAAGGTGCCGCCTGGGCGACCGTGACGCCGTCGTGGCAGGCGCTGGTGCCCGCGCTGGTTCCGCGAGAGGAGCTGCCGGCCGCGATTGCGCTCAACTCGGCGCAGTTCAACGTCGCGCGGCTCTTGGGGCCGATGCTCGCAGGCGTGCTGCTTTCGGCGGCGAGCGCGGCGGTGGTGTTCGACTTCAACGTGGTGAGCTTCCTCGGCATCGTCATCGTGCTCGTGATCGTGCGCGCGCCGCGGTTGCACGCGCCCGCGAAGCCCGTCCACGCCGGCGGAGTGAAGCCGGCGCTGCGCTGGGCGCTCCGCGAGAAAGGTCCGCGGCGCCTCATCGTCGGCCTGGTCGCCTTCGCGCTCTTCGCAGCGCCCGTGCAGGGCCTCTTGCCCACCATGGCGGACACCGAGCTGCACGTGGGCGCGCACGGGTATGGCCTTTTGTTGTCCTCGCTCGGCTGCGGCGCGGTGATGGGCGCCTTGACGCTGTCGCGGATGCCGAAGACGTATCCGCGGCACCATTTGATCCCGCTCTCGATGCTCGGGTTCTCGCTCTGCGCGCTGATCTATGGCGCTTCGCGATGGCCGCTGTTGTCGGCGGTCGTGCTGGCGGTGGGCGGCGTGTTCTGGGTGTGGTCGCTCGCGTCTTCGTCCACCGCCATGCAGCTTCTGGTGCCGGACGAGCTGCGCGGACGTGCGATGAGCGTGCTCGCGCTCGCCACCACCGGGCCCTTGCCCATCGGGCATCTCGTCGGCGGTCTGGTCGCGCACGGTTTCGGTATTCGCGCGGGGGTGCTGGTGAGCGCGTCGGCGTTGACGGTCTTTGCCGCGTGGAGCGTGTTCGCGCGTGAGCCGGGAATCGACGCGCATCTTCCGCGCCTCTTGCCTGCGCCGCCGCGCGGGCTCCGGGCGACCCTTTGGGAGACGCTCAGCGGAGCGTCGCACCGGGCGCAGGAGATCGAGCCGGGCAATCCGCCGGGGAGCGCCGAGCCGCTCGAGGCCGACGCTTCGTAGCGACTTCGGCCGCGCGTTGGCTGGACTAGCGCGCGTACTTCGCGTTTTGCGACTTCCCTTCCGCGGCCTGCGCGACGGTGGTTGCGATGCGCTTCTGGCGCGTCTCTTCGCGCTTGGCCCCCGAAATCCACTCGATGTATTCGCGCTGGTGGCTCGGACTCAGCTTCTCGAAGCCGGCGCGCGCTTTCGCGTTCTTCTTCAGCGCAGCGGCGAGATCGTCCGGCACCTTCGGCGCAGGCTTCTTGCCCTTCGGCTCCTTCGGGACGGCGACGCCCTCCTCGTTCAGCTTCGCCGCCTGCTTCACCAGCTTCGCGAGAAAAGCTTTCGCAGGAGCCTCAGTCACCTGGCCGAGCGTCTCCGCTCCCGGAAGCAGCGCTTCCTTCCAGAAGACGAGCCGGCAGTGCGCCTTGAACGCCGCCATGTTGGCGAGGATGCCGTGGTGATCGAACGACGGCACTCCCCAGCGGACCGTCTCGTCCACATCCGGGCAGGCCTCGTGCATGACGGTGCGGAAGCGGTCCAGGATGGGCTTCGCGAACGGCGGCGCGCCGTCGATGTACGCATCGACGCGCGGATCTTTCTTTCCCATGCGGCGAAAGATTACGCGGCGACAGCGCGGGCGTCGAGGCTCGCGGTGGGGTGGCGGCGGCGATGGTCGTCGGCGCGGCGAGGAATTGCTAGAAGCGCGGCATGCCGACCCTGGCAGACAGCGAAGTGCGCGCGCTGCTCTCGCGACTGCCGCGAGAAGCGGCGCCGGTCGTGCCGCGCCGCCAGCCCATTCATACCGTCTACGGCGGCGCGCACCTCTTCAAGTCCGAGACGCCGCGCAAGCTCGGGGACCTCGCCCGCAAGGCGCTTGACCAGTACGCGCCCGACGCGCAGACGTTCGCGCAAGCCATCAGTCTTCCGGAGGGCATCGCGCAGCCCGTCTACGACCGGGTCCGGGAGAAGCTGGGGCGCGAGCCGGTCGAGGACTTCCGCATCGACTTCGAAGACGGCTACGGCATCCGCCCGGACTCGGAAGAAGACGCTCACGCCGTGCAAGCCGCGCTGCAACTCGCACAAGGCGTGGAGTGCCCGTTCATCGGCGTCCGCATCAAGGCCATGTCGGAGCGCGCGCTGCGCACGCTCGATCTGTTTCTCACCGCTGTCGGGGGATTGCCGCCCGGCTTCGTGGTCACGCTGCCGAAGGTTTCGCATCCGGCCCAGCTTTCCGCGCTGGCCGATGCGCTCGAGGCGCTGGAAGACAAGCTCGGGCTTCCGCTCATTCCAATCGAGGCGATGATCGAGCTTCCGCAGAACATCCTCGACGGCGAAGGTGTTTCGATGCTCCCCGCGCTGCGCGCGGCTGCTCGAGGCCGCCTGCGCGGCGCGCATTTCGGCGCCTACGACTACACGGCCGCGCTCGGCGTCACCGCCGCCCATCAATCGATGCAGCACCCGGCCTGCGACTTCGCCCGGCAGATGATGCTGCACGCATTTTCGGGCACGGAGGTGATGGTGTCGGACGGCGCGACGACGGTCATGCCGGTGCCGCGCCACCGGAAGGACGCGCTCACTGACCAGCAGCTCCGCGAGAACGTGCGCGACGTCCACACCGCCTGGCGGCTGCACGCCGACGATGTCCGCCATTCCTTGCGCTGCGGCATCTACCAAGGCTGGGACTTGCACCCGGCGCAGCTTCCCAGCCGCTACGGCGCCGCATACGGCTTCTTCCTCGAAGCGCTTCCCGCTGCGACCGACCGGCTGAAGAACTTCGTCGCCCGCGCCGCCCAGGCAACGCTGCACGGCGCAGTCTTCGACGACGCCGCCACCGGCCAGGGCCTGCTCAACTTCTTCGTGCGCGGCCTGGTCTGCGGAGCACTGACGGAAGCGGAGGTGCTCGACACCGGCGTCAGCTTGGACGAGCTCCAAAGCGCATCCTTCGCGAAAATCCTTGCCAACCGCCGCACCACCTGACCGACGTGCTCCGTCAACCGATGCGGTTCATCAGGCGAGGCGCAGGAGCGCGGTCAGTAAACTCAGAGATCTCGACCCAAAGCGCCCTCCACAACCCTATCGCTTCTGCCGGCGTTGCCGCTGCGAACGCGGAATGCGCGCTGCGCACGCGCCGGCTGGTCGCGCGCAGGTCTGGTGGCCAGTCTTGCGCCGGTTGATCTTGCGTGGTCGGCGGCAACCCTTGAGACGAAAGCCACATGTTCCAGAACCCCACGGGCCCGCCCGTGAAGTGCAACAAGATCTCGTGAACGAGCTCGGCTCTGTCCAGCTTGTCTTCGACGATGCGCGCGATGTCGTTCTTCTCGAGAATGCGATCGATGCGCATCGCGCAATAGACCATCCATTGCGCCTGTTCTACGTATTCCGCATCCACACCATCGGCGAACAAGCCCGCCTTATCGAGCGCCTTAACCCTCTCCGCCGTCGCCCGCCTGAGAGCAGCGGCATCGATGTCGGACCGTTCCTCGAGTGTCAGCATTGGCTGCCGAGCAGATACAACGCGTAGACGAAGAAGGGAGCATGCTCGACGACACGCGCCGAAGTCATTCGGCTGAACTCGAAAGCGTGGTCAACGTCATCGAATAGATGATGCTCATTCAGGCGCGGCGCCCATGTGGCCGCCAAGGCCTCTCGCTCCTCCGGCGTATATCCGCAGTTGGAGAGCCCGCTCAACAGGTATTCATCGGCGACATCATACCCGAGGCATTGCCGGTTCAAGCCATCCATCATGGCATTGGGCGCAAGCGTCCGAGTCGCGGCGTTGGCGTCGGACACCATCCCGATGGCTACGCGCCAATGGTTCAGGTGTCGATACGGCTCGATGTAGGAGTCCATCCCCGCCAGGTCGTCCCATAATTCGGCAACGCTTCCTGTCCACGGCGGCCGTACCTGATCAGGCCGACGGGCGGCCAACGGCAGGCCTTTCCCGAAGATGCTCGGCCAAACCCAAGCATCTACGGACAACGGCTTTACAACCTCTGGCCGCAACAGGAACTGATTGCGGCGGTCATTGCTCCACGACTCGTCGGGCGACAGGAACTGCTCGCGCGCATCGAATCCGAGGACAACTTCCGGCCGGCGACTCGCCTCATTCATCGCGCCCGGGCTTGTATCACGCCGCTCGTACGATATTCGTTGTCAACACGCTGAGCCTGGGCATCTTCGAGATTGAGAGCACGCTCCGACGATAGCCCTCCGAAGAGCACCGCCGAGCCACCCACGGTCCTTCGCGTCTAGACGCTGCATCACCAAGACCTACGTTTCATTCAAAAGCCGCTCCCAACCCGCGCGATCGTCTTTCTCGACCGCGTGGCTCATCAGCGCCCACCGTCTTGCGCAGCGATGATCAGCATCGGGCGGGACGGGACAAAGAACGCGCGCGATCGCTTCCGTGATCGCATCGAGCTCCTTGCGACTCGTGACCTCCACGGCCGCTTCGATGACGAACAACTTGCCGCCGCGCGGGACGCCGAAGGCCCTCGCGATCGCGCGCTTTGCTCGCTTCTTCTCGCTTTGATTGAGTCGTTTCATGGGCGCCAGTCAGGAATCAGGAGCTCCGCATCCGATTGCGTCGGGATTCAAAGGCATTTTCATGAGATTGGCCGTGATGTCTTCCCTGAACCAGCAACGTGCGAGGCCCGGGTGCAGCGCGCGCACTCTGCGATCGTCGCGTACTCGGTACGCAGGCAATTCCGAATGATCGCGGGCTGCTGTCGCGTACTCGGCTGCCGAAGTCTCCACATCGTCCAGGTAGAATTTTGGGTAGCCGGCCGCGAGGTTTTGCCCGCGCCAAGCGCGAACGATTCCGAAACGACATCCATGCACGAAGTGCCCTTCCTCGTAGGGCATCAATGGATGTCCCCACCGTTCGACGCCGTGTGGCACGCTTCCGACGAACTCACGCAACTCCACGACATGACCTCCGCCGACCCACAAGTCCAGGCCACAGCCGTCGACGAACGGGGAACGAAAGAGCTCGGACCCGCTTTGGTCATACTGGCGTGCGACCCCGTTCATCACTCCCCGAACCCACGGCACCTCCCATTCCAGGTCGCCGTTCTCGTATCGGGACAACTCCGGACCGTGCGGATCGCCATTCGAATCAAAGTACTGCTCGGTGGAGATTTGTCCCTGGTTCGTCCACGACACCTGCACGCGCCCGCTGGCGTGGTTGAACACGCCCCACATGCCCGATTCATTCCGGCCGGCTTTCATGAAATCGGCGCCCCGCGAAACGGCATCGGGGACCGACAGCACGATGCCGTCGACTACAATGGTCCGTCCCTTTGCGTGCTCGTCTCTCATGGCAGTGCCGGTGGTCTCGCCGCTCAAGGCGGCTGCGACCGTGACCATTCAGCGGCTTCCTCATACGGCTGGCTTAGGATTGGGTCCATCTGCCACGAGGCGAAGAACTCCGGAACGCCTTCAACCTGGAACATGTGCTCGAGCGCTCCGTCGACCACGCATCGTTTCGTAGCGGCGTCTCCAGAGCGATACACGGCCGCGAGCATCTCCTTGATATCGGCGATCACCGTGCCGCGCGATGACTCGCGGTCGTCCGACCATTGCTGGGCGAACCACGTCGCGACGTCATGTGCGGCGTCATAGTTGCTGTGGCCCCAACGGCCGGATGCCCTGCCCTCGACGATGCATTGCCGCAAGTAGCCCATGCTGAATCGCTGCACGACGCCCGCTGGCAATGGAGGATGTATATATTTCGCGTACCAAGGATTCATCAGGCACGAAAAGAGAATGCCTTGAACCTCATGGTCGCGGTCGTTCATCCAATCGAGGATCGATGCTGCCGGGATGACCGCGGCTGGCGGATGCGCAGGACTCCCGAACATCTTTTCGAGCTCTTAATCCGCGGCGTCACTTGGCGGCCCTTGCACCGCTGCCGCGACGGGCACCGGATGGACGGCGGTCAACTGTGGCTACATCAAGACGAGACTCGATCTCGGCGAGTCGGGCGAGGTGCTCTGCGACATAGCGCCGGTGCAGGTGCTTTTGCGCCAACATTGGTCGAGTTCGTGCGATCAGCCGTCGAATGATGCGGACGGCGCGAGCGTCGTTCTTGGCTGCCGCATTCCGCGACGCCCAGCCACAAGCGAGGACGGCCTGCGAAGGCTCGGTGAAGCCCAGCCTCTTCAGCCGCCGCAGATACCGCTCGCGGATCGGCCAGGGTTCCGAGATCGACGCCATCAACAGGCTCTCGGCGATCCTCCGCCTGACCTCCAGCCGTGTCTCTTTATCGGAAACCCGTTGAAGGTACTTCCGCTTCAGCGACTCGTAAGCCGCCACCTTCTCTACGAAGGGTACGCCTACGAGGGCGCGAATCAGATGATCGCTCTCTCGCGCAAAGCTCGTCCCGATGGATTCATGCTTCATACATCGCATCAAGGCCAAGATTCCAGCCACCTCTCATCTCGACAGCCGGCAGCCGGGCTCTCTCAAGAACGCGGGCGACCGTCGTCGAAAACATGAATAAGCTTGCCTTTGTCTGCCCTTCTGACCAGTAGAGTTCGTCCTCGTTCACGATGTTCTGCGATGAACGGCAAGCCGAGCTTCTTCAGCGCGTCGCTGCATTCTGCAAACTGTCGCTCCGAATCGCAGATCAACAGGTACCACGGAAACTGTCGATCTCGTACCCTGCATACGCAGGACATCACAGCGGTGGCGTTCGCTTCCGAGAACTCGACGCCTCCATCCGCGACGACAGCATGAGGGGCGTCGTTCTTCGTCAACTCCTGACGCAGCTCCGATTGGAGATCGCCGCGCCCGAAGCGGAAATAGCGGGCGTGAGGACTCATACGTG